>JAAEPI010000460.1 GCA_024232835.1 Cytophagales bacterium
GATAAAGTCGATGTCAGTTCAAAAGCTGAGATGCTATCTATCATCCTCAAGGCAGATAACACTAACAACTGCTCATCTGTTTGCTATAGGGTTGGTACACTAGCGGAACAAAATTTTAATGAAATAGAGCGACATCTGCGAAATGTTGCCAGCCGAAAGAAATTTAAAGCTCATTTTGTGATTGGAGACTTCAACCTACCAGAAATAAACTGGGTAGAGGGAACGTCTACAACTCAACTTGGCCAGCGTTTCATTGATTTATTTAATGACCTTGGTCTTACTCAAATGATCAACAAACCTACCCATGACAAAGGCAAGATTCTTGATATTCTGTTGTCTAACCTTATGGGCAGTATTGAGAAGGTCGAGGTTTTGGGCAAAAACGAAATTTGCTCGTCAGACCACTTTGGAATAGCTTTCTCCATCAAAATGAAATTCAGAAAGAAAGTTGTTAAACGGAAAATTCTTAATTACAAGAAGGCAAACTGGGAAGGGTTGACCAATGATCTAAAACATGTGAAGTGGGACAAACACCTTAACTGTGATGCTGAAACTGGATGGTCTAGATTCAAGAACATTCTATTTTATCACATACACAGAAGAATCCCAACTATCACTATTACGGACAAGGATCAGCCGCCTTGGTTTGACTCTGAGGCATATCTACTATGTCTAAAGAAGGAACGATTAAGGGCTAAATTTAATGAAACTGGCCTGGCCATAGACTATAAAAAATTCTCTGACTGTAGAGCAGAGTTCAAAAATCTTTTTCATGAAAAAATGGCGTCAAATTTTAATGATGAAGACGATCCAGCCTTGATTTCTAAGAAATTTTGGTCCCATGTAAAGTCAACATCAAAGTCAACACGTATACCAGGTACAGTTAATTATTGTGGTAGGTTCAGGAACAATCCACAGGATCAAGCTGAGATCTTTAATGAATATTTTCAAGATCAGTTTTCTGAGGCCAGTAGCTACAATATTGATATTGATTACTCTAATGATACAGTAAATGACATAGATTTCAGTACCAGTAAAATCCGGAAAATTCTGAAGGATGTTAATGTTAATAAATCTGTTGGACCTGATGGTATACATGGAAAAGTTTTAAAGTACTGCAGAGATGGTATTGCATACCCCTTGGCAGTACTATTTAAAATTTCGTACAACATGGGACAGATTCCAGCCGAATGGAAGATGGCTAATGTTGTACCTGTGCATAAAAAAGGCCCTAAATCAGCTGTCGAAAACTACAGGCCTATATCTCTTACAAGTCTTGTAATGAAAGTTTTTGAAAAACTTGTGAGGGATGAACTTTTTGCTAAATGTCGTGATAAACTGAATCACAGCCAGCATGGCTTCCTTCCACAGAGATCATGCACTACGCAAATGGTAGGCAACATTGACAACTTTTCAACATCAATCAATGATAATATCCGAACTGATGTGGTCTACTTCGACTTTGCAAAAGCATTTGATTCAGTAAATCATGACATAATATTGATGAAACTGAAGCATGAATATGCAGTTGATGGCACTCTATTAAAATTTATTGTGGACTATTTAAAAGATCGAAAACAGCGTGTTGTTATTGGAGGTGCACAATCAAGCCTCATTAACGTAAGATCTGGAGTCCCACAGGGTTCCATTCTTGGCCCCCTGTTCTTTGTACTTTTCATTAATGATATGTCGGAGTGCATTCAAGAGGGAACAAATATAGCCCTGTACGCCGATGATACAAAAATTTGGCGCAAGATCATTAATTGGAGTGATCATGAAATCCTCCAACAAGATATAGATGCCCTGCATAGTTGGGCACATAGGAATAAAATGAAATTCCACCCCAAGAAATGTAAGGTCCTATCTGTGTCTAATAAAGCTACAGAGGAAAATGTATGGAGCAAGGTTCTCCCCTTGCAGACTTTTCATTACAACCTTAATGGAATTGAGCTAGATTCTGTGAGAAGTGAGAAAGATCTTGGCATTGTCGTTATAGCTGACTTATGCTGGGAAGAAAACATTCTTGCTCTTTGTACAAAAGCTAGTTCAAGACTAGGGCTAATGAAAAGAACTTTACGTTTTATCAAAGACCGTAAACAAAAGAGGGCATTCTACCTTGCTCTCATTAGAAGCCTTTTTGAACATGGCAGTATTATCTGGTGCCCAACAAATGTTGTTATGATAGACAAAGTTGAAGCTATCCAGAGACGTGCTGTCAAGTGGATCCTTGGAGAACAGGATCATCACTATAATGATATTGAGTATCTTTCTAGGCTAAGAGATCTAGATTTGATGCCCATGATATATAAGCTCCAGTTTACAGACCTAGTGATGTTTCACAGTATCTACAACAGTGGGTCTGTTATCAAACTACCAAACTACCTTTTGCCTCTAACAAACAATGAGCGTGGAAGGCTTAGAACCAATATCAGACCCCCTGTAAGACTGGGAAATACAGATCAGTCTGTTTCCAACATCCTAGACTTAAACGAGAGAAGAACCAATCGTTATGATAGGTTTTCCCTTAAGAGTGTGATTGAAGCTAAGACTCGTCCTTTCAGAACGAGTTTTTTCTTCCGAACGCACTCTGCATGGAATGACCTACCAACTAACTTCAAAGAAGAGTCTGATAATGGTATTTTTAAAACCACCTTAAAGAAATATATGTGGGATATGATTTTAAAAACAGATCCCGATTAATTCATTAATGAATGAAAATAATATGCTGGCCCCCGCCAATCTTAGGTTAATTTACATC
>JAAEPI010000461.1 GCA_024232835.1 Cytophagales bacterium
GGGTAGAGCACATTGCACGAGCTCATGAGTTTCATGTAAAAACGCATCAACCGGTGTAAAAATATCCACTTACGCCCCACCAATTTATGCTCGGCAATCTCCACTGACATTTTCTGTTGGAAACGGGGCCTCAGCTCTCCAATAATCTCGTCATAGGTCGGCTGATTATTCAATCCTCAATCCTTCATCCAAGACATTGTGTGCTCTTTTATGGAACCTTCAAGATGCATCAGTAGCCAATCTACTTTCTCCGCAATGGGAATTCTATGCATCTTGCACACTAATTGAAAATCAAACTCGAATGTGTTGAAATTGCACTCATCTCACAATCCAAAGCATCGACACAGCTGATTGGGCAGTCTATTTCGAGATTGATTCTCATTCCTGTCATGATTTCGGCCGTGATTTTGTCGATTATTGTTATTATTATTTCAATTTTGGCCTCGATAAGAATTGTCTGATGAATAGCACTTGTTCCTCTCATAATCCCAGTTCTCATTAGATCCCAATTGATTGTCCCCATAGCCCATAGGAAAAGGTGGGTTTTGGTTGGGGTTGGGCCTATTATTTTGTCTGTTACTCTCGTCCTCTCTATCCCCATCGTAACCTCCGATGGTCACTGTTCTATGCTGGTTTTGTGAATTTCCAGCATTTACCATCAGCCTGTTGGCCGCTGTTAGGCCGCTTTTAGGAAGATTTTAAGGGGCCAGATGGTTCTGAGCCGCCGAATGAGAGTGAGAGTGGGAGTGGAAATTGGGAGTCGCA
>JAAEPI010000462.1 GCA_024232835.1 Cytophagales bacterium
GAGAGGGATACTTTCTCCTGTTTTCCTACATCTGGAGGAGTTGATGGTCAGTGGTTTATGCATTGGGGTTTGGTGAATTATTAGACTTACTGCCCGTTTTCTGCCCGGGGGGCACTTGCTCTGCAGAGCTTGATGTCACATCCTTTTGGATGATATCCTTCATCCTTTTCTCTAGCTTTCTGAGCGCTTGCTGTGTTTTTTTGTCCATTGGAGGTGATTATTTGATGCCCAGGATCATCTTGATTTTTTGGATATCCAGATCCATGGCATCAATTCTCTCCTCAATGAATAGCTTTTTTGCTTTGGCATATTTCACTCCAGATAAATTGTCAGCCCCAGACACTGGAGCATCTTCCAATCTCAGGAATGTATTGAGGTCCATTTCAAAAAGCTCTGCCACTTTCAGCACTGTATCCAGTGGCCATTTCTCTTTTTTTTTCAAGGCAGAGATTGAGGTCCTTGATTTCAAATCTAAATGTTTAAGGATCTGAGATGATGATACTTTGAAAGGAGAGTGATCCATCCAATACATGAGCAGCTCTCCATGGTGAACGGTTTTCAACATGATACTCTATTGATTTATAATGGTTTAGCAGCTTACAAACAAACGGATGTTCATAAGCTGTGCAAAAAATGTCCATCAGTACAGTACGTGACATGTACTTTTGTCGTACCAATTTATTGATAAATGTCCAATCTAATGATATGGAAGTGTAAAAAATACAGGATGGAAGGAATGACAATTTTTAGATATTACTATAATGAAACCACTCCAGAGGAGAAAACTCAGCTCATGGAGAGCTTGGCCATATCATCCAGGACCACTCTCAAAACTTATGTGGATAAACCAGATGAGATGAGAGGATGGCAGGCTGCTGCTGTGGTGAAATTCTTCAAGGGTAAAGGAATCGAATTGGACATCATGGAACTTCAAGAGGAAGTATCTCCCAATTCTAACAAACAGCCCCAAGCATGAAAACTCCAAGAAACTTCCTGCAGTCACTGGTGCAGACCAGAGCCATGCTCAATGAGAAGAGGCTGACAAAAAAGAATCTGGTGAAGTGCATCCAGATAGTGAAGAAAGCCAAGCAATGGCTGGAATTCTACAATCCAACAGACCAGCAGGCGCTCAAATATATCATCCGCAATCAAGCAGATATCGAATACATACTGCCAGGAGAGGGAGCAAAATCAAGCAAATCA
>JAAEPI010000463.1 GCA_024232835.1 Cytophagales bacterium
CTTTTTTCACATCACATTAAAACCAATACAGTCCTTCCCATGCGTTGTCGCCTATCCATGTTGTTGGAACAACAGGTGATAACTTTCAATTAATCAATTGGCTTCAGAAGTCGCTCATATGAAAGATACAACCCTCACAAATGAAGTTTTGTGCAGAGAAATAAATTTGTTTCACTGAAGAAAAATTAATCATTCAATGAATGCAGAAAGACCAGATTTTGGCAAGACAAAAGTTTTGTCGCCTACAGAAAATAATGTGAAAATGAGCAGATAAGTCACTTCAAATACACAAATACCCAGATCAGGTGTCATATACTTGTCACTGAATCACTTTTACATCCTCAGAAAATCAACATTGGCCATAGGTGTGTGTTTAGGGGTCATTGTCAAGTTGTAAAACAACACAATGAAAAACAATGAAGGGCAATGGGTAATGGTAACATATTCGCTATTCATACCGTAATACATCTATGTATTCATGATTCAATCAATGATAACAGCTCTCAAACACCAGCAGCACTCAAGCAGCCCCACATAAGAGCTGTACCCCAACCATATTTCACTTTAGACACCATGTATTTTTCCTCGTATTCTTCATCTCCAACACAGTGCAGTTTTGATGCTATCCTATAATGCACACATACAGTGTTGATGCTATCAGTTCTAAAAAGATTGATCTTGGGATCATGACTCCATGGTATAGAGTCCCTTTA
>JAAEPI010000464.1 GCA_024232835.1 Cytophagales bacterium
ACCCGAGGTCGCTTTTGAACCAAAATAGGCGGCCATTGGTATTTTCCGATCAACTAAGTAGATCAGCAGAATAGGTAATTTACTCTATGATGTCAATAGATATCTGCCTAATGGTTGGGCAGGGGGTGAGTAGTTACCTTAAATTTTCTCTCAACTTCCGTTACTAATCTTGTTCCAATTCCTGCATTCTGAAAGGCTGGATCTACAATGAGTCTCCCAACAAAACAAGTACCATTTTCTTCAAAAGCACGAATCGAAGCAATAATTTTATTCTGCTCAACAACCTTTAAAAATAGTTGATTTCGATATTCCGTTTTTATTCCATCTATCGTCTGATGTAGTGGAGGGATAGTGAAATCATTGTGGATTTCAGCTTCACTCCTATAAGCAATTTCCTGTAATGCTAAAATCTCGTCTAAGTCTTCTGTTTCAGATTGAAAAATTCTGATATTCATATCTATATGCTATTCATTGAAATGCTTCATAACGCCAGGCTCTGCGGGAATTTGTGAGCGCCAGCGAGCAAATTTTCCGTAGCAGCGCCTTGTTAGAACCTTATTCACTTGGCTGGTATATATTTGCTGACTTTGTCATATAATTACTTATAGCTGATGATATTGGTGGTAAAACCAGCATAAAGCCAATTAGATCAGTTGTCACACCAGGCAGCCCAATTAAAATACAACCAAGTATATAAACCATACAGTAAAACGCGTTACCGGAAAAATAAAGTGTAGTGAGGAACGAACGTAGCTTTATTTTGTCCGAGTGCATGTTTTTGTTATGCTTTTTAGTACACATCTTTAAGTGATGATAGACCACTTGATGAATCCGGATTCCAGCCATGAGTTTCCTTCATCACCAATTCTTCAGGGACTTCCGATAAAAAATACTCCTCTCCTTCAGTAGGTTTATTTTGCACATAGAAACCACTTCTATAATCAGTTGATCTGGTAACAAATAGTTCATTTTTTGCCCTAGTAAGAGCCACATAAAGTATTCTTCTCTCTTCTTCCTCTGCGTCGATTTCTCCACAACTTCGCACATGAGGGTATGTACCTTGTTTTGCATTTGCAACAAAACAAATTGGTGCTTCTGTGCCTTTTGCACTATGAACTGTAATCATTAAAACAGCATCGTCATTTTCTAATTTTTCTATCTCCGTACTTGTCATTGGTTCAAGTGTAAAAGCATCAATAAAATCACTTATGGTTTTGTATTTTTCAGCCACAGTGATTAACAGCTTCAAATCTTGGTAACGATAATTCCATTTATCATATCTTTCTTTCAGAATTGGCGTAAGAGCCTGCACTGCACTAGAAATGCATAATTTTGGAATATTCTTATTAGAATCCGTCAATTTAAAAGATGTAATAGCATTGTGAGAAGAGCCAATACTTTCAGACAAAATGTCTACAGCTTGTATTTCTGTCTTTTCATAAAAGCTACTAATTAATTTCTCGGCAGTTTTTTCTCCAATTCGAGGCCATAGCTTTAAGAAACGCATCCAAGCCAAATCATCTTGATCATTTCTTACAATCCGCAGAAGAGATAGTACATCACGAACATGGGCTGATTTCGTCAGGCTTGTTCCTCCAATGAAATAATATGGGATTTTTCTTTGGATAAATTCAGCCTCAATGGGTTTTGCATCAAACCCTGACCGAACTAATATCATAATATCATTGAAGAGGATATCTTTCTCTTTTCGTTCTAGAATTGTATCGGCAATCCAACTTGCCTCATCTTGATTGCTATCAAAGTCACACATTGATGGCAGAAAACCACCATTTTTTCTATGGGCAGTTAAATGATTGTTATAATTTAAAGGTGACCTTTCAAGTAACCAGTTTGATAAATCAAGTATTTCTTGATAGCTTCGATAGTTCAAAGATAGTGGGATTGTTGTGCTGTTGCCAAATATTTCTTCAAATTTATAGACATGTTTAAACTCTGCACCTCTGAATTTATAGATTGACTGAGCGGGATCTCCAACACAAAATAATCTCACGTCTTCTGATGAAAAATGTTTCAAAATACTAAACTGCAACGGATTAGTATCCTGCATTTCATCTACTAACACCTCATCAAATAGTTTTGTAACAGCTTTTCTAAGGTTAGGTTTTTCTTTTAATGCATTTGCAAAATATTCAAGTAAATCATCATAGTCAAGATACCCTCTCATTTCTTTTGATTTTTGATACTCTTGAAAAATCCTAGAGCATATTTCGATAAATTTATCATTTAATTCAGTATTAGATGAAAGATATGCTTTTGGAGTTTGGCAAGTATTTCTACTATATGAGTAATACTTAATAAGTTCTGATGGTCTCGGGAATTCTTTGTTAAGCTCCTTTTCTCGTTTGCTTATATACCGTAAGCGCCAATAAATCAACCTATGCGACCGGGTCAATACCCACCAGCTGAGCTTTAGCATTCCAGGGCAGTAAAGCTTCCAGCTTTTCTACCGTATCTGCTGCGCCAATATGCTTCAATACATAGCGGATATAGGCGTA
>JAAEPI010000465.1 GCA_024232835.1 Cytophagales bacterium
ATGATTCCTGTTCACCGGATTTCATATTTTTTAATTTATACGTTGAAGACGCTATTTCATCTTGGCCGATCACCAATGTGTGTCTGGCGTTCACCTTATCTGCATAGTTGAATTGCTTTTTAACTTTTACCAACTCGGGGTAAATGTCAGCTCGAATTCCTGCTTTTCTCAATTTTCCCAAGACTTCAATTCCGTGTTCAAAACAGGTTTCATCAAAATGCACTATTAGTACTTGAATAGTCTCGGAAAGCTCAGCAGGAAAAAGGCCTAATTCTTCCATTACGTCATAGATTCGATCCAAACCAAATGAGATGCCAACTCCGGATACGTCTTGCAATCCAAAAACTCCAGTTAGATTGTCGTATCTTCCACCACCGCAAATGCTCCCCATTTCAACAGATGTGGGTACTACTTCAAATATCATTCCCGTATAGTAGGTCAATCCCCTCGCAAGACTTATGTCAAAATCAATTTTCAGTTTTCTATCAGTGGCATGGAGGAGCTTGAAATATTCAGAAATGCTTTCTTCTTTAATGCTGAATTCAGTTTCCAGAATATCGAGTTTTTCTTCGTTCGAAATGTCAGATGAAATAAAGGTCATGAATTGCTTGACCTTGTCATGATCGGCTCCCATTTCAACCATTCGTTGAGTCACTTTCTCGATTCCAACTTTGTCCAGTTTATCAAGCTCAATACAAAACGACATCTCATTACCCGTCAATCCGCAGTAACTAGCAAATGCGCTGAGAATGGCTCGGTGGTTTATTTTCAGTGAATAATCCTCAAGTTTGAGATCAGTGAATACGTCATGGATAAGCAACGAAAGTTCGACCTCATTCCAAATAGCCTGTGTCCCAATAATGTCCGCATCACATTGATAAAATTCTCGATATCGTCCTTTCTGTGGACGATCTGCGCGCCATACAGGTTGAATTTGAAATCGCTTGAATGGATAGGTGATTTCATGCTGATGGGAAACCACATATCGAGCGAAAGGAACAGTGAGATCATACCTGAGGCCCTTTTCGGCGATATAAGGTTGTAGCATCTTGCTTGACTTCCTAGTCTCATCTGGAGCTTTGGAAAGGTAATCTCCTGAATTTAAAACCTTGAACAATAGTTGATCCCCTTCATCTCGATATTTA
>JAAEPI010000466.1 GCA_024232835.1 Cytophagales bacterium
AAACGTGACCATTAGGGTCCCAGGAGACCACAAAAAATGTCTACCACATTACAAGTGGGGGAAATATGATTTTGACCACGCCCTTTTTTGACCATGGGAATTTTTGGCCTAAATTTGAGATTTTCAAATTCATATCATATGAGGCATGCTTATACTTTATTCTGACCTATTTTTGCCCAAGAAATCAAATGCAATAGTTATTTTTGAGCTAAAACCATCACCAAGCCCAATACAGGGCCACGCCCATTTTAGCGTGGGAATTTTTGGCCTAAAATTTGAGATTTTCAAATTCTCATCATATGAGGCATGATTATACTTTATACTGACCTATTTTTGCCCGAGGAATCGAGTGCAATAGTTATTTTTGAACTAAAAGCATCACCAAGCCCAATACAGGGCCACGCCCTTTTTACCGTGGGAATTTCGAGTCAAAAATTGACATTTCCAAAAATTCATCATATGAGGCATAAGTATACACTACAGTTGCAGTATCCTGACGAATTTTTGCCTGAGAAATCGAATGCAATTGTTATTTTGAGCTTAAACCATAACAAAGCCCTATACAGGGCCACGCCCTTTTTATCGTGGGAATTTTGGGCAAAAATTGAGATTTTCAGATTGTCGACATATGAGACATGGTTTTGCTCTAAACTGACGTATTTTTGCCCGTTGTATCGAATGCATTGTTTATTTTGAGTTAAAACCATCACCAAGGTGAAATACAGGCCACGCCCTTTTTACCACGAGAATTTTGGCCAAAAGGTGAGATTTTCAAATTGTCGACATAAGACATAAGAGGCAATGTTGTTTTACTATAAACTGACGAGAGGCGAGAGGAGAGGAGTGGAAGCATGGAGGAAAGTGAAGGGAGGGGTATAAACTGTAGATAGCTCAGGGGTGGAGGGAGGCACGAGGTGTGAAGGAATGAGTGAATGGAGGGAGGGTGGAGGGCTGAGGAAGTGGTGTCCGAATTAGTGAGGTAAGCAGGCATGCTGGGAGGGGATCGATGCAGGAAGAGAATGGAGGGGAGGAAGGCAGAGACCAGGAAGGGGAGAGAAACAGGGAAGGGATGATGTAGGGAGGAGAGGGGTAGAGAGAGTGGGAGGATGGAAGAGAGGAGCTGGAGGGCATGGGTGGAGAGGGGATTGGGTGAGATGAAAGGGAGGGGCACAAAGAGAGAGGCGTGGTGATGACGAGGGAGGAGACGAGGAAATATGTGGAGAGATGGGAGGGTAGAGGTCATGGTTGATAGTAGTGAAGGAGTGGGGAAGTGTAGATGATAGTTGGTATACAAATTACAGCTCCACACCATACAATACGAGTGTATTCATTAAAGGCGCTTTACTATACAAATACAATATTGTTTTATCTGATGAAGAAAGAGTGATTGCGAATAATAATAAGCAGTCTAAAATCGAACTTATTACTTTATTATTACAGCATACATACAGCGAGTCCGAATATTGTTCCTTAGCTAGGTTTAAATTGTTCCATATTGAAGGCCAAAGAAACTCTGACAGAATAAAAGTCAGCAAAATAAAATGAATTACTGTGAAATTCAGCTGTGAACACAGCTAGTAGCTGTGTTATAAATTCTAACTGGCAAACCTTGTCTAATCATGCCAAATCTTAAGTCAATTATACAATTTATGTTAATTAGCTAAGATTCTAAATTTTCGGCTACCTGTTAACTCAATTGTCTGCTTAAATTTAAGCAACTATGTATTATGTGACGCGTCACCCGCATATTGAGTCGAATTCTACAATAATTATTTTAAACTTATCTAATAACAGGTAATATAATTTTATTTATCTGTGTGCCCTGATTGAACGGGGATGATGTAATAAAGAATTATAATGTATTATTATTTATTATTGTCATTATTATCATCATTAATATTTCAAGGCATCAATGTCAGTCCGGGTAGGACTACAAACCAAACTAGGAATGGATGGCGAGGGCAGGGGAGGGACAGAGTGGATGGAGGGGAGACAAGAGGAATGGCGGAAGTGGAGGCGTGGTGGGATGAGACTGGGTAAGGGATGGGTGGAGGGAGTGGAGAAGTGTACGGTGGAGGGGCTGGGAGGGCTGTAGGGAGGGAAGGTAGGGTGGAGGCAGATAAGAGAGGGAAAGGTGGAGTGAGGGGAGGCGAAGGATTGAGAGGTGGAGGGGTTGAGGGAATGGATGGATGGGTGGAAGGGGAGTAGAGGTAGATGGAAGCTGGGGAGAGTGTGGAGAGAGGAACGGTAGAGGGAGGGAAAGCGTGGTAGAAAGGGAGGGGCAGAGAGAAGAGAATGGGAGAGGAATTGAAGAGATGATCAGGGGAGGGTTGCGGTGGAGGTTGAAATTAGGGGAAGAATTGGGGAAGTGTAGAAAAATTCGAGGAGGTTCTAGGGGAGGGAGGAGGGAGTGGAGGGGGGCTGGGGGGATGCAACGACCATTAATGTCAGCGGGATTTTATTTTGATCAGACTGACATTGTCATTAATGGTCATTAAAGGGCATTAATGGTCATTAATGGTCATAAATTGTCGTTAAATAGTCGAGTCATTGATGATTGCATCCCCTTATTATAGAGATGTCAATCAGTTTCGACTCTTAAATCAAGAAGACATCATCTTCCATTTCCTCTAATAGTCAGTTTAGTTTTGCTATCTTAACTGTTAATACTCAATACTGTCCGCATTCCAATTGAGCTC
>JAAEPI010000467.1 GCA_024232835.1 Cytophagales bacterium
CCTTTTAAGGCCCTTTGCAACAGCTTTTGGCACATGTTCATCAAGATAAAATTTGATTCTGTTTCTCATGTAACGTTGTTTTCCAGAATCTTTTGGTCCAGTTTTGATCGTGCCTTTTCTCTTGTACTCTTCAGAAAAATTTCACTTTCTTCAATTGCCTCGTCAATTTCAATACGATGATCAAAATAATAAGCAAGCGCAGCATAAATATCAGCCAGATCAAGGTCATATTCTGTTGCAATTTCATCTGCGCTTTTTCCCATACGATCATACCAGATTACAATATTCTGGACAGTAATACGATGTCCGGCAATTCGTGGTTTACCACCGGCTATTCCAGGAGTAACATCAATATGTTCGTCAAGTGTTTTCATATTTTCCTGCCAGACGTATAGAAAGTCCTTCAATAATTTGCTGTCCGTAAACGGCTCGCCATTCTCCACCCTGAACCGCTTCTACGATTTCCCTGCCAATCATCCAATAAACAATGACCATATTGCTGTTGACTGACCGTACAACATTAGTGCGTGCTTGTTCCAGAATCGAAATAACCCGGTCAAAGAGGGTATCTTGGTTTTTGGGTGAACTGGTCAATGATATTCTCCTATAACTTCAATCACACCAACGATATTAGCATTCAATTCTTCTAAATCCTCAGATGGAATCCACCATTCAGTATGAATTTTACCACCTACTTTCTGAATTTCATAGCGGTC
>JAAEPI010000468.1 GCA_024232835.1 Cytophagales bacterium
CCACTTTGGCCTCCACCAGATCATTCATCTCTTTTTCTCAGCGTTCCTTTTCTTTGCGTTGCTCCTTCCATTCTTTTGGATGCCGCGGCTAGAATTAACATCGGTGTGTTGAAAGTGAGCTTCAGAAATTTCACCCTCACCTTAGCTTGACCAATTATTTCGACGTTACCCCCTGCACAGTTCGATACATGTCTAATCTCACTCGGTAAAATCGCGTTATTGACTTCTGCCTGCGTTCTGTATTTACGGCCTAAGATCTCTCGCCCCAATTGTTCAGATACTACTAACGAGGGACCAGCTCTGGTATCAGCTGTACATTTTATCCGTTTTCCTTCTACGATAAGATTAATTGTTGGCACCTCAAAACTCTGCAAAGGTAACTTCTCCCCAGGTATCCATGGTTCAAACACCGTTTCTCTAGCGTAAGGCGACACCGAATACACATTCAAAGATGGGGCTACACTCGTTTCTAAACTGGTACTGGCTGACATTTCTCTCCGTTTCTTTTCTCGTTCCTGACATCTCTCTTCCACTTTGGCCTCCACTAGATCGTTCATCTCTTTTTCTCGGCGTTCCTTTTCTTTGCGTTGCTCCTTCCGTTCTTTGTCATCTATAATTTTGTTAACGTGGACTCTCATCCCTTCAACTTCCCCTTTTAATTCCGACGTTATCTTCGTTTGTTGTTGCAAAGTGCATTCAATCACCGTTTCCATTTTGTGGGTAGTTTCATCTGCCATTTTCCTAACCTGGTCTTCTTGTTCTTTCTGGTAGGCGTTCAGGTTATTATCTAGCTGGGCAAACCTCTGATCCACCGTTACCTCCATCTGATCACTTCTGCCGTTAGTAATTCCCCTGGTCATTCCTCGTTGATTTCGTTGGTCTAACATTTGTACCACTTTTGGGTTCACTCCACAAGATTCAGGTTTGGGATAACCATTCAACCACACATCTCCGCTTTCAGTACCCTGATTTGCACTGCTTTCAGTTCCTATTTCTGTTCGTGATGACGTACTAGCGGTGGTGTCTGGGACTAAACCTTCAGATCTCTCTATTTCTTGGGGTTTTGGTTGCTCTTCCGGCGTTCCTATCGCTCGCACTCCGGGTGGTGGCACATTATTATTTCCCGTTGGTCCCTGGTTTTGTTGCATTGGCGGTCTATAATTTGGGTTCCCTGCATTATTATTCCAATTTCCCATAGGCTGATTTTGCGGTTGGTACCTTTGGTTCCCCTGATAGGGTTGTTCATACCAATTTCGCCATTGGTTATTATCCTGCCACCTATTTCCCTGATAACCTCCCTGATTTGGTGCGTTCCCCCATTGATTCTGACCGGTATTGTTTCTCCAGTTCGGGTTCTGATTATTACCTGCGTTATTATTCCAATTTTGCCTCTGATTGTTAAAC
>JAAEPI010000469.1 GCA_024232835.1 Cytophagales bacterium
ACAGATCAATCGGTGCCTTCGGCAGCAAAAAAGTATTGAAACGCCTCATAAAAAAGCCTTCACGAAATTACGGAAGTGTCGCAAGGAAGAACAACGGATTCGTCTGAAAGATACCGTTTATAGAATCGATACAGAATTAGATCAAATCATGACCTGTTTTAAATTGTCGTTTGTCAATTTGTGCAGTCTGTTTTTATCAGAGTGCATGAACGGTGAAACCTATGAACTGCTGACCCTCTTTGAATCAATTTTTCAATTAGATGGGCAGGCCGTCATAACAGAAGGGGAGAAACATATCACACTCAGCAAAAATTTCAAAGAACCGAAGTTGATGAAGAAGCTCGAAGAGGCGATGCCGACGGTAAATGAGATGAAGATGATCAATCTTGATGGACGTCACATGAAATTTCAGATGGGACCGGCTCAATGCACATGAGCCGGAAGTCATTTTGTCAGTCTTTGTTCGTGGTATGCGAGCGCATTGATAACGTTTCTATGGAGTAGCCTTATCTCTACACGAT
>JAAEPI010000470.1 GCA_024232835.1 Cytophagales bacterium
CTCTCGAGATGCCCATCGGAGTAGGTCTCTTTCAGGGCTCCTGCTATGAAGCCATATTTGGAATCAGTAATCAACGTTTCACTGTCAATTTTTACTTCCTTTTCTAGCGTATAGATTTCTTCCAGAGTGGCTTCATTTATGTCCACATGATTGGAGCAGGTCTTAATTAAATTTTCAACATTTTCATCTTTCTCAATGAGCTTTAGAGATAAGAATCGCGAGGATATTTTATCAGTCAATGAGTAATTGGACTCTTGTTTAATCTTTTCTTGAATGGTAGCAATTGATTTTTCTATACTACGGCCATAGTTGATGTGAATATGTCTGATTGAAGGATCCTGATCTTCATAGACATCAATGACTTTTTTAAATAGTTCCGTTATCCCAATTCCTTTAGAACTTACCGTTGGAATCATTGGAATGCCAATCATTTTCCCTAGATTTTCAAAATCGAAATTTGCTCCTTTTTCTTCTAGCTCATCATACATATTCAAGGCGATTATCACTTTGATATCCATGTCTATGAGCTGGGTAGTTAGATAAAGGTTTCTCTTTAGATTCGAAGCATCCACGACGTTGATGACAATGTCAGGATGGGAATCAACAATATGTTCTCTAACGAAAAGCTCTTCTGGGCTATAGGCCGTTAGAGAATAGGTTCCGGGTAGATCAGTGATGTTGAGTGTGTAACCATCTAATTCAAATTTGGCTTCATGTGTATCAATGGTTACTCCACCGTAATTACCCACCTTGGCTCTAGAATTGGAAGCCGAATTGAAAAGTGTAGTTTTTCCACAATTGGGATTTCCTACGAGCGCCACATTTACCGACTTCCCTTTTTTCGCCGCAGAAACTTTTAGAACATCCTCTGTAATCGTACCTGAATAGGAGCGAGCTTCATTGTTTAGCGCTTCTTTCTCAGTGATTATTTCAATTAAATTGGCCTCACTTTTCCTTAATGAGACTTCATAATCCATTAATCTGTATTGAATTGGATCTTTGAGTGGAGCATTCTTAACGATGGATATTTTTTGACCCTTGACGAATCCCATCTCCAGAATTCTTTTTCTGAATGCGCCTCGCCCCAACACTTTCGTGATAATTGCGTCTTGGTGTATTTCTAATTCAGAAAGCCTCATAATTGTCTACCAACAGCCACAAAGATATATTTAGAATGACTCCAAATAGTGCTAAAAATAATAATTACGATTGATACATAGATCATCCATCAATTTTTCTGTATTCATTACTTTTTTACATGCTGTATAGGGCTCCTGATAAGATATTGTTAAGAATAAAACTAACGTATAGTACGTTCTGCATTATCATCCAATAAATGAATTATTAAGTCAGTTATCCACATGATCATAATCTGGTATTTTTGAAATGTGAAAACCATATTTCTCCATATCAACCCGACACAGCTAATCAGTGTCATTTTTGTTATCACTGCGTTTTTTTTATTATATCAGTATTTAGAGACTTTTTGGTCGTATAAAATCAGCAAACCACATATATGGGAAGAAGCTGTGAAAAAGAAATTGATTTCGAAAGAGCTTGTCAGACTAGAGAGGAGGTACCGGGACAAGGTGAGATTTTATAACCTATGGTTTCAGATCGAAAGGCTGAAAAAGAATGATGTCAAAGGAGCATTTGCTGAACTTGGGGTCCATAGAGGACAAACGGCTAAAGCAGTCCACCATATGGATCCAGACAGGAAATTCTTTTTGTTTGACACGTTCAAAGGATTTCCTAAAGAAGACCTGAAACATGAAATGCAGGCAGATGGGAGATTTTCCACAGAAATGTTTGCTGACACCAATGTTGATCAAGTCCAGGCATATATTAATGGAAACGAGAATTTGATATTTAAACAGGGCTTTTTCCCTGATACAACTGAAGGACTGGAAAATGAAAAATTTGCGTTTGTCAACATTGACGCAGATCTCTATGCTCCGACAATTGCAGCATTACGTTTTTTCTATCCCATGCTCAGTGTTGGAGGAGTGATGATTGTGCATGATTATAACCACACATGGGACGGGATTCCCAAAGCGCTGGATGAGTTTATGCCTACCATCAAGGAGTCACTTGTTGAACTATCAGATTGGCAGGGGAGTGCGATGATTATTAAAAGTGCCTATTGATATCACTTTCTTCTTTTGTAGGCCTAAATTAACGTTCAATTAAGACTAAAAAAACGTGAGCAATAGAAGACTATTATTACTGAGTAATTCGACAAATTATGGAGAAACTTATTTGAAATATCCGAAAGAATCGATCAGCAAATTCTTAGAAAAGGATAATGAAGAAATTTTATTTATCCCATATGCCGGAGTTGGATTTAGCTATGACATGTATACGGAAAAGGTGGCACTTCCATTTTCAGAACTGGGATATAGAATTATAGGAATTCATACATTCCCCGACCCAAAGCAAGCAGTGATGGATGCTGAGGTTATTGCCGTTGGTGGAGGGAATACTTTTGAATTGTTGAATCAACTATATGCAAATAAATTAGTCGAAGTGATACAAGAAAGGGTGAACTCTGGAGTACCTTATATGGGTTGGAGTGCCGGAAGCAATGTGGCTAGCCCATCTATTAAGACGACCAATGATATGCCCATTGTGGAACCACCATCATTCAACGCATTGAATTTGGTTCCTTTTCAAATCAACCCACATTATACCGAGGCACAATTGCCAAATCATGGAGGAGAAACCAGAAAAGACAGAATCAAGGAGTTTCTCCATCTAAACCAAGATGATGCAGTTATAGGAATTCCTGAAGGAAATCTGCTGGAAATCTCTGATAACTCGTGTAAGCTAAGAGGTGATGACATCATCAAAGTTTTCAAGTATGGGGCAGAAATTCTAAACCTCAGTTCTAAGGACAATCTTGATTTTTTGTTAGAATAAACCTAAAAACTAACGAACAAAATACGTTTTTCAATCTAATTCGTTGATTCAGTTGCACCATTTGGTTCCCCAATTTGCATGTCCACGTCCTCTGCTAGTTGCCTATGGGTCTGTCTACCATCCTTATAATTCTGACCAAAGTGAGGCTGGATCTAGCCTTTGTCCTCCAACAAACTGACGGCCACATGCCTGGCATTTATATCGCTGTTTTCCACTCAGGAATATTCATTTCTTAGTGATTCAGCTGTTACAGTAAAAGCACTTTTTTTATTACTTGCTCCTCAAGCTATCAGCTTCCAACCGATTGATTTCTAATTGCTCTTCCATAAGAAACGAACTGAATATTGAATCAGCCTCTCTTCGTATTTCGCCAATATCTCTACCAGATGTCTCGGCGTACATTCTAACTTGAATTTCGAAGAGGGCCCTCACATAGGCCAGAGTTGTATCTTGTTTTTCAATCATTCGATTTCCTCGATATGCCATAAAACCAAATCCCTCATGTGGATTGTTGTTGTCTCTTTCCATCATTAGGTATTCAACACCGTCTATAGTGACCTTGGCGAAATGTGAATCTTGAAAACTATCATGGACTTCTCTTGGCCGAAATTCTTCCCCCTCGTTTAAATCCCTATTCTTACATGAAATAAGGAATAGGAGTGTACAAATAAATATGAGTGAAGATTTCATGATGATCGATTTGTAATATAACCTTCCTCAACACCAAACAATTTGCTTATAAGTTTAAAAGCTTTACCATTAAGAATGATTAGTAAATAGTCACCAGAAGCGATTTTAATTTCACCATGAGGATTTTTAATTAATTTTTTTTTACCATACTTGTCTCTTTTCGTTATTCCGATCAGTATTGAATTGTACCGCTTTTTCATTTCAAAAAAGACTTCTTGGTAGGCGTGACCAACAAAAGGATTTGTTTTAGTCACCAACAATTGTTTCATGTCATAGTCGCTATCACTTTTTGCATAAGACATGATGGATTCACTATATACGGCAACATCAGGCTCAAATATATAGGAAGCCAATAGTTTAGAACTGATCTCGAATTTAGATATGGTATTGGATACACCTGCATTTAAAAAGGTACCTTTAAGATCTCCGTTATCCAAGGTGACCATGAATTCTGCTTCAGGATACACCTTTTTTGCGTTGAGTATATAAACCAACTTATCTGTATCGCTACCATGATTTACAAAGATGATTGATGCATCGTGAATATTTGCCTTTTCCAGAAGGTCGAAATTGGAGAGGTCTGAGAAGAGGGTGAAAATATTATGAATATTATTAGGATACCGTTCTTGGATATTTTCAATATCCGCTTTATTGTCAATAACGATAACCACGCGTTTCTTTACACCCATCAGTTGGTCCACAACCAATTTGCTGAAATCGTTCCAGCCGATAATAATTGCATGGTCCATAAACGAGGTTCCCCCAAGACCGAGTCTTCTATTTTCTTTAATTGTAGTCATAAGCATAGTGAATTGTCCAATTATTAAACCATAAAAAGCCAAACTGGAAAGAATAAATACAAAGCCAATCGCTCTTCCATAAAGTGTAGCCGGGAATATATCTCCATATCCTACAGTAGTAAGGGTAACCAAAGAATACCAAATGGCATTTCCATAGTTGGTTAATGCTGATTGATTGCTGTCACTTTCCACTTCGATCAGAAGCATCACAAGTAGAAGATAGACAACTATTCCAGCGAAATACTGGAGACCAATTCGAAGGGCTTTATTCTTAGATAGATTGATCATTTAGGCTATTCGTAATCTGTGACGAATATAATCTAAACTTTCCACTGTGCCGCAGAAGTCAGCCCCCAAAGTCCTTAAGCTTTATTTGGGTTAGTTTTCTTTTGGTGTCTAATGGGAAATCCCCTTTCATCATCCAGTCATAAAAGCTAGGCTCCATCTTAAGAACCTCTGCAACAGGTTTGCCTTTATGTTTACCAAAATTGAAGACTTCAATACCTTCTTTGAAAATCATTCGTCCGCCTAGGTCTACCATTATGTTTTGTGACAGCCTATCAATCGAACTCATGTCATTTTCAATTTGGCCAAGTTTTTTTCCTAAAGAATCTTTCACTTCCCGACCCTCATAGCGTTCAATCTGGGACACAAGCACATCAAAAGTGGCTTTAGTGTCAGCCAAGGCGCTGTGGGCATTTTCCAGATCTTTGTCACAATAAAACTTATAGGCTGCAGTGAGATTTCTTTTTTCCATCAAATGAAAAATCTTTTGAGCGTCTACAATTTTTCGTTTGTCAATATCAAATTCCACATCGGCTCTGAGAAATTCTTCCATAAGCATTGGTAAGTCAAAGTGGATAACATTGAAGCCCGCAAAGTCACATCCCTCCAACCAGTCGGACAATGATTTGGCGACTTGTTTGAAGGTTGGTTCCTCTTTTACATCGTCATCGTAAATGCCATGAATCTTGCTTGTTTCATCAGGAATTGGAATAGTTGGATTAATCTTTCGGCACTTCTCTTCAATGGATTGATCAGGCATTATTTTGATAAAAGCCATTTCCACAATTCGATCATTGGAAATGCTAGTGCCTGTAGTCTCTAGGTCAAAAACTACAAGAGGATTTTTTAGATTTAATTGATACACAGTCAGAAATTAAGTCGATTGGTCAAAAATTTCTTCGCTGATATCAATGCTCGGACTCTTATAATTAAGATTCGGTGCTGATGTTGAATTTGATTTAAATTTTCTAGCATGGTCGTTTAATAGCTACGCCAAATATAACAACAAGACCTTAACTAGTTGTGAACATTTTGTGTTGATAAATATGTTAGGAAAATGTACGTTTCTTCTTTAGGAATTAAGTGTCGTTACCACTTTGACATGACTATTTTTGTGAACCGAATAAATCACATTCATGACTGACAAATCTACTGCCTTCAAAGTATCCAGTAAATCAAGACGAATTGGAATTTCCGAACTATCAGAGCAGTTGGGTAAATTGCCACCGCAGGCCGTAGAGATAGAGGAAACAGTCCTTGGCGCCTTAATGCTTGAAAGAGATGCCCTATCTAATGTTATAGATATTCTTCATATCGAAAGTTTCTATAAAGAAGCTCATCAATCCATTTTTGAAGCTATTGTTGCCCTATTCAATAATAGTGAACCCGTAGACATCAAAACTGTCACGCATCAACTAAGAAAGAACGGAAAACTTGAGTTAGTTGGAGGTGCCTATTATGTTTCGCAGCTTACCGCAAAGGTGAATTCTGCTGCGAATATTGAAACTCATGCAAGGATCATAGCTGAGCAGTCCATTAAGAGAGAATTGATTCGCATTGCTTCAGAAATCCAGCAAGATGCATACGAAGACACCATGGATGTTTTCCAATTGCTGGATAGAACCGAGCGATCTCTCTTTGAAGTTTCTGATTCGCATATCAGAAAGAACTATGATAAAATGAGTTCATTACTTCACCAAGCGATAGATGAAATTCAGATTAGGAAAGACAAAAAGGATGGATTGACGGGTGTACCTAGTGGGTTCTCTGCACTGGATAGGATGACATCCGGTTGGCAACCATCAGATTTAGTGATTATTGCGGCAAGGCCTGGTATGGGTAAGACGGCTTTTGTAGTTTCTTCACTGAGGAATGCTGCTGTGGATTGGCAAATGCCGGCAGCAATTTTTTCTTTGGAAATGTCCTCTGTGCAATTAGTGAACAGAATGATTTCAGCTGAGGCGGAGTTGGAGAGTGAAAAGATACGAAGAGGTGATTTAGCAGATTACGAATGGGAACAATTGCTTCATAAGACCAACAAGCTCTCTGATGCACCCATTTTCATTGATGACACTCCAGCCTTGAGTATACTAGAACTTAGAGCGAAAAGTCGCCGCTTGGTATCTCAGCATGGGGTGAAGTTGATAATTATCGATTATTTGCAGTTGATGACTGGGGACACGTCTAAAAATGCTGGCGGCAATCGAGAGCAGGAAATTGCATCTATTTCCCGAGCTCTGAAGGGAATAGCAAAGGAATTGAAAGTGCCTGTCATCGCCCTATCGCAATTGAGTAGAGCAGTAGAAACAAGAGGTGGAGATAAGAAGCCTCAGCTTTCTGACCTTAGAGAGTCGGGATCTATTGAGCAGGATGCCGATATGGTGATGTTCCTTTATCGTCCAGAATATTATGGAATTACCGAGGACGAAAACGGGATGCCACTCAATGGAATAGGCGAATTGATTATTGCTAAGCACAGGAACGGTAAGACCGATACTGTGAATCTTAAATTCATTGGCAAATTCACTAAGTTCACAGATGTAGAATCTGTACCAAGTAGTTTCGGACAAACCTTTCCTAGTTCATCTGGTGAAAACACGGATTTCACAATTACTCTACCAAGCAAGGCCAACGACAAGCAAGATGATGATGATGATCAGCCATTCTAGAAATGAAAGCAGTAGTCATCACGTCAAGGACAGAACCGATTCAGTTAATTGAATCAGCCAAACCACTAGTCAAAGAGGATGAATGTCTCGTTCGAATAAAATACGCCTCATTAAATCGAAGAGACCAATGGATAAGAGAGGGTAAATACCCTAATATCAAATGGGATACTGTATTGGGGTCTGACGGATGTGGAGTTGTGGAAGAGGGGAGTTCGAAATGGTTAGGGAAAGAAGTTGTCATTAATCCTAATGTAAATTGGGGGCCAAATCCTGATGCCCAATCAGACCAATATTCGATCCTTGGCATGCCAAAGAATGGAACACTTTCTGAGTGTATTTCTATTCCCGCTGATCGCTTAGTTGAGAAACCTTCTCATCTCTCAAATGAAACTACTGCAGCACTTCCATTAGCCGGACTTACGGCCTTTAGAGCTGTCTTCACAAAAGGTCAGATTGCAAAAGGCCAAAGGGTTTTGGTCACTGGTATTGGCGGAGGAGTGGCACAATTTGCTTTTCAATTTGCTCTGGCTACTGGCGCAGAAGTCCATGTGACCAGTGGCGATAATAAGAAAATCAAAAAGGCGTGTAAGCAAGGAGCAATCGTTGGCTTCAACTACAATGATGAAGATTGGACGAGGAGCGCTTCGAAAGCAGGTGGATTTGATGTGATAATCGATAGTGCTGGAGGTGATTTGATAAATTCATACTTGAAGTTGGTGAAGCCAGCTGGCAAAATCGTCATGTATGGTAGCACTGCTGGATCTCCTCAAAAATTGGATGTATTCAGACTTTTTTGGGCACAAGCTCAGATCATGGGTTCAACTATGGGAAATGATCAGGAATTTGAAAATATGGTGAAATTTGTTTCAACACATGAGATAATACCCACCATCGACAAAACCTTTCTATTTGGAGATTACCTGAGTGCTTTTGATCGATTCAAGTCACCCGATCATTTTGGGAAGATTGTCCTGAAGATTGATTGATCCAATAGGATTGATTCTATCTCTGGTAAGAATGACCGGCTACTCCATTTCAAATATCAGGTTCTGGTAA
The DNA here is from genome assembly GCA_024232835.1 of Cytophagales bacterium. GTDB lineage: Bacteria > Bacteroidota > Bacteroidia > Cytophagales > Cyclobacteriaceae > JAAEPI01. The sequence goes on from JAAEPI010000470.1 coordinate 8,420, forward strand.
CTCGCTTTTAATTCTCCAAGCACCTTTTCGTCATTAAGTTTCTGCGCAAGAACAATCCCTTTTTCAAAGATTAGCTTGGAATCTTCTAGATTTTCAAAAATATCCCATTGCAAGTGTGCAGCCTTATAATAGGAAGGGAGATAGTTTGGATGATTCACTAGCAATTGATTAAGGAGCACTCGACTTTTCTGCGGAGCTTCATCTAAATATTCCATGGCAAGTGCATAAAAATTGAAAGGGTCACCTGGCTCTTCAGAACTGTACCCCTCCAACAACTTGATCCGATCGACATTCACAATTGGAATAAATTTTGTGATTTCAAATGAATGCCTCCATCGACGGGTGTTACAGTACCATTAAGGTAGGCTCCTGCTTTAGACGCTAAAAAAAGCGCAATTCCGGCCATGTCTTCATCCACACCAATACGCTTCATAGGACAAATTTTCTCTACTTCATTTCGAGCTTGAGAAAGAAGCACCTCAGTCATTTGACTTTCAAATGGACCAGGCGCAATGGAATTAACCGTAATTGCGTGCTTGGAAATTTTTCCTGCAAGGACCTTGGTCATCTGATGTACAGCGGCTTTGGAAATACTATACGCAGAATTATCCCAAGCAGGGACCGTCAACCCGTCAATTGACCCAATGTTGATTATTCTTGATGGATCGCTGAAATCGTTTTTTGATAGAAGCGGAATAAATCCTTGAGTTAAAAAAAACATCGACTTCACATTCAAGTCCATCACTCGATCATATCCCTTTTCTGGATGATCTTCGAAACTCGATCCCCAGGCTGTTCCTGCATTGTTTACCAATACATCTAGTTTATCTTCTCTGTTTGTTATTTCATTTACGAGATACTCTCGACCTTCTGAAGTTGACATATCCTCAGGAATTGAAAAGCACGTTCCATTTTTTGAAAGCTCAGCTGCGACAGCATCGCAAACTTCCTTCTTTCGCGAGCTGATATAGACCTTTGCACCGTTCGAAACAAAACCTCGTGCTATCATTAATCCAATTCCTCTGGAGCCTCCAGTTATGACTACTACTTTATCTTTTACACCAAAAAGTTCTTGAATATCCATATGGTTGAAATTTTCGAATAAAATCTAAACTTAAAGAAAGGAACCACAGAATGATGGCTATTTACGCATATTTATCCCGTACTTCTTCCCGGGCATACTTTTCACCAAATTTTTAAATTCCAAACCCAGAAGGATAGACGCCATTTGATTTATTGGAATTTGAGCCTTCATTGCTAGTATGTCTATCTCCAATGATGGTTCATTATCTACCAACAGCTGGTATACAACTCTTTCCGTATCGTTCATATCAGGAAGCTCAATTTTTTGCTTTGATTCAAGATTTTCATCGGACCAACCGAGGTGATATATTAGGTCTTCAGCTCCTGTATAAATGATTGCTTTTTGAGAACGAATGAGTTTGTTCGTACCAACCGAATGGGTATGCCCGATATCTCCTGGCACTGCAAAGACTGTTCGATTGTATGAATCCGCAATATTTGCAGTGATGAGTGCGCCACCTCTCTCAGCAGCCTCCACAACAATTGTTGCATCTGCCATGCCAGCAATGATTCTATTACGAGCTGGAAACAGGTGGGGGTTGGGCTTTGTGCCTGGAGGACTTTCTGAAAGTATCCCTCCCGTGTCCTGCATGTCTTCCGCAAATTTTTTATGAATAGAAGGGTAAATCCAGTCTAATCCTCCAGCCAACACACTTACTGTTGAGATATTATTCTTCATAGCTGCTTTGTGCGCTTCTATATCTATGCCGTAAGCCAAACCACTTATGACCTGTACGTTTAGAGAAAGTAAATCTTCAACAATTTTGGTCGTGATTTCTTTTCCGTAGTTCGTTGCTCGGCGTGTACCCACAATTGCAACTGTTCTGGCAGGATTGAAATCACCTTTACCTTTTTTGAAAAGAATTGTAGGCGCATCCATTACTTGTCTGAGTCTAACAGGATAAGATTTGTCCAGATAGTTGAGAACGTCCATACCCTTTTTCTCAGCCTTTCCCAATATTGTTTCAGCTTGTTTGTTTGTCTGATGATTAAGGATGATGTCCACGGTCTTTTTACCAAAACCGGGGATACTCATCAATTTTGATTTATGTACATTGAAAACTTCGGTGGGAGACCCACAGTAGCTAACTAGCTGTTTGATGTTTTTGTCTCCGAGTCCCGGTATTAGCTTCAACGCAAGTAGGTCAAGCGTATCGTTGGACATTTAATGGAGTTCTTGACGCAGCTCGACTAAGAAGGAACGCACTCGTTTCAGGGATTCAATTAGTTCAATTTTATCTCCAGCATTTTCTGTTCCACCATTTTCCAGAAAATCACGAGCTCCTTGCAATGTGTATCCCTTTTCTTTTACCAAATGGTAAATAAGCTTCACGTTCTTTAAATCCTGTTGGGTGAACTGTCGATTGCCCTTTCGGTTTTTTTTAGGTTTAATTATAGAAAATTCTCTTTCCCAAAACCGAATGAGAGAAGTGGCTACTCCGAGATCACTGGCAACTTCGCCAATAGTGAAATACCGTTTTTCTATTTCTTTTTCCTTGTAGGGCACCTCTTTTACTTTACGTTTTCAAGATAAGTAATTCTTCCAGAATCATCTATGAAGATTGAAGATTTCGGGAAATCTTCTTCAGATAATTTCTTAATTGATCGGCTGGCTCCATTTTGATCATCTGGTTTTGGGCCAAGATGGTCATATGATTGGCGATATGAATAAATCTGTCCACTTATAAATTCTCCCTCTTCCGTGATTTCTAATTCAAGGATTGGAGATTCGCCTGTGGCTCCTTTCATACTAAACTTCTTGTAGGTCAAAAAATTACCCAAGCTATATGCAATAAGCCTGTTTTTATATACCTCCATTGCTCTAACAACATGAGGGCCATGCCCAATGACCACATCTGCGCCATTGTCGATCATCATATGAGCAAGTTCATAAACATTGCCCCGATTTTCACCATAATAGTACTCTCGTTGTTTGGTAACATGTCGATTCTTCACACCTTCTGCACCTCCATGCATTGAGGCGATGACAATGTCACATTGCTCATTCAATAATTTCATCGTACTCTTTATTTCTTCAAGATTATGAAGACTTCTGGTTCCGCTATTGGGGGCAAAAGCAGCCATTCCCACTTTCAAACCCTTTATTTTGGTTATTACATAAGGCTTTTCAGTTGATCCAGCAAAGGAAATATTCAGACTATCGAGTACACGTTGAGTATTTAATCTGCCTGTTCGACCGAAATCATTCGCATGGTTGTTAGCAAGACTGAGCAAATCGAATCCAGCTTCTTTAAAATTGAATGCATATTTTTCTGGAGTGCGAAACACATAGCATGCGCTTGGATTATTGCATTTTTTAGGTGTACCGCCCTCAGTGAGAAGGACTCCTTCAAGATTGCCAAACGTAATATCTGAATTCTTCAAACGCTCTTGGACTTCTTTCCACAGATACGATCCATTGCCACTTGGAAGATAAGTAGCGTTTGGATAATTCGTCCCCATCATCATATCACCCACAGCTGTTAGTCTAATGGTTTGAAGCGTGTCCTCTTGGGCTAGGAGTTTTCCAGCTATTAAAATGAAGAGGAAGTAAATAGATTTACGCATTTGGTTTGTTCGGCGCGTAAAAGTAGGGAGATCCTCGCTGGTTTGTGGGTAGACTTTTCCACAAGTTATAGACAAGAATGGGTAAGACTAATTGTTAGTAAGAGTCTTGAGAAATATTCTCGATTGAAGCCAAGCGAAGGATTTCTTCGTACTCTTCGGCGGTGAAATCTCTGAACATATAGTAGACGGGATTCACTTTAGTGCCATTCACCTTTACTTCGTAATGCAAGTGAGGTCCTGTCGAGCGACCCGAATTTCCCGAGTAGCCTATCAATTCACCACGTTTTACTTTCTGACCTCTTTTCACTTCAAAACCATTCAGATGGGCGTATTTGGTTTTGTATCCAAATCCATGGTCGATTTCTATTTGCTTGCCATAACCACTGAATTTGGTTTCTACGCGAGCTACCACTCCATCACCCGTAGCATACACTTTGGACCCAATGGCCATGGAATAATCCACTCCGGGGTGCCGTCTTCTGGTTCGCACGATTGGGTCCATTCTCCACCCAAATCCTGATGTTAACCATTTCAGTTCTTTATTAGATACAGGCTGGATCGCAGGCATTGACGAAAGCATTTCCTCTTTTCGTTTAGCCAATTCGACCACTTCATCATAGGATTTTGTTTGGATGTATAGCTGCTTTTTTAACAGATCGAGCTCCTCATAATTCGATCTAATCAAATCTTCCTGAGCCAGCCCATTCAATTCTCTGTATCTATCCGAGCCACCAAAGCCGGCTCCTCGAATAGTGCTAGGAATAGGTTCAGCTCCCAGCATGACCCTATAAATATTGTCATCACGATCTTGTATGAACTCGAGCATTTGCTGCGCACTTACCAAATCTTTATCTAATAAATCAAAATGGAATTTTAAATCGGCATTTTCTTTTCGAAGTTGAGCTTCTTCTGGTGATTCGAAATTCACCGTGTAGACAAGTAACATCACCAGCCCCAGAATGGCCGAAACAGCCAAAAAGCCAAGTGAATTCCAGAAAATATCCCATTTTGATACTTTGATACGCTCGTATCTGCAAGATTCTGTGTCGTAGTAGTACTTAATTTTTGCCATGGTTGATCGCTCAAATAGTAAATTGGCTTAATTTTGCCTTTGTACTTGGTTGGTGGCTTAGGTTTTCGGCTGCAATTTACCAAACAATGGCTAATTCACAAAACACCTAATTCTTATAACCCTTATAATCAATTAGTTAAATGGATTCGAAACAAATCCGAGCTAAGTTTATTTCATATTTCGAAGGGAAATCTCATAAGATGGTGCCCTCAGATCCGATTGTCTTAAAAAACGATCCTTCACTGATGTTTACGAATGCTGGGATGAATCAGTTCAAGGATTTTTTTCTTGGGAATAAAAAGCCAGACAATCGAAGAGTGGTTGATACTCAGAAGTGTCTTAGAGTTTCTGGAAAACACAATGACCTTGAAGAAGTTGGATTTGATACCTATCATCATACAATGTTCGAGATGTTGGGTAATTGGTCATTTGGGGATTATTTCAAGAAAGAAGCAATTAATTGGGCGTGGGAACTGCTGACCAAAGAATTTGGCCTTCCTGAGGAGCGAATGTACGCATCTATATTCGAAGGTGACAAGGAGGAGAATCTTGAGAGAGATACGGAAGCTTTTGATTATTGGAAAGCGCATTTACCAGAAGACAGAATTCTGAATGGGTCAAAGAAGGATAATTTTTGGGAAATGGGAGAGACAGGGCCATGTGGTCCCTGCTCCGAAATCCACATAGATTTACGAGATGAAAGCGACATAAAGAAGGTTTCGGGTCGAGACCTTGTTAATCAGGATCATCCGCTGGTAGTAGAAATTTGGAATTTAGTTTTCATTCAATTCAATCGAAAATATGATCAGTCATTAGAAGATCTTCCTGACCAGCACATAGATACAGGAATGGGATTTGAACGGTTAGCCATGGCTATTCAAGGAAAAAAATCAAATTATGATACGGATGTTTTTCAACCCCTGATTCAGTGGGTTGCAAAAAGGGCAGGTGTGTCATATGGAGAAGATGAAAAGAAAGACGTTGCGATTCGAGTTATTTCTGACCATATCCGAGCTATATCATTTACTATAGCTGATGGACAATTACCAAGTAACAACAAAGCTGGGTATGTAATAAGACGAATCTTGAGGCGAGCCGTACGGTATGGGTATACTCATCTGAACTTCAAAGAGCCATTTTTATTTGAGATGGTTAGTCTTTTGGCCCAGCAATTCGAGGAAACATTCCCAGAATTATTTGCACAAAAAGAATTTGTAAGCAAGGTGATCAAGGAGGAGGAGATTTCATTTTTAAGAACCTTGGAGAATGGCTTAAAAAAACTGGATTCTATCACAAATAGTGTAGCCAAGGCGGTGGATGGAAAAATGGCTTTTGAGCTGTATGATACGTTTGGTTTTCCATTGGACTTGACATCACTGATTGCTCGAGAAAGTGACATGACAGTTGATGAAGAGTCGTTCAAAAAAGAAATGGCTGAACAAAAGAAGAGGAGTAAAGCCGATGCTGAGAAGTCTACTGGTGACTGGGAGATTGTTCATGAATCAGAGGGGTTTGAATTTGTTGGGTATCAGTCATTATCAAGTGAATCTCGAATTCTGAGGTGTCGTCAGGTTGATACTAAGGGGAACAAATTGTATCAATTCGTGTTAGATAGGACGCCTTTCTATGCAGAAAGTGGGGGCCAGGTTGGTGATACTGGAATTTTGATTTCTGAAAACGATAGGATTGAAATTATTGATACTAAAAAAGAAAATGACCTAACTATCCACCTAACCAATAAACTTCCGCAAGACTTGTCGGCTAATTTCAAGGCTGAAGTAAATGAGAATAAGCGCAGACTTACAGAAAGCAATCATTCGGCAACTCACCTACTACATGCCGCATTGAGAGAAGTGCTTGGTGATCATGTCCAGCAGAAGGGATCATTAGTGAACGAAAAAATTCTTCGTTTTGACTTTTCGCATTTCAGTAAAATGTCTAGTGAAGAATTGGAAAAGATTGAGCGAGTTGTGAATGAGCGAGTAAGAGCAAACATCCCAAGTGAAATTAAGCTTGATATACCAATCAACGAAGCAAAGGAAATGGGAGCGATGGCTCTATTTGGTGAGAAGTATGGTGAAACGGTTCGCGTGGTAACGTTTGACCCGTCATATTCAGTTGAGCTTTGTGGCGGGACCCACGTTTTACAGACTGGGCAAATTGGGCTTTTTAGAATTGTATCCGAATCATCAATAGCTGCAGGAGTGAGAAGAATAGAAGCAGTAACTGCTCAGGGTGCCGAGGAGCTTATGCGAAAAGAAGTATGTCAGCTCGACGAGATCAAGGAAATATTGAAGCACCCGAAGAACTTGCAAAAAGCAATTTCAGATTTGATAGAAGAAAGAACTGCTCTACAGAAAGAGCTGGATGCTAGTCAGGGAGAACAAACTCAACATCTCAAGCAAGAATTAAAGAAGTTAGCTGAAGATTTAGATGGGATTCATATAATCACATATCAAGGAGATTTTCCAAATGCTGACATGATAAAAAAGTTGTCGTTTGAATTAAAGAAAGAAATCAAAAACCTTGTTCTTATCATAGGAGCCAATATAAACGGTAAGCCTTTACTTTCTGTGATGATTGATGAGAGCCTTGTTGACAATGGACTAAATGCATCCAATATAGTTAGGGAAATGGCAAAGGAAATTCAGGGAGGAGGAGGAGGCCAACCTTTTTATGCCACTGCAGGTGGAAAAAATATAGATGGCCTGTCAAAAGCAATCGCTACGGGGAGAGCATTAATTAGTTAACATCAACTATCGGTCTCTAACCGAGTATATGATAGCCACCACCAACGTGTCTAACCTCTCCCGTAATTTTTGTGTTAGGTTGGAAGAGATAGAGGACTTCTGTCGCCAAATCCATTGGCTGAGTATTTCCCAAAGGACTTTTTTCATTTGCAAAATCGAAATGATCCGTTGTTGACGTGGCACCTCCCGCCTTGCTACCAAGGTAAGGTGTGAGAACCTAATGGCATGCACCCGCATCTGATAATTCCGACCTAGTTCTTTAGTGATTCGTTCGAGAGCTGCTTTGGCTATGGAAATGTTTTTATATGGATGAAATGCACTGCGAGCTGCAGCGATGTAACTAAGTGAAACAATTGATGCTCCATTTGAGAGAACATCAGTTTCAATCAAGCTTTGGCAAATGGAAATCAGAGAGTACGCAGAAACCACCATAGTATCACAAAACTCATCTTCGGTTACTTCAAGCAAATTTTAACAGTTTTGTTCCTGATGGTTTTGTCCATTGCAATTGCATGTAAGAATCCATTGAGTTTGATACCATGTGGTTTCAGAAATACACCTAAATCTTCAACACTTCCTTTCAAGCTAGCATTTAATTTTCACTGTATCCTCCCCAAGCATCTTATTCACAGTTTGAATAAAGTCCTGATAGTTATGAGCTAGGAACAATTTGGCTCTTTCGGAGATGTCCAAATGGTGCGGAGTGTACCCAAGCCCATGCGTAAACTACTTTGCCTCCATTTTGCACAATCTGGGAGGCAATTGTGTATACCAGAGAATTGTTATCTGAAATCCCCGTGATGAGGAAAGTTTTCCAGTCAGTATTTTTTTTGGTTTTAGAATTGATAAATAGCTGCATCCCAGGTCCAACAGGCACCAATCGCTGCAAACAGTACTTTATGACCAGGTGGATGGTGTTATTGTCTAAACTTTCATCTAAAAGGATAAGAATTGTTACACCGGAAGTATTGGCATACGGATTCATATTTGTGAGCACTTTTCGAATGGAATATCAACTTTTGATGCGACCTCTTTTCGTATTCTTATACTTGGCTGATGAGGGACAATAAAATCAATGTCCTCGGTAGTCAAATTGTTATCTGATAAAATTTTTTCTATGGCTAACGGTAGAGCTTCGATTGCTTTTTTATACACCTCCTTACCATTCATTTCAAAATAATGATGACCATTTTCGATGGTTTCATTTTTCGATGGTTTCATTCGTTGCAGGATTTCCAGAACCATCAGCCGGAATATTGAAATGATATTTCCCTGCACCGTCAGTGTACAGTTGAAATTCAATAAAGCCATTGTCTTCTTTTGTTAAGTCAAGAAGGATTGCACCAGCTCCATCACCGAAAAACACAGCATCCCTACGCTCCCAATTTGTTGTTTTAGAAAAGGTATCGGCTCCAATGACAATAACATTTTCATAGTTACCCTTCTTCACAGATAGATACAGATGCCCATTCCACGGCAAAGAGAGGCAAGAAGTACTTTGGTTACAAAGGGCATATTGGCCAGGATATAGACAGTGGCCTTATCCGCAAGCGGGATTTTACCTCAGCACAGCCACCTGATTCTCAACAGAAAGAGGCTTTGTTTAGTGGTGACGAACAAGCAGTCTTTGGGGAGCGTGCATACAGCAATCAGGCTGAGAAGCGAGCAGCCCGCCAAATGGGTGTGTATTATGGAATGTTGGACAAAGGCACCAGAAGGCGGAAACTATCCAAAACCTAAAAGAAGAAGAATAAGAAAAAATCTTCGATTCGTTGTAAAGTAGAGCATCCCTTTGGGTACATCAAAGAGACGTTAGAACATCGTGTTGCAGGTGCCAAAAACCTGCTTCGTAATGCATTGCGCTTTGATATGAATTGTATCATTTACAATATCATGCGTGCAGATGTACTGTTAAAGGCAAGTTGATGGGAGAAGTGCCCATACATCGGTTCAATCGAAGAAATAAGACGAAAAGTGAAAGAAATCATCACAAAAAATCGACAGCTAATTGACCAACAGCCGAAAAATCACACAAATTAAATTCAAGACTAGGAAAGTTGGTTATTCAAAGGCTTCTTTAAGTTAATTAGGGTCTGCTGAAAAACACTTAATAAATTGATTATCAAAAAACAGGATGGCTGTTTCAAGTGTTGAAGTGCATGCATTTCAAGAGTATTTGATGATATTTCCTGCACTTTGAAATATGCCCTTCGGTATTTTTCATGTTAGTCTCAGGCACATCATCCCTGCCAAGCCATAGGCATGGCACTTCACGAGCTTCAGCTCGAAGTGTGCCTTTATACATCTTCGCTTCGCCCGCTCGTATCTAATGCACCTGAGACTTTTTCAGCAGACCCTAATTATTAGTTGGTTTATGAAACAAATCAAATGGTTTGAAAGAAAGTTTGATTTTGCCTTCGAGTAGAATATTTTCCCGTCCATTATAGAAAGGCTGAAAGGAACTCCAATTCGATTGAAGGTTCAAATTTCTACATAGAAAAATTGCCGATTAAACTTGATGGAAAATGGTCAATTCTTGAAAACGTGGGTCATTTGATTGATTTGGAGACTATTTGGGCAGGGAGACTAGATGATATTCTCAATAATAAAGAAGAGTTGAGACCTGCCGATTTAGAAAATAAGAAGACAGATTTAGCAAGTCATAACCATCGGGATATTGAAGAAATTTTGCAAGAATTTTCCATTACTCGGAATTCAATCGTAGAAAAACTTGAAAGTTTGAATGAAAAAGAGATTTATCAATATGCCTTGCATCCTCGCCTAAAAACTCCCTTGAGGATCATAGACTTATTTCTATTTGTGGCAGAACACGATGATCATCATTTGGCCAGAATTTCAGAAATTAATAGGGCCTTATCTTAAATTAGTTCTCAGACAGTCTGATTTAATCAGTCTCTACAATCATTAGTAAAGTAGCTTTGCGAACCATTTAATATTCGAATGATATGTACAGATTTTGGAAGAAGAAATCTCAAGAGGAGATAAAAGCCACCGTGTTTGGTGCATTGGGAAAAAACGTCAATTACGGTGAGCAGAATGTACTTGGAGTACCTGCTTCTCATCTTGACGAAAGAGTTTTTTCTCAGGACGATTTTTTCTTAAAAGAAGCCCCATTTATTTCTTCTTTGATCAAGAATCCAAATCACATTGGATGCCATACTCTAAATGAATCTGAATCTTATTTTAGAGGAACACATGAGATTGAAAAGGAGTTAATTGAATTGTGCGCTACGGATATTTTGAAAGGGGAATATCAAGGACAAGATGGGTATGTGGCGTCTGGTGGTACAGAAGCAAACATGCAAGCCATTTGGATTTATCGAAACTACTTCATGAAAAAGTATGGAGCCAAAAGGGATGAAATCGGTATTCTATGTTCTGAGGATAGTCATTACTCCATGGATAAGGGAGCTAATATTTTGGTACTGGACATTCACAAGGTACCAGTAAATGAAACTACACGGGAGATTACTTTTGAAGGCGTTAACCAAACGGTTCAAGAAGCAAAAGATAACGGGAAAAAGTACTTTATCGTAGTTTCTAATATGATGACAACCATGTTTGGTTCTGTTGATCATATTGACCACTACGTGAACGCAATAAGGAACCTGGACTGTAAATTTAAGATTCATATTGACGGGGCATTTGGAGGGTTCTATTATCCGTTTTCTGACGAACATAGCTCTTTGACTTTTCAGGATCCCAATATCACCTCATTTACACTCGATGCACACAAAATGGCTCAAGCACCATACGGAACGGGAATCTTTCTGATTCGAAAAGGATACATGGAGTATGCCAATACGGAGCAGGCGAGTTATGTTGAAGGAGAGGACTATACACTTATTGGTAGTCGATCTGGTGCCAATGCCATAGCTGTCTGGATGATCCTGATGAAGCACGGACCATTTGGCTGGCAGGAAAAGATTTTCGTCTTGCAAAAAAGAGCTATTTGGATGTGTGACCAACTTTCAAATTTGAAGGTTGAGTTTTATCGTCATCCAGCGTCCAATATTATCACTATTAGGAGCCAGTTTATTGATGAGCAAATTGCTCAAGAATATGGTCTGGTTCCAGATAATCACAGTGATCCGAATTGGTACAAGATTGTAGTGATGGATCATGTGAACATTGAAAAATTGATACCACTGATAGAAACGATCAAAAAGGAAAAACCTGAAACATCTGTCTGATTTTAAACAGTCTGGCTGAAGAGTTGTGTTTCTGGTTTTTTTGTAAGCAATCGTTGATCCAGGCTCATACAGACATTTCTTACATAGGGCACGCCAGCTTCGGTTACGCTTAAAGAAGAGCCCTCCCAATAAACTAATCCATCAGTTTCCATTTCAGAGAGTCGCTCTTTGAGTTGCACGATCAAATCAATATCATCGGTGAAGCTTGTATGAAATCTGCACATGATATTTAGTATATGCTGTCTCAATTTCAAATCCTCATCAGTCAGTAAATGTCCACGCTCAATGGGAAGTTTACCCTTCTCGATTAAGGCTAAATAGTCTTCCACTTTTTTCTCGTTTTGAGCAAATGCAGACCACAAATCACTGATCGAAGAAACGCCAAGGCCAATAATATAGTTGGTCTTTTGGGTTGTGTATCCCATGAAGTTGCGATGTAATGTCCCATTTTTAAAAGCATCGGTGAGTGCGTCATTTTCAAGAGCAAAATGATCCATCCCGATCTCCACATATCCATTTTCAGTCAGTAATTTTTTTCCCAGCTCGTATAGCTTGCGTTTTTCCTCAGCTTTTGGGAGTTTGTCCTCAAATGACTTCTGTGCACGTTTCATCCAGGGTACATGAGCGTAGCTGTAAAAAGCTATTCTATCTGGTCTAAGCCTGATTGTGCTTTCGATGGTTTGTCTCACCGTAGCTTCCGACTGACCTGGCAGGCCATAAATCAGGTCATAGTTGATGGATTTGTATCCAATGCTTCTTGCCAATTTTGTAATTGAATCTACGGTTTCAAATGACTGATGTCGGTTAATAAGCTTTTGTACTTCTTTATTAAAATCTTGGATACCAAGGCTTAACCGATGACAGCCAAGGTTATTGAGAACATTGAGATGATCTTCATTTGTATTATTTGGGTGAGCTTCAACACTTATTTCGGGAAGTCTCGTATTATTTTCCACCAACCCACCAAGCAGTTTATTCAGATTTTTTGGTGAAAAGAAAGTTGGCGTTCCTCCGCCCAGGTGAAGTTCTTTTATCTCAGGAGTACTTCCAATCATCGAGCAATACATGTTCCATTCCTTGAGCAAAGCTTCAACGTACGGATCTTCTACCGCATGATTTTTCGTAATTCGGGTGGTACACCCACAATAGGTACATAGACTTTCGCAATAAGGTAGATGAATATAAATCGAGACACCTTCTGAATGGTTTATTAGCCCTAGATGATTTCTCCAGCTATCAATAGAAAATGCGTCTACATCCCAGTATGGAACTGTAGGGTAGCTTGTGTATCTCGGACCAGGTACATTGTATTTCTTTAAAAAGGACTCTTTCATCATTGTTATACAAAAATAGAGGCTCTTGGATCAGCAACCATGTCTACACAGATAGAAAACTGAAAAAAATCAGTATATCTTCGATAAAACAAACTCATTGTCAAAAAAGTTATTTGTGGATTTATATAAGGAAATAGAGGAAGTAAGAAAGGGCGGAACGAAAGCCGCCCTGTGCATAATTGTTAACACGAAAGGATCTACTCCTAGAAAAGTAGGAGCCAAAATGATAGTGTATAATGATGGTAGCATTAAAGGAACAATTGGTGGAGGAAATTTGGAAAAGAATGTGATTCACAATGCAGGAACCCAAATTGAGGATGGTGAACCTAAAATTTTCAAACATGATCTTTTGCACCAACACAGCATGTGCTGTGGAGGTAGCGTCGAAATTTATATTGAACCAATAGAAAAAATGAAGAGATTATACATATTCGGTGCAGGACATACTGGCCATGCTTTGGCAAAATTCGCCGTTACTCTGGATTTTGACATCTACATAATCGATGATAGACAAGAGTACTTGGATAAAGTGCTTGTGGAAAGTGTGAACAAAATGAATATGGATTACAAAAAAGACGTTTAAGAACTTCTACTTGACGATCAGACGTATATAAGAATAATGACATATGAGCACGGATATGATAGGGATATATTAGCCTACTGTATTACTAAACCACATGCCTATCTTGGTATGATCGGAAGTCAACGAAAAGTCGAAATCACTAAAAAGAAATTCATAGAGGCAAAAATTGCCACAAAAGAAACGCTAGAAGAGGTGGATATGCCAATGGGGCTTGCGATTGACGCTGAAAGCCCTGAGGAAATTGCTGTGAGTATTTTAGCGAAATTGATTGCAGTAAAGAATGCCGTTTCGCTAATTCAGTAGCTTACCTCGTACGGAAGTGTATCAAATCATAATTCTTGCCAATGATAGTATTATTTGAATTTGCATTGACTTTAGACTATTTACTAATAAAGGACGAAGGAGCAGGTAAACGGAAGGTCAATGCATTTGATCAATAATTGTAGGAATTGATGTAATCAAGTTTTCTATGTTTTAAACACCAATGAAAATGTGGTGTGGACTCCTGCTTCTGAGTTTACAAGCAAATTTCCACCATGCTTTTTTAGAATGTTTTTGGATAAGCTTAAACCAATGCCCGATCCATTTTTCTTAGTAGTAAAAAATGGAATAAAGATCTGATTCATGATTTTTTTATCTAGCCCCATGCCATTATCAGTAAAAATGATGACAGTCTTTTGAGGCTCGACAATACAGCTTATTTTGATTGTTGGTTGCTCAACTCCCATTAAAGCATGTATGCTGTTGTTGATAAGGTTAATCAAGACCTGCTCTATCAATTTGCTATCAATATTTATGGTGGCGTTGGTAGGAATGGGGAGAAGGACAAATTCAATTTCTGCCTCTTTAAGCGAAGGTTTCATTAACAATTCGATGGAGGATAGAAATTGTTTAACATTTGATTTCCTCAATTGGGGTACAGGAACATTTGAAATCGTTCGATAATCTTTCACGAATTCCAGCAAACCTTCCGATCGTTTTTTAATAGTAGTGGCCGCCATGTTCACATCTCGGATGTCTTCATCCTCAAGCTTATCCGCAGTTAGGAGATTTCCCTCTTCATCTTCAGTGAGAGATTTCATAGTGGAAGCCAGCGAACTAACAGGAGTAAAGGAATTAAGCATTTCATGAGCCAGAATCCGGATCACATCATGCCAAGCTTCGATTTCTTTTTGTTCGATTTCTGATCTTATGTCTTGGAAAGTAATGATTAGATAGGGAATATTTAATAATCGTATTTCAATTGTTTCTAGAGACAATTGCTTCCTCTCTAGCTTATCTCCAATATCAATCAATGCTTTTCCTCCTTCTGAAATTTTTTTAACCTCGTCAGAAAACCATGGAATTTGCGCAGCTATCCTGTGCCAATATTTGTGGGGTTGATCAAGAATATTGGCAGCTGCCTTGTTTAAGAATAGTATCTCTTCAGCTGAATCGTCACTAAAGAGGTCTTCTTTTTTAATGGAGATAATCCCGAGATTCACATGTTCCAGCAGATATTTAAAATATTTATGTTGCGCTTCTTTTTCTATTTTGTTTCGTTTGAAGATTTTAATAATCAGGTTGAAGTCATCGAACACCTTGGCAAAAGAATCTCCCTTTTTAGAAGGTGAGAAGTAGACCGAATGATCCTCAGTTTTTAAGGCATCTAAAAACTTCACCAACGAGTAATTGGTGTTATTAACATACCGTATGAGAAAAACGACTTGAATAATTATGACCATGCCAATACCACCAGTGCTAAACCAGAGATTCTGAACAAAGAAATAGGAGAGAAGCACACAGAAAAGTATGATAATGCAAATCCGAATTCCTACCTGTATTGTGAATAGTTTTATCAAGGGGTGGACATTATAGATTGAACTTTTCTAATCTCCTATAAAGTGCCGCCCGGGTGAGGCCCAATTCCTTAGCCGCTTTCGAGATATTACTATCGTACTTGTCCAAGGCTTTCTGAACCAGCAATCTCTCTATGTCCTGCAAATTCAAGTTATCAAACTCGTTATCACTGCTAGATTCAGATTGAATTGTAGTTAGATTAAAATCTGACGGTACTATTTTGTTATCGTCCGCCATGATTATCCCACGCTCTATGGTATGCTGAATTTCGCGTACATTTCCTGGCCAGGTATGAGATAGGAGTATCTTCATTGCTTCGCTAGTTATTTTCAAATGCGATTTGTGATACTTTTCCTTAAACACCTCTAAATAGTGGTTTACAAAGTCAGGGATATCTTCAGTCCTATCCCTTAGTGGCGGTATTTCAATTTCCACAGTATTAATCCGGAACAGGAGATCCTGCCTGAATTTACCCTCAGCAACCCATTGGTTTAGAGGGGCATTTGTCGCAAATATGAGTCGAGCATTGAGTTTTCTTTCAATACCTTCCCCCAATCTTGACACTTTTCTGTCTTGCAGTACGGTCAGTAATTTTGATTGTAGATTAAGAGGAAGATTTCCAATTTCATCCAACAGTAGGGTTCCATTTTCGGCCATTTCAAATCGTCCAGGTTTATCCTCATGAGCATCCGTAAAAGCACCTTTTTTGTGCCCAAAAAGTTCGCTTTCGAATAGATTCTCAGACAAGGATCCCAGATCTACGTGAATAAAGGGGCCGTTTGATTTTGCAGACCTCTTGTGAATTTCTCTGGCAAAGTGTTGTTTGCCAGTTCCATTCTCACCCAAGACAAGAACATTTGCATCAGTGGAACTAACCTTTTCTACAATGTTCATGACCACTTGCATAGGTTCAGATTCACCTATAATTGGTCCGAATTTCTCATAACTACTTTGTTGCAGAGACTCATTTGTATGTTTTAGTATGGATATTTCACGACTTGATTTGCTCAATTTCAATCCGGCATGAATGGTAGCTAGGAATTTTTCATTTGACCAGGGCTTTAAAATAAAATCAAAAGCACCCAGCTTGATGGCATTAACAGCCAGTTCTACTTCTCCATAAGCGGTCATTAATATCACCACAATTTTCGAGTTGATGCTCAAAATGTGCTCAAGCCAGTACATGCCTTCCTTCCCATCATTAATACCGATTCGGTAGTTCATGTCTAGCACTATTAAATCAATTCCAGTTTTTGAGATTAGCTGATTAATTTCTTTTGGATTGTTAAGTGTAAGGACATTATCATATTGCTTTTTTAGCAATAGCCGTGCGGTTAGTAGGACGTCTTCATCATCATCAATGATCAATATGGTTGCTTTGGTTTTAGGCATCTGTCAGTGTTAATGAGTGAATGCAAGTTGGACAAAAATGTTCAATATCGAACACTAAAATGTTCGAAAATGAACATAAATACGCTGAGCTGTAAATTTAAAACAATGATTGTCAGCTAGTTAAGTAGAAGTAATCGTTTGGTACACGCATTGGTTAAGTGATGACTGACTAAATGTAAATTTTGCCATGATTCAATTGGGAATGGATAGAAAGATTGAAAAAAAGAGATGGAGCCAAACAAAGATTTTATACATCGTTGGCGCATTTGTTTTCGTAATACTTGCTTTTTTTGGATTTAAAGCCATAAACAGGAAGGTCTATAAAGTTGATGCTTCGAAGATTTCAATGAAGCAAGTAGTTGAAGGAAATTTTCAAGATGTAATCTTGATTGATGGAGACGTGGAACCTATAAATCTTGTATTGGTCAATACGCTAGAAGGAGGGACTGTTGATGAAATATTTATTGAAGATGGAGTGTTAGTAGAAAAGGGGACGCCATTGTTACGATTGAGCAATCCAGGAGTCACTCTTGCCTATATGAATCAGGAAACCGCGATCGTCGAGCAAGTAAACAACCTCCGAAATCTTAAGCTTTCGTTAGAGAAAGATCAGCGTGACTTAGCTGAATCTTTAATTGATATTGAAAACGATCTTGCAATTGAAAAGAGGTCTTTCAAGGTTGACTCAGTGCTCTATTCAAAAGCGGTAATTGCTAAAAATGATTATTTGGATGGAGTAGAGGCGTACAGATATCTTCAAAACAAACGTGACTTTATTAATACCAATGTTAAGAAGAGCGCGCAGGACAACAAGACTCAGATTTCACAAATCAACACGTCGATTTCTATGATGCAGCGCAATTTGGTATTGATACATGATAACATCGAAAAAATGTTGGTTCGTGCACCAGTCACAGGGATGCTATCATCATTTGATCCGGTAATTGGCGAATCTTATCTCAACAATCAGACAGTGGCTAAAATAGACGTTCAATCTGGCTTCAAAATAAAAGGACAAGTAGATGAATATTATCTGAGCACGGTCAAAAAAGGTCAATTAGCTCAATTTTCATTTGATGGAAAACTTGTCGATTTGAAAGTAAAAAAGGTACTTCCAGAAGTTGTCAATAGACGCTTTGAGATCGAATTAGTATTTGTCTCCTCAGCACCTGAGAATGTAACCATCGGACAGTCCCTACAAGTGAGGTTAGAGCTTTCTAAGGCTCAAAAATCATTGATGATACCAAGAGGAACTTACTTTCAATCATCTGGTGGCCAGTATGTTTTTGTCCTTGATGGTGAAGGAGAGGCACATAAGCGATATATAAAACTTGGAAATCAAAACCCTAGCTACTATCAGGTGCTAGAAGGACTTGAAGAAGGTGAGAAGTTCATCACTTCATCTTATGACGCATTTAAAAATTATGAATCAATCAAAATAAACTAATAATACCATGATCAAATTAAACAAAATATCAAAAGTATACAGGACCGATGAAATTGAATCTACGGCACTGAACGAAGTGTCTTTGGAAATTGGGAAAGGAGAGTTTGTTTCTATTATGGGCCCTTCTGGATGTGGCAAATCAACGTTATTAAATGTGTTGGGAATGCTGGATAAACCAGAAAGAGTTGGTGTTCAATCAGCTGGAGGAAGTTACAAATTTTTGGATAGTGAAGTGGCTGATCTCAATGAGAAAGGGCGCTCTGATGTCCGGAAAAAGAACATTGGATTTATCTTCCAAAATTTTAATCTCATAGACGAATTAACTGTATTTGAAAGTATCGAGCTGCCTTTGTTGTACAATAAAATAGGGTTATCCGAGTGCAAGCAACGAGTCAATGAACTTATTGAAAAGATAGGAATATCTCACCGAGCTTCGCACTATCCTCAACAACTCTCAGGAGGACAACAGCAGCGTGTAGCAGTTGCAAGAGCTCTTATTACAAAACCACCTTTAATCTTAGCAGATGAGCCAACAGGAAACCTTGATAGTTCCCATGGTAATGAAGTGATGGAACTGCTCTGCCAATTGAATGAGGAGGGCACCACGATTATAATGGTGACGCACTCCTCTCATGACGCAAGCTATTCTGATAGAATAATCAATTTGTTAGATGGGCAGATTGTGTCAGAAAAGAAAAGTAAAATGGCGCAAGCTGCTGTGTAATTTCAAAAAACAGAAATCATGTTTAAGAATTACATAAAAGTAGCCTTAAGAAGCCTCAACAAAAACAGAGCTTATGCCCTCATCAACATCTTGGGTTTGGCATTAGGGTTGGCCGTGACTATTCTCGTGTTTTTGTTTATCAATGATGAAACCAGCTATGAAAAGCACTGGGATGGTTATGATAGAGTATACCGAACAGGCATCAAAGCTGATATGATGGGGCAGAAAATGAACGCCGCAGTTTCTTGCAGCCCCATGGCAACCGCTTTCCGGACAGAATTTCCGGATGTAGAAATAGCCACTCGAATCCAATCAGTGAATCAGGAAATAATGATTCGACATGAACAAACCAAAGTTTACATACAGAAAGGCGCACATGCTGATAGTTCGTTTTTCAAAGTGTTTGATTACGAATTTGTACATGGCGATCCAGCAACGGCCTTGAAAGAAGTCAATTCGATTGTGCTGACCGTGGAGAGTGCTCGGAAGTTGTTTGGTGAAAAGAATGCCATGGGAGGAGTTGTCAATTATGACAATCGCCGAGATATGATTGTCACAGGGATTGTGAAGGAGCCGGTAGGGCACGCTCATTTTAGATTTGATATGTTTATGTCAGACAATCAAGTGCAAAATGTATGGCTAAATAATAGCTGGTTTACCTACGTAAAATTGAATAAAGGTGCTGATTATGAGGTTTTTAAGAAAGAAATGAAGGCTAATTTTTTGAAAAAGATAGAGCCGGATGTTGAGCGGTTTCTAAAGATGACAGTTGAAGAATTTCTAGCGCAGGGTAACGCTTTTGAATATACGCTGATGCCAGTACAGGATATCCATCTATACTCAAAATCAGATTTTGAAATCCGCCAAAATGGTAACATCACCTATATCTATGTTTTCGTAGGTATAGCATTTCTGGTGATCGTAATAGCTGGCATCAATTTTATGAACTTGTCAACTGCCAGATCTGGGAAAAGAGCCAAAGAAGTTGGGGTGCGAAAAGTAAACGGAGCTTCTAGAAAGATGCTGATCTTTCAGTTTTTAACAGAATCAATCATTCAGAGTTTGATTGCACTCTTCTTGGCATTCATGTTAGTTGAGTTGTTTTTGCCTGGCTTTAACAATGTTATGGAAACTAACATCACTCTTTTCAATGACCAAGTTGGTATAACTATTATGTTTTCGCTTTTGGTTACATTGTTTTATGGATTATTTGCTGGAAGTTATCCAGCATTTTTCCTATCAGCATTTCAGCCAATAGCTGTGCTTAAGGGAGATTTAACAAAGACAAAAGGCGGGGCACTATTGAGAAAAACTCTTGTGGTTACCCAATTTGTGGCATCCACAGTTTTGATTATTGGGATGATTATCATCTTTCAGCAAATTTCTTATTTGCACAACAAGGATCTTGGATTTAAAGGTGACCAGGTAATCGTTGTGCCACTGCAGACAGATGAGATGACTGAGAACTTCAGGACTTATAACGATATCTTTTTGAAAAACAGTAATGTTCTAAACGTGTCAAGGGCGTCTTTTTTCCCAGGGGACATACCTAACCAAAGTATGTACAAGTTAGAGGGAAGCGAGGAGCAACTCCCACTTTGGAATATGAACGTTGATTATGATTTCCTTAAAACTATGGACATTCAGTTATTGGAGGGAAGAACCTTTGAAAAAGAAAAGGAGTCAGACTCTTCAGCCTATTTTATTCTCAATGAAGCAGCCGTAAATAACCTTAATATTGAAAATGCAGTAGGAAGACGCCTTGGTACATTCATTGACCAAAGCGGAACCTTACAATATGGAAACATAATTGGGATCGTTAAGAATTTTCATATTGAAGGGTTCAATCAAGCTATTCGCCCAATGGTTCTTCAAATAGACAATAATGTTTGGTTTGCTGCATTCAAAATTGCTTCAGACGATATGAACGAAACTATTGCATATGTGGAAGAAGAGTGGAATAAATTGGAACCTTCACATCCATTTAGATACAAGTTTTTGGATGAGAAGTTTGGAGCTTTGCTGAGACAGCAGGAAAACTTCGGAACTATGTTTTTGTTCCTAACCATTCTTGCAATAATAATTTCGGCTATGGGATTGTATGGTCTGTCATCGTATACGGCTGAGCAACGAACCAAGGAAATTGGGATACGAAAAGTCCTGGGGGCAACCGTATCTCAGATTATGAAAATGCTGACTAAGGATTTCGTGAAGCTGGTACTTATTGCCAATATTTTTGCATGGCCAATTACCTTCTTATTAGCGAGAGATTGGCTGTCTAACTTTTCTTATCAAATCGACATGCCAGTATTGCCTTTCGTTTTTGCTACCATACTAGCTTTAGTAATTGCAATAATTACTGTGAGTTCTCAAGCATTTATGGCAGCTAATTCTGATCCAGTAGATGCGTTAAAATATGAATAAGTCAGGGATGGCCTAATAACAAAGAGGGCTTAAAAAACCATAAGTCCGCTTTGTTTGAATAAATAAAATTGCAAAAACATCTTTTATAGTTAAATATCAGAATCATGTTTAGAAATTATTTAAAAGTAGCGTTCAGAAGCCTCAATAAAAACAGGGTATATGCACTTATCAATATCCTGGGGCTTGCGTTAGGACTGGCCGTAACAATTCTCGTTTTCTTGTTTGTGAAAGACGAAACCAGTTATGAAAAGCACTGGGATGGATATGATCGAGTACATCGTGCCGGCATAAAAGCAGATATGATGGGACAGAAAATGGATGCTCCCATTTCCTGCAGTCCCATGGCTAATGCTTTTCGAACCGAATTTACTGATGTAGAAACGGCGACCAGACTACAGTCAATAAAGCAAGAAATAATGGTTCGCTATGAGCAAAATAAAATTTACATTCAAAAAGGAGTCTATGTTGATAGCGCTTTCTTTAAAGTATTCAATTATGAGTTTGTTCATGGAGACCCACGTACAGCTCTGAAGGAAGCAAATGCAATGGTTCTCACGGAAGAATCCGCTCGCAAACTATTTGGAGATGAAAGCGCGATGGGAAAGACTGTCAACTATGACAATAGACGAGATTATATCATTAAGGGTATTGTTAAGGAACCAAAAGGGCATGCACACTTTCAATTTGACATGTTCATGGCTCAAAATGATATTCGAAATGTTTGGATGAGTAATAGTTTTCACACCTATGTGAAATTGAAAGAGGGTGCCGATTACAGTGCATTTAAAGCGGAGATGGATCGTAATTTCATGAAAAAAATTGAGCCTGATGTGGAGCAGTTTTTAAAAATAACTGTTCAGGAATTTCTGGATCAGGGCAATGCTTTTGAATATCAGTTGCAACCATTGAAGGATATCCATTTGTACTCACACAAGGAATGGGAAATACAACAAAATGGAAGCATAATGTACATCTACGTTTTCGTAGGTATAGCATTTCTGGTGATTATAATAGCCGGCATCAATTTCATGAATTTGTCGACTGCCAGATCGGGTAAAAGAGCGAAGGAAGTTGGAGTGAGAAAAGTGAATGGCGCATCAAGGAAGATGCTAATTCTACAATTCTTAACAGAATCTGTGATTCAAAGTTTTATCGCTTTGCTCTTGGCATTTATGCTTGTCGAATTGTTCTTACCAGGTTTTAACAATGTGATGGAAACCAACATTATTCTATTCAATGAGTATTTAGGAATGACCGTTTTGTTTTCAATTTTGGTTACGTTGTTTTATGGTTTGTTTGCAGGAAGTTATCCGGCATTTTTCTTATCGTCGTTTCAGCCTATAGCTGTTTTGAAAGGTGATCTTACCAAAACCAAAGGAGGAGCATTGCTAAGAAAATCTCTCGTTGTTACTCAATTTGTCGCTTCTACAGTTTTAATAATTGGGATGATTATCATTTTTCAGCAGATCTCATATTTGCACAACAAGGACATAGGATTTAAGGGTGACCAGGTAATCGTAGTGCCACTTCAAACAGATGAGATGACCGAAAACTTCAGGAACTACAATGAAATATTTTTAAAGAATAGTAAGGTGCTGAGTGTATCAAGAGCATCTTATTTTCCTGGTGACCAGCTCAATCAAAACATGTATGTATTGGAGGGGAGCCCAGAACAAC
Organism: Cytophagales bacterium; assembly: GCA_024232835.1. Classification (GTDB taxonomy): domain Bacteria; phylum Bacteroidota; class Bacteroidia; order Cytophagales; family Cyclobacteriaceae; genus JAAEPI01. The sequence continues at coordinate 31,527 of JAAEPI010000470.1, forward strand.
TTCCGCTATGGAATATGGAAGTAGACTATAACTTGTTCAAGACTCTTGATATTAAAATTCTCGAAGGAGGAAGAACATTTGACCGAGAAAAGGAATCGGATTCTGCAGTATATTTCATTCTTAACGAAGCGGCTATTAAAAATTTGAACATCGAAAACCCCGTTGGAAGACGTCTTGGTCAATATATCAACCAAAAGGGCGATTTGCAATACGGAAATATTGTTGGCATTGTCAAGGATTTTCATGTGGAAGGATTTAATCAACCTATCCGACCAATGGTATTCACTATCAATAACCAAGTTTGGTTTGCAGCATTCAAAATTGCTTCAGACGATATGAACGAAACTATTGCATATGTGGAAGAAGAGTGGAATAAACTAGAGCCTTCACACCCATTTAGATACAAGTTTTTGGATGAGAAGTTTGGAGCTTTGCTGAGACAGCAGGAAAACTTCGGAACTATGTTTTTGTTCCTAACCATTCTTGCAATA
>JAAEPI010000471.1 GCA_024232835.1 Cytophagales bacterium
TTGCAGATTTGCATCAAATACTTAAAACTCATGCATCCAGAACTTTTTTCCATTGGAAATTTCACCGTTCATGCCTACGGATTCATGATCATGTTGGGTGCTTTGATAGCTTACCTCTACATGGCTAGTACTGTAAAGAGGGAATTAGGTATTGAACCAGACAAAATTCAAACCGTGGCGATCTTCATAATTCTCTCTGCATTTATTGGCGGTAAACTGTTCTTTTATTTTGAAAAACCTAATTACTATTTCAACCCTCCGTCCAACATGTTGGAAAATTTTCGAACCGGGTTTGTTTTTTACGGATCGCTGATTTTTGCCGTTCCAGTTGCCGTTTGGTATTTCCGAAAAGAAAAGTGGCCACTTTGGGCAATGATGGATCGGCTAGCCATAGCTTCTTTAATCTTGCATGCGTCTGGTCGGTTGGGTTGCTTTTTTGCGGGCTGCTGTTATGGAGTCCCTACCGATTTGCCCTGGGGCGTGACTTTCACTGACGAGCTTGCTCAGGCTAAGCCTTTGCAGACCACTCTTCATCCGACACAGCTTTACGAATCCTTCTTTCTATTATCGGTTTTGGTTTTTCTGATTATGTTCAAAAGGTACAAGCGGTTCGACGGTCAGCTGTTCATGATTTATCTACTGCTTTATGCAGTAGGTCGTGGGATAATCGAGATTTTCAGAGGCGACTTACGACGTGGTTTTTTGATTGAAGATATTCTATCCCATTCACAGTTCATTTCAATTTTACTGATTACGGTTGCCCTTTGGATGTATCGACGATTGCAGAAGAGGGGAAAGATTCATAAGAAGTAACTTGTCGTCTTCGGGTGGGAGGCAAGACCGAAGCAATCTCTTTTGCACCGACTAGACGATTGCTTCGCAAATGACTTTGAAATTATGTCCCAAAATCACCCCTCAGTTTTCTGAATCGATTTCTAGCTTCTGAGGTATACATGCTACCTGGGTAGGTGGAAATGAATTTTCGATAGAGTTCTTGTGCAGCTTCTGGTTCATCAAGATTCTTGTCCGTTATTTCGGCAATCTTGAAAGAGGCGTCATCAGCGAGTATATCATATCCAAATTCAGTCGTTATTTTTTCCAGATAAGCAATCGCTTCATGAAATTCTCCCGCTTGGATGTAGAGTTTTGCTAGTAACCAATACACCTCGTCAGAAATGGAATGTCCTTTGTTTGTTATCAGCATTTGTTTGAGCGCTTGCGTTGCTTGTCGGTGCTGGTGTTGAAATATCATTAGCTCAATAGATGCAAAGGCTTGCATGACCACATCCGTTGAATCCAAAAAAGTATTGTCGGTAATTAGTACGGTTAGATCAATCGCATCATTCGAGATTTCTCGTGTGGTTGCTCGTTTGAGGATGTCCAGATGACTCTTGGCTAACGAGAAATTGCCGGTGAAATAGTGAAGCCTGGCATTTTTTAATTTGGCTTCATAGGCCAATGGACTATCACGATGAGCTTTTTCTACCTGCGAATACAAAAGTGTTGCTTCCCAGGGGTTGTCCCGAAGAATATAAATATCTCCCAGGTCTAATTTGGCTTGAGCAACCAAGATTTTTCCAACTCGTGGTGAGCTTATCAAATGCCGAAGAACAATGGCGGCTGTGTCAATTTCTCCTAAATAAAACGCATGCAAACTGGCCAGATTTCTCAGTGCTTCGAACGTATAATTATTTGGGCCAAGTTCCTCGTAAAGATCACGGTATTCCCTTACTAAACTTTTGATCGCTGCTTTGTTTACCGGAAATGTGCTTTTTGCTTTTCCTTCTTTCGCCTCGATGAGCATTTTTCTGTAATACGATTGGTTGCGGGCCGCTTGATAATTCTTCGTTAGATATGTGAAGATTGAAATCGCATCATCCCAGCCTTCATTGTCAATAGCAATTTTTCCTACACGCTGCGATTGATTACCATTGGTCTGTTCTCGCTTGTCCAAAGCACGAGCTTGCAAAAATGCTCCATAGAAATTTTTTCGTTGGAGCTCAACCCATATCATCAAATCCGGATAAGTTCTTTCATTCGGTTCTTGCTGCATTCGTTCAATCAATGCGTTTTCCAAATAGGAGAGGTCACCTTCATCTTTCAGTAGATTTTGGAATATATTTTTTATGTAGGCTGTGTTTTGTCGGTTTTCCCTGGCGTATGTGAGGTACTCGTCTACCATTTTTTGCTTTTCATTCAAGAGCCCATATACTCTGGCCATTTCCAGTGCATAACTGCTGGGTATGGAGCTGGCTTTTCGGGCAATTAAAAAAAACTCTGCAGACTGATGATACATTCGCTTATTGGCTAATTGCTGTGCGATCATGCTCAACTGAAATCTATTCGCTCCATATTGCTCCCTCAAGGAATTTACTTCTTGCTGATACTTTTTCTGATCATCTCTCTCAAAATAATAAGCAATCTCCTCTATCTGATAAGCGATGTTACTTGGATACCATTTTATTATTTGACTAAGGTATTTTTCAATTTCCTTCTGCTCTCCGATTTGTTTGAGCACTTCAAGATAGTTCGCGTTTATTCGAGAGATGTACCGCCTGTCTTTTGCTAGTTCATCATAGATGGTTTTGGCCTTCTCAACTTCACCTTGTTGATAGTATTCGTTAGCTAATTGAATTTGCATGGACTGGCTAAGTCCCACAAGCGCAAGACCTACAAATATCAAATGAAGAAATACGCGGTTTATCAACATATTTTCTTTTAACTAATTATATAAATATATGTTTAATTAAAACTATTACTTCTATTAGGACGGTGGATAAGTGGGAAAGTCGGTGAATATACTTTTGTTTTTTTCAATTGTTTATAAACCAGAAGTTGAAATTTTGTATTCACAGTTTGCTAACAGGTTAAACTATTGATAATTAATTAATTAACGAGAATCCTAACAAATTGTCCAAATTGGTGTGTGAATAATTTTTGCTGTCACGCGTGTTTACTTTTTATGGATAACAGTTCGCTAACGGCTCATTTCCACAGTAGTTTTTTGACGAGACCGAGACTTGTTGGGATGTAGCCGATTATCAACAATGTAACACATGCATATCCACAGCTAAAAGGAGATATCCAGTTCATTTTCCCAGTTAGCTCGAATGGTTGTGAATTCAGGAAAGAGGTAGATTGATTCTGGTTCTTCATTTTTCAAGATGTTGCCTACTGACCAGTTACCGTCTGAATTATCGTCTATAAGGATGCGAAAACTATATTTTCCAGGAAGAATATTAATAATTTTTATTTGCTGTTTACCGGCAAATTCTTTTATCACTTTGTAATTTTCATCAATTAGTTGAACTGTGTAGATTGGCTTTTCTGTTGAAATTGTCAGAAAGATTTTGCCCGTTTCAAGCTGTTTCAGGAAAGAATAAGATTTAGTAAAAAGCTTCATACTATCATGTTCAACAGAGATGAAGGTTTCATCAGGGAAATTCAGGTCAATGGAGTTACTTATTCTCTTCTGGTCTGCTCCTTTAGTAGAAGTCCTCCGACCTGGGCTTTCCCCAACTTTCTCGTTTGATGTGGAATCGGATGGATTAATTGAAGCTAATGTATCAACCGCTATGGTATCCTTTCCTAGAAGTTCTTGTTGTTGCGAAAAGTAGTACGTCGTGTCAAATGTTGAAGAAAATTCTAATATCGTTCGGGTTGGATTCCATTTGAAGATAGTTGATGAATCGAGTGAGTAATACAGTGTGGTGTCTTTGGCAAAGTGGATCAAAGAACTATCGAAGTTTTTTACTGGTTTGGAAAATGATAATTTATAGTTCTCCGTTCTATCAATTTGATTTCCTTTCGGTTCCAATACGGATTCGAATTTTGAGGACTTTCTCACGTTTTCATCAAATTTTACAAATACTGTATCATTACGTGAATTACCTAGAGAATCTAAGGTTTTAATAGACGTTTGAAGACTATCCGCTATATCGAAATCATTTGGTTTATAAATTCTCACTGACTTGAAATCCTCCGATATATTATATTTCATATCCGTTGATATGTCTACATCCTCAAGTCCTTTGGAATACTGAATGTCAAAATGGCTACCCAATGTTCTGGAGGTTATTAATTTCAGTTCGGAGGCACTTACCTTAATTAGCGGAATCGATAAACCGAAAATGTTGCTATCTAATTCTATGGGTTTTGCAATAAACCCATAGGTTTCCTTGCTTGCATCGAATAAAAGATTTCGGTTTTGATCAACAAATGCAACCAGTTTGTATATGCCGGTTTTGATATTTGTGATTCGGAAATTTCCTTCTTCATTTGACGAGGTAAAGTACGTTGGTTTGCTATTGAAAATGTCGAGCGTGTCGGTGTTAGGATATAGGCCGACAATAGCTTTTTCTTTTGGTTTGCCTGTCAGGAGATCTTTAACTTTCCCTGATACTATCATTGAGTCCAGGAAGTTTCCTGTACTAAATACATACGTGAGATTTACAGCTGGTGTGCCTTCGGTAAGATCTGATACCCCATCGAAGAAGTTAAAAGTAATTGTGGTGCTGTCCGGAAAAGGCTCTTCAAACTTAAGAGTCAATTCATTTTTTTTGGTTGTTGTTTTATATTTTATTTCGATGTTGGGAGTTATAATGAGATTCTGTAAAAGCTTCTGGTCAGAAATGTTTTCATCGAAGACTAATGTAATTTCCTGTTTATTTGAATTCACAGATTCTGAGGGAGGAAACGCTCCTACCAAAGTTGGAGGGATGGTGTCTTTAGGCCCCCCGGTCGGAGCTTTTGGATTGGCACAGTCTGAAAGTAATAGATCGAAGAGAACAATGAGAGTTACGGAAAGAAGAAGTTGTTTCATTTGGATATCACGTAAATCAAACTTGAATATTCAAGACTGTGTTTTGCAGCGTTGTTAGATTTTCTTCCAATTTGGAATGCTTTAAGATAACCACGATTTCCAGTAGTAGATTTTTCACTCAGCAATGATACGTAGTGCGAATCGTATTTCATCGGAATGGTTTCTACCAATTTAAGTTTGTGTTTGGATAGTAATGCGCCAAAGGAATTTTGCGTAAAATGGTATAGATGCCGAGGGACGTCATACCCTGCCCATTTTTCTTTGTAATGAGCCGCGTCATACGATTTACAATTTGGTAAGGCAATGAACAGAAAGCCCTTATGATTCAAACGTTTCGACAGTTCTTTGATTGTTTCATTGAGATTAGGGACATGTTCAATTACATGCCAGGCGGTGATGATATCGAAAGATTCTTTGATCTCTGAAATCTTTTTGTACACTGCTCCATTAAGATTAGTTGTAGCTAATTTTCTTGCTTGCTTGTTTGGTTCCAATCCGGTGACAGTCCACCCATGCTGCTCACTGTATCTGATAAAGTGACCTGTTCCGCACCCGAAATCCAGCAATTTTCCATTTACGTATTTTTGACTAATTAATTTGAGCTTGTTCATTAGTGTTTTGCCACGGACAAGCGTGTAGATCCAATTGACTAAATTATTAGCTTGATTGGTATGGGAAATGTATTCGTCGCTTTGGTAATAAGAAGAGAGCTTTTCACGAACTGGGCGAGGATTGGTAAAAATCAACTCGCATTTGGCGCATTTCACCAATGCAAAGCTTTCTCCAGATACCGAGTGATCTGTACAGATGAGGTAATTTTCAAATTTTGGGTGGCCACAAGAAGGACACTCCTCTAACTTCTCAAACATTCTATTTGCCTAAATAAACCATTAATACGGAAATGTCAGCTGGCGAAACTCCACTTATTCTCGATGCTTGTCCCAGAGTTTCAGGTTGAATTTTTAGTAGCTTTTCCTTTGCTTCTGCTGATAATGAAGGAATGGAATGATAAGCAAAATCTTTTTTGATAAAGAGTGTTTCTAATTGATTTATTCGCTCGGAATTTTCTTTCTCTTTCTCAATGTAGGTAGCATACTTCAATTGGATTTCGGCTTGATCTTTCACCTCTTCAGAGTGGTTGTTTAGAAGTAGATCAAGTGAGGGTGTTAATCCTTCCAGAGACGAAAAATGAACTTGAGGTCTTTTTATCAATTGCGCAATGGCGGACTTCTCAACTATCGTTGCTGTTTCTAATTCTTCTAAACGAGTATTTCCATCGTTTGGAGAAAGTTTCTCTTTTTTTATTTTCTTCAGAAAATCGGCAATTGCATTTTCTTTTTCTTCTAAAAGAGATAACCGTCTATTGCTCGCCAAGCCAATTTCATGACCTTTCCTGGTTAAGCGAATATCTGCATTGTCTTGTCTCAGAAGTAGTCTAAACTCGGCCCTAGATGTGAACATACGATAAGGCTCGTCTGTTCCTTTATTGATAAGATCATCAATTAGGACACCAATGTAGGCATCTGATCGCTTCAAAATAAATGGGTCTTCCTTATTATTTTTTCTAGTTGCATTGATTCCAGCCATCAAACCTTGACAAGCGGCTTCTTCATAGCCTGTGGTTCCATTGATCTGCCCGGCGAAGTAGAGGCTATCAATAAGATGTGTCTCTAGCGATAGTTTTAGCTGAGTGGGTGGGAAGAAATCATACTCAATGGCATACCCAGGACGAAACATTTTGGCCTTCTCAAAGCCTGGAATTTGCTGAAGTGCTTTGTGTTGTACGCCCTCAGGGAGGGAAGTTGAAAACCCATTTACATACACTTCCACCGTATGCCAACCCTCTGGCTCCACGAATATTTGATGTCTGTCACGCTCAGCGAATCGATTAATCTTGTCTTCGATGGACGGACAGTACCTTGGGCCAAGTCCCTGAATGCGCCCTTTAAACATCGGAGATTGTTCGAATCCAGTCTTTAGAGTTTCATGTACAGTAGAATTTGTGTAGGTTATCCAGCAGCTCCTTTGTTCAGTTAGAGATTTAGATTCTGGTAAAAACGAGAACTTCGAAGGGTTGGTATCCCCCTTCTGTTCTTCCATTTCAGTATAATCCAACGTGCGGCCATCCACTCGAGGCGGGGTGCCTGTTTTCATTCTACCCGATTCGAAACCTAATTCAATTAATTGCTCAGTGATTCCTGTGGCTGCATGCTCTGCACTTCTGCCCCCACCAAATTGTTTTTCACCTATGTGCATGAGTCCATTGAGGAAGGTTCCATTTGTAAGGATAACGGCCTTGCTTTTTATTTCAATCCCCAAGCTTGTTCGTACACCCACAACCCTTTTGTCTTTAACGATAATTCCCGACACCATTTCTTGCCAGAGATCAAGATTTTCTGTTTGTTCAAGCGTGAGACGCCACTCCTCAGCAAAGCGCATTCTATCCGATTGAGCCCTTGGGCTCCACATTGCAGGCCCCTTGGAAAGATTGAGCATACGAAACTGGATCATGGTTTTGTCTGTGATCAAACCAGACCGCCCACCAAGTGCATCTATTTCTCGCACTATCTGACCCTTAGCCACGCCCCCTATTGCCGGATTGCAAGACATCTGCGCAATGGTATTCATGTTCATCGTAACCATCAGAACCTTTGAGCCCAAGCGAGCAGCAGCACTTGCAGCTTCACAACCAGCATGACCAGCACCAATAACTATTATATCGTATTCAGGAAACATAAGCTTAACGTGTTCCACGTGGAACACAAGGAAGTTTTAAACTAATAAAGTTCCACGTGGAACTTCTTGAAGCAAAGATAAGCACATGAATTCTTTGGAGCGCATTTCTTGTTGTTGCTCCTCTGTTTTGTCATCATACCCCATCAGGTGCAAGAGCCCATGGGCAATCACGCGACATAGTTCTTCTTCGAAAGAGACGGAATATTCAACGGCATGCTCTGAGATTCTATCGGTACTGATGTATATCTCACCTTCAATGTCATCAGATTCGGATAGATCAAAAGTGATGACATCTGTGAAATAGTCGTGATTTAGATACTTTTTATTTATTTCCAAGAGCTTGTGATCTGAGCAAAATACGTATGAAAGAGATATGATTTTTATTTTTTCGGAACGGGCAATTTGGTTTAGCCAAACAATAACGACTGCTTCATTGTGCCAATGGAAAGAGACATCATCGGAATCAAAAAAAATTGTTGGCATTAGGAAAGATAGAAAGTCATCGCGACAGACCTCCCATCCTCAGTAAAGCTGACTTCATCACAGAGGTTCTTCATGAGAAAGATTCCTCTACCACCAAGCTTCTCGATGTTCTCGGGAGATGTTGGATCGTCCAGATTGTTGAAGTCGAATCCTTCTCCCTCATCCGTGACGGTGAATTTTATGGAGGTATCTTCTAAGATCATTGTGAGAGATACATTTTTATTTTTTTCTCCTTTATTGCCGTGTGCTATCGCGTTGGTGACGGATTCAGTAACGGCAATCATGACGTTTCCATAGACATCATCATTAAGCGAATATTTTTCCTTTATGTTATCAATGAAGCTCTCTACAATGCGGATGTTTTCAGGTAAAGAGGGGATATCTATGTTGACAGTATTCATTTATTGTTTTTCGCTTAAACGTCTAAAGTAATCGTTTACTTCCTTTTTATAAAAAGGTTTTAACTCTATTGGTACAGTTCGTAGCAATTCTATCTCTTTTTTACGATTTTTTAGGTATTCTTCGAAGTTAGGTGGGAAGAGGCGTTCGCGTTGTAAGGCCGATTCGGCTTCACGATCTGGTTCCTTTTGTTGTTCCTTGAGTGCGTCCTCTGCTTCCAGCATGCGAGTTGTAATTTCTTTTTGTCGATTTAGAAGTTGCTGAGTTAACCGCTTGTTTACTAGATCGACCTCATTCTTTTCCATAAGTTCTATAGCCTTTTGGAGATCATTTGCTGATTCACTACCTCCCGGCTGTCCATTCAACTTATTTTTAAGCTCCTCAAGTTGTTGTCTAATCATTTCTTGTTCAGCAGCCATCCTGGCAAGTTCTTCTGAGAGCTTTCGCCCAGTTTTTCCACCTTCTTTCAGGTCTTTCATTTGTTCGCCAAGTTGTTGCTGCATTTCACCAAGACTAGGTTGGGGAGTATTCTGAGGTTTTCCTTTTGCCTTACCCATGGCTTCTGACATGGTCATTTGCATTTGTTGTAGTACATCATTCAGTAGCAATGCTAAATTGTTCATAGAGGTCATAGAAAATTGCTGGTGAGATAGTGCTCGTCCTCTTTGTCGATCTTTAATCTGAGCCACAGCATCTGTCATATGATTGTTGACATCTTCAATTTCCTTTGTGATAAAAGAGGATAGTTGAACCACTCTTCCCGCTAGGGCGAGCAAGCTATCTTCAATGACTTTCACATCCTCTTTTAGCTTTACTTGATTTTGAGAAAGTGCTAAAAAACGGGGGTCAGAGGCGTTTACACCTTTAAATTCTTCTAAAATATCCTCCTGTCGATAGGAAAGGCGAACAAGGTCATCAAGAATTTTTCTCAAGTGTTCTATATTCTCCTGCATCACTTCCATTTCCATACCCGCCTGCATTTGCTGCATTTTTTTACTCATTTGCTGCATTTTTTTTGCTGCATTCTCCTGGCTTTGTTTTGATTTCTTTTTATCACCGCTTTTCATTTCATCTTTAGCGTTATCCATTTCTTGAGCAATGTCTTGTTCGTCTGTTTTGAAATCGTCAAGTGGTTCGGGTTTGTCCAGTTCTTGGTTTAATTCGGTGATTTCTTCAAGATCTTTTGCGATTTCTTCGAACTCTTTTTGAAGAGTATCCTGTTCGCTCATAGCACTGGAATCAATGGCCTGATCGGAAAGCTCTAGTTGCTTGGAAGCCAAAGAATCAAGTTGCTGTGAAGCATGCTCAAGACCAAATTCAATTTTCTGTCTTTTGAAAAGTTCCTTTATTCTCTCCAAATCCTTTTGTTTTCGGTTTTCTTGTCGACTAATCTGTTCGATTTTATCTCGAATTTCATCGGCACTTTTCTTGTCCGCCATTAATTTCTCAAGTTCCTCATAGAGTTGACGGGTCTCATCGTCCATAAGATCCTCAATCAGTTTGTCCAATTGTTCCGACTTTTCCTGAAGTTGCTTGCTTTGTTCAAAATTTTGATTGGCCTTTAAAAGATCTTCGTGTTTTTTACTCAACTCTTCGAGCATTTTCTCTAGTTCTTCTCTCTGTTCCAGGCTTTCGTCGATTATTTTTTCTTCTTGCCACCCAAGTTCATTCTGACTTTTTAGTCGATCTGCGAGATCTTTCAAGGATTTCCGTAATTCTTCCGTCTCCGAAATGGCTTTTTCCAATTGATCTTCAGCACTTTGGGATTTTTTATTAATTGACTCTGCTAATTCGGATAAACTAGGTTTAACAAAACTAAAGACCCGCGACTTAACGGCCTTGAAACCACCAGGGTAATCATTATCTCTAACAACGGCATAGAGTGTTAATCTATTATTAAAAGCTATTGTATCTGCAACCCATTCTGTGTAAAAACCCTGTTTTTTGAGTCCCGTGTTGATCGGTACTTCTTTTGAGAATACTTTTTTACCCAACTGATAATGAAACCTGAGCGAGTGAAATCCATAATCATCCTCAATTTCACCTGTTACAATAACGTATTTATGAAAGGCTGTGTCCGGAATGAAATTTACACGAACAGAGGGTAATTCGTCGGGAATGATGTTCAACCGATAGTTGAGGGCGGACTCATTGATGGCGAATGAATTTGATAATTGAATAGTATAATTTCCACTCGCTTTCAGTTCTTTACTTATTGAAAATGATTCCTCGTTGAGCCGAGTAGCGTTTAAAGTGTCATTGGCAAAATAGAAAGCAGCTTCGTCTGTTGAGCCGGCCTCAAAGGACCAAGTGGCCATCGTTCCTGCTGGGGCCGATATATTACCACTGTTGGTAATTGTCTGGTCATCTTGAGAAATGTAGTCTGGATACTCCAGCTTCACCGACATTAACTTCAGCTCGGGTCTATTGTACAATTTCAACATATGGGATTGGCTCGAGAATCCGGCAGATTCCAAATTGAATTCGATTTCTTGAGTTGGTTTCTCAAAGACATGTGAAAAAATCCCAGAGTTTGATTGGCTAAGCGATACTTTTTGTTCGTTGGCGATTAGGTACATCTGGTTCGGGAGATTCTCACCGTTCAATTTTACATGAAGCTCAAAGTTTTGGTGTTTGAATGTGCTTAGAGAATCATTTAGTATAACAAAGGAGAAAGGGGCTGGTTTTACAAACGTCTTATTGTGCCGCACAATTCGCTCACCGCCTTTAGTAATGAGTGGGGGATTAACGAAAGCTATTAAGCCAAAGAAGATGAGTAGAAAAGCCAGATACCTTCCATATTTCTTACCCTTCTTTCCATCCACGGCTTTTGCAAAATCAACGATACCCAGACTTTTTATTTTCTGCTCAATGCTGGCTTTGGCAAGACCAGTTTTGGCTTGTTTCTCCAACTGAAGGTAGTTAATTAGTTTATCCTCTATCTCAGGAATTTTTTCGGATATAGACTCAGCTGCTTTTTCATCATTGGTCTGTTTAAGTATTTTGAAGTAAGATAGAAACGGGAGCAAAACTTTGAATATTAAAAACAGCATGACTAAACAAACCAGAAAATAGAAGAAGACTGATCGAGTAGACGAGCTAAACCAGAAAGAGTATTCAAGGGATGATAGAATTAGAAATACGGATAATCCAACGATCAATGTGATCAGGATTCCGCTGATACCATTAGTCCAATAGGATTTTTGTTTGAACTGTCCGATTTTCTGTTTCAGAGACATAAATGCGTTTACGAAAAACCTGAAGATAAGATCAAAGAATTACATTAAGCTCCTTTTCAAAATATTCTATGACGTAAATTTTCAACAACTGCTCTTGCTCAGCAATATCGAGGCGCGGTAGTTTACTTGTTGGTTTCCAATGTGGCCAGCCCTCCTCATCTATTCCTTCTAGCTCATAAAAATCAGCCAATGACAGCACTTTGCAAATGGCAATGTGTATTAAATCTTGCTTCTCATCTTTGCTGAAGTCTAATATACCCTTTCCTAATTCTTGAATTCCGATAAGGTAAAGTAGGTTATTTAGATCTTTGGGTTTCTTCCCAAGAGAATCCCCAAGTGAGGAAAGTAATTTTACCCATTTTTGTTGAAGCACTAAATCTTTTTTATAAACCATAGCGGTTTTGTATATTGAATTATGAAAGCACACATGGCGGATTTTATTTCTCTATTGTACCCTCGAGTTTGTATTAATTGCAACAAAGGGCTTACAAAGAATGAAGAGCACCTATGCCTAAGTTGTGAGTTGAGCTTACCCAAGAGTCAACATTTAACAAATAAAGCTGAATTGTTAAAGAAATTTGCCTTCCAACCAAAAGTTACGGATGCGTATGTTTTTCTCGATTATATCAAGGATGGAATTGTTCAAAAGCTAATTCACAAATTAAAGTATGATGGAAAACAAGAATTGGGTGTTTGGATGGGGATACGTTTTGGAAATGAAATAGCGAGTATTATAAACCAGTCAATTGATCTAATCCTCCCAATACCGCTGCACGTTAAACGCCAGCGAATAAGAGGGTACAACCAAAGTGATCGAATTGCTGAGGGAATGCAGGAGGTGTTGGCTTCCAATCTGGCTAATGATGTGGTGATAAGACAAAAGGAAACAGCAACTCAAACTCGTAAGCGAAAATTGAGCAGATGGGAAAATATGCGTTCTGTTTTTAAAGTCATTGACCCTGAAGCAGTGAAGAAAAAAAACATCTTGATTGTTGATGATGTAATAACTACAGGAGCTACCCTTGGGGTATTTTGCGACGAACTGGCTAAGCATGATCCCGAATCTTTAACAATTGCGGCAGTTGCCGCAGGTAAATAAAAAGGCCTCCATTCATGGAGGCCTTAAAAAATCTAGCATTGCTAATTATGTATAGTTTTCTTATTTTTTACAGAAAAACGCCTTGAATTGTCCTAAGTGTTCAAGCAGTGCTGGTATTAAATCCGGCAAGATAAAAGGTAAACAAAGGTATAAGTGCAAAAAATGCAGCTACCACTATACAGTACAACAAAAGTCTACGGCAAAGCCAAAAGAGTTGAAAAAA
>JAAEPI010000472.1 GCA_024232835.1 Cytophagales bacterium
AGTTGAAAAAATACACCAAAGCCGTTTTTAAAGTGGGGGATTCTGTTAGGATAACAAGGAAGAAGGGTGTATTTGAAAAAGGATATGAAATGAGTTGGTCATGGGAGGTTTTTAATGTTAGGGAAGTGAAACAGAGCTACCCTGTTACATACGGATTGAGCGACTATAAAGGTGAAGAGATCAAAGGATCGTTTTACAAGAGCGAACTTCAACTAGTTGATAAGACGCAGGATCTCTGGCCAATAGAGGCGATAATCGATACTCGAAAGATACACGGACAGACTCAGTACCTTGTTAAGTTCCTTGGATATACGGACGCTGCTAATTCCTGGATACCCCACAAAGATCTGTTTAGTACACAGTGATGCCTGTAAAGTTTCTCGCTTCACACAATTGTATCATCTTTGGTCCCTCTCGAATAGGAAAAACTGAATTCGTGCTAGAGGTTATCAGACAGAAGCTAGTTCATCCGATGCCCAAAAACATATATTATATGTATAATATTCAACAAGAGTTCATGATTACGTGGAACCAGATTGAGGAACAACCAATCAATTTCATCAAAGGCTTAGATTTTGACAAAATGGACACTACAGAACCTAGTCTCTTAGTTGTAGATGATTTAATCTTGAGTGGTGATAACAAAGAGATGGCAAACTGTTTCATACTAGGATCTCATCATCGTTCAATCTCCACATTCTATATCACGCAGAACTTATTTCCAAACTGTCCACTATTCAGGATGATGAGCTCTAATGCACATTATTTTGTACTATTTAATAGTCAACGACATTTCAGGCAGATTAATACATTAGCAAGGCAAATATTTTGTGGAAAAGATTTGAAGAGGATCACCAACGCCTATTTAAGGAGCTCCAAGCAACCAAGAGGATTTATTGTTTTGAGCTTCGCCCCTGAACTCCCAGAAGAGTTAACAGTGCTAACAGATTGGTGGGAATGGTTTCCGAGCGTTTATCTGTGAAACAAGCTAGGTTACTAAGACAACACAAGTATATACTGAGAAAACTAGCATCCAGTGATAGAAAAAATCGGCGAAAGATTTTAGAAAATGCTCCTTCTGAATTGTTCAATGTTCTCAATATGATCTTTACACTTCTTGCTAAAGAGAAATTAGATCTTTCTAGGCATCAAGACAAGAAGGTCGGAAAACACAAAAGGCTCATTCGGTCTACAAGTGGACTTAAAGGTTCGCATATAAAAAGAAAGTTCACTGGACAAAGTGGCGGTACATTAGCAACTATTCTTTCAACAGTTTTACCTGCTATTGGAGGTTTAATTCAATCACTTCTTTAAATGTCAAGATACATCTTAGCACCAGGAAATGGTGACTCCAACGCACCTGATAACGAGATCTTTCACCTTGTTCCCACAGAAGGACTAAGAAAGCAGATAAAAGACATTGAACTGCCAACAGATCTCGTGCTTCGATTATTTAACACTAAAACAGTCAAATCAAATCAGATATTGGATAAATTATTGATGAAAATCTCCAAAGTCAACAT
>JAAEPI010000473.1 GCA_024232835.1 Cytophagales bacterium
TTCCCTGGATCTTCGCTTTAGTTACGTTGCTGTTTTCCTTTTACTCTTTAAAAGTGGCCTCAAAGAATTCTGACCTAGACAGAAAAAAAGTAGTTCTGTCAGGCAAGAATGGATTAATACATTAAGGGTTAATGTAGCAGAATTGCTGTCAACACATTCTGTTTTAGGTCTTTGGATTAGACATGATATTAATTCAAACACAAAAGAGCGATTTTCCAAGGCTGACAAAATAGCATTCCTCCAGCATAAAATCGAATTGCTTGTAAACCCAAACGAGGAGGACTCAAGATTATTGATTGATAAAATGTGGGAATTAAATGATGCTTCAAAAAGTACAGAAGAGCAAATGGATGATAAATTATATACTAAGACACAAGAGGAAATTGTTCGAGTTACTCAAAGAATACTAAAAACCGAATGGGAGCGAGTGAAAAAGCTTGACTGAAGGGAAGCCGTTTTTAAACCAGCACTTGTATTCTACCGAAAATATCCTCTCCCCTCAATCAACTCTCGTACGCCTTCCGGGACCAGATATTTGATAGACCGTTCCTCTCGAATCATTTTGCGGATGAGTGTTGCTGAGATATCCACTTCTGGAGCCTCTACCATTTCTACATTTGAACTTTCCAATAAGTCAGAAGGCTGAGCATTTGGACGAGGGTAAACAATCAGGCCGTAGTTTTCTAAAATCACTTCATGGTTTTTCCACTTCGGAAAGGAGGCCAGATTGTCCCCGCCGATGATAAGTTTGAAGTTGTGTTCAGGATGTTTTTCGCTTAGGTAGGTGAGTGTGTCCACCGTGTAACTGGGTTTAGGCATGGTGAACTCCACATCACTTGCTCGGAAATTATAGTCGTTGTAAATGGCCTCTCTCACCATATCCAGACGGTTATGTTCAGAGAGGAGGCTTTTGTTTTTCTTAAAGGGGTTTTGGGGTGAGACGATAAACCAAATCTGCTCTATATCGGTGGTCTCCAGCACGATATTGGCAATGATCATATGCCCGGTGTGGATGGGGTTGAACGAACCGAAGAAGAGTCCAATTTTCATGCTTTCATTATTTACCGCAGAGAAACAGGGTTCACTGAGGAGCTTTCATTTTTTCCACGCCTATCTGCGGGACACATTTTTCACTAAAATGGCATTCTTTACTTCCTCAGCAACTCAATGACCATTCGCTCTGCGTCATAAAGTGCCGTCTCCAAATCATTGTTCACTAGCACGCGATCAAACTTGTCCTGGCTGTCCATTTCGTGGAGTGCTTTGTCTACACGCTCTTCCAGAGAAGCTTCATCTTCAGTGTCTCTTTTGGCCAACCGTGTTTGCAATACCTCCACATCCTTCACGGCAATAAAGACCGCCATGGACTTGACTCCTAGTTTCTTTTTCAGATTAATGCCTCCCACCACATCTACATCGAATACCACCACTTTGCCCTCTTTCCAGATGCGCTCTACCTCCTCATTCAAGGTGCCATAGCAAGCGCCATCGTACACCTCTTCCCACTCAAGTAATTCATCATTCTCAACTCTATTCCTAAAATCAGGCTCAGAAATAAAATAGTAATCCCGACCATCCAGCTCATATTTTCGCTTGGGACGAGTGGTTGCGGAAATGGAAAATGCCAATTCGTGAAATTTGCCGAGCAGGTGATGGACGATGGTGGTCTTTCCTGCACCTGAGGGAGCAGAGAAAATTAGGGCTTTACCGGACATTTGATTTGGACTGAATAATTTTGGCTTTTATTGAATTAGCCAATCCTGACGGCACAGATTTTTGTTTCAGTTTCGATTTCAACAATTCTCTCACTTGCGTCTCAATTTCGTACTCCTTCAAGCAGCAACTACATTGATCCAGATGATTCATCAAATACTGCTCTTCCTCTGCACTAGATTCATTGTCAAGAATCAAACGAAGGACAGCAAGGTATTTATCAATCTCTGGGCACGTACCGTTCGACATCAGGCTTGGGGTTTGGGTGCAAAGAAACTAAAATTTGATTTAGCCAAAGCCCATCTCTGTTGCATAGCTTGCTAATTTTTCTTTGAGAAGATTTCGCGCTCGGTGCAATCGTGATCTGACCGTCCCAATGGGGATGCCCAGAAGCTTCGCCATTTCCACATAGGTGAATCCTTCCAGGTCACAAAGTATAATGACCGTACGGAAATCCACCGCCAACGAATTCAAGGCCATGGTCACTTCATCGCCCATCATGTCTTTGAGTGTATCAATTCTCAAATCCACGGTCATGTCACTATTTACAGAGTCTGAGTTATAGAAATTTTCTACCTCTTGATAATCAACCTTTGCCGGTTGCTTACTTTTTTTTCGATAATCATTTATAAAACTATTCTTAAGAATGCGGTAGAGCCAGGCTTTTGCATTCGTCCCCTGTTGAAACGATTTAATGAATCGATAAGCCTTCAGAAATGTTTCCTGCACCAGATCCTTAGCCTCATCTTCATCAAAAGTCAGCCGATAGGCGAAGTTGTACATGGCTGTCAGGTGTGGGAGAAATTCCTTGTTAAAAATGGCCAATCGATCGCGATCAGTGTAGTCGTATCTTTTCGGTTTGGTATGCTCTTTTATGATTTCCATTTGGTGATGTATGTATATACATCTAAAGTACGAAATTTATTTGGATTAGTTCTAAATAAGAAAAAAATAATTCTAAACTGGTGGGCCAGCTGGATAAGGGATAATCGCCTCTATGAGTAATTCAACGCCACTTTTGGTCAATAGGGTCAAAGTAATAATGATGCTACTTATCATGAGGGCGACACCTACGTTGTTTTCTCTAATTTCTTCAAATTCATTTATGGGAGTCAGCTTGGAGTAGAGGAACGTGCTGACCAGGCCGATGAGAATCGCTACAGAGTAGGCAATGGAAATGTAAATAACGCCTGTTCCCAGAAATCGAAGGGCAAGTATGAAATTATTGTGCTGCATATCCAACAACCTAAAAGACGAAATAAGTGGCTGAATCACACTGCTTGCCATTAGCCCGACGGAGATCATAATCGTCGCTGTGAAAATGCTGTAGGCCAAATTGTACTTCCCTATTCCATAGTATTTCTTCCCAACCCATTGCACAATCTTGAAGGTGAGGGCAAGAATAAATATTCCGATGGTTAATGCCGAAACGATTTCGATTAGGCCGAGGATGATTAGTTCTTTGTTCATAATTTCTAATTTGACACCAATGCTTTTTTCCAATAATTCTTGTTGTTGCTATCTGGCGGCAACATGCCAATCCCCCAGCCTGTCGCTGTGGTTTCCCAAAAGTAGTATTTCTTACCTGCGTGACGAATGTAGTCGCCTTGAGCAGGAAGATTCAGCGCGAGCATAGCGTGGGCATATTCATCACTCACCACGATCATTGGGTCGTAATCCATATTTTCCAAAAGGACATAAAGCAACACGGCACGGGTATCGCAATCTCCATACAGGGCATGAATAAATTCATACGGACTCACAATTCCCAATGGCGTATTACCAAGGCATGGTTTGCCTTGCGTTTCTCGTTCGCCACAATCCTCCTGGAGTACATAGCTGTACGGGATGTCCTGAACAAATGAAACAACCAGAGCTGCCAGCTGCATATCGTCCAACATATCCTCACTAGCAACCGTGACCAACGAATCAGCTAGAAATTCAATGACCCCCTCACTTTGATCAATAAGCTCTTCATAAACTTCACCCCAAAAATTCTCATAATCCTCGATGCGGTTGATAAGTCCATCTCGCTTGTCCGCTTCAACAGCATTGATCGCATTGTAGGATTCATATGACAAGCAGTATTTACTTCCCGATCTGGAAATCCATGACCGTTGATGCTGTCGCAATTGCAGAGTATCAACCTCGTTGGCATATTCTTTACAGGCAGGATCCGTTTGAGAATACGTGTAAGAAGTCGTCTCCTCAAATTCCAGCTGACCAATCAGGAAGGCCAGAATGTTGTAGACCACAATCAGAAAGAGGAGTACCTGAAAGAATTTTGGCATTGTGACAAATCAAATCAATTAATTTTAAAAGCGAGCACAAGTGAGCCTCCTGCATAGGTCACTTTTCCCCAATTTTCATATGAGCCAAAATATATAGACTGCTTGTTGTTGAGTTGCCAGCTATCCTCCAATCCCGACAAATATTGATTGGTGAGTGAAAACCATCCTCTCATGCCCATGTATAAGCGCCTAAATAATCCGCTAAGTTCAAAAGTAAACATCATCAAATACGTTTTGGAGTAAGGTCTTACATCAGCCTTGTCTGAAATAACTTGCGTTACCATTTTATCACCATTTGAGTCCAGAAGAATCGTTCCTTCCGCATCTCGGGAGTAGATAATTATGCTTTCCTCAAGTACTGATCGAATCAGAAAAGAGTTGGTTATACCCAGGCCAAAACCAATATGAAAATCCTCATCGAGAATGAATGGCTGAATATTGATCTTGTAGATCAAAGGTATCTGAACATATCTATTTGACCATGTTGAAAAAACATCATCCCTGAAATCCCCATTAGCTCTATCATCACTAACCCCCTTTTCTTCATTTAGGTGATTGTTAAAATGTATTCCAAGCATTAGTGATTTATGGGTGGTAATTGCCATACTTCGAAAGGTACGTGCCGTATCCTTCTTCCAAAATTTCCGCTTGAATCCATATTCAAAATCTACTACAGGTCCTAGTGAAAAATTATTGCCCCCATAATAAAAATCGGGGGTCTCTCTGTAAAAAAATTGCCGTAAACACGTGTAGATCCAAAATTGACACTTTTAAAAGTAGATGAAATTCCCGCACGAATATCCAGCTGTGCATTGAGCTTAGTTGCGAATAAAAAAATGAATACTAGTGTTACAGTCCTTTTCATCAATTCCCTAATAAAATAAATGCCCCCCAATAAAAAGGGTGCGGGTGCTTTTTCCTAAGTGCAACTTGTGCATTCGCAAACGCCTTATGGATTTCCATTCCTGAAAGCCAGTTATTATAAAAGTCTTGTATGAGCACCTGTGTAGCAAAATCGTCCACCTTCCAAAGCGACATCAACAAATAACGAGCACCCGCAACAGCAAATCCTCGCTGAAGACCATATACTCCTTCACCATTTTTGATTTCTCCTAGTCCTGTCTCACAAGCCGACAGTACAACCAAATAGGTAGAATCAAGTTTCAAATTAGTAGCCTCGTAGGCTGTCAAAACACCGTCATCATCTGAGCTGGCATTTGGCTTGTTCACACCGGAAAGAATAATACCTGATCGGATCATGGAATTAACTCCATCGAAATTGTCTTGCTGAAGAAAGAAACCGTGCGTAGCAATGTGCAATATGCCTGGGTCAGTCTGCGCCTTAAGCTTCCGTTCGGAAGCTTCTGCTCCATAATTAGCATCTACTTCCCACTGATTTTGGGTAAGAACAGACTCAATACTTTTGACCTCTTCTTCGGTTCCTGGCAGATCACTGAATATCTATTCCCGAAAACCATCGAAAACTTTACTATCCAATGAACGAAGTTCTGACGATGTTAATTGATGATTCTGTTCGATATTGTTGCCAACCAGGTATTGTGGCCTTCCAAAAAGGGCCGCTTTTTTTGACACAATTTCAGAGGGAGAAAGTACTAAGTCCTTAGTGTTGGTGACAAATACCAAATTCGTCTCATCCAAAACGTAATTGCCAGTTGCTGGGTTTTTAAGACTGTTGAGATTAATTTGACTATACACTCCATTGGCAGACAAATACACGCTGCTTCGGTTGCTAAGCTGAGAGCCTAGCGGTTTCCAATAATTTCCATAGGACTGTACATCTTCAATTTTGTGTAGAATAGAATTACGATAGAGGTTGAGATTCTTCCCCTCTTTATTATTGCCATCAGGGATCACAAAAAAATCCGGTCCTCTTGCGCCCACCGAAAGAATCAGAACCAGATAACTATACTCATTGGTAAATTGAAAATTACCAACTTCGGATAATTCGCTTCGAAGATTAAACGCCCTGATACGTATGATTTCAACGGCGGCTTCATCTTTGACCAATCGGTCTCGAACTTCCTGCCAGCTCACTTCGTCTTGCAAATCTTTGAGAAAATCTGATCGGGAGTTGATGTCCTGCTCAAGCTGCTGGATTTTACTTTCGGCTTGCTCGATTTGAGTTGGCTTTGGTTTCTTTTGATAATAAAGCGAAGACAAGTGCTCCTTTTCGTTTTCCCATTCACTCAATAGTTGAATTAATTGCACATTTCCACTTTCTAAAATCTTGTCCTTTTGCCGATTGATATGGTTAAGCAACAGTGCTTTACTGAACAATTGGTTGTTGTACACTTCTTTAAAAAGTAGAGGGGCCAGCTCATGGTCTTGATTTTGAATGGCGAAAGAATTGAAAAGATCAAAATCCTGCCGCAGTTTCTCAAAGAACCCCCTCACGCTCATATTCTGTCATAGCTGCAAAATTTTCAGAGATGTAATCTTTATACCAGCCAGTCAACTGGATTAATGAATGTGATGCCTCTGAAATTTTACTCTGACTCCATTGAAGTAGGGCTTTGGTTCTTTCCAACTGAAATTTTACTAATTCATTAGCAATTGCATTCGAAAATTGCTCCGCCTTCTTCAAGTTTCTTTCAGCTTGATAATAATCACCCTTGTGCAAATAATACCTCGCTCGCATATCGAAAACTCTTGGGATATTGGCTTGGACATTTTTGTCTGTGGTGACTGTTGCGCCAGAAGACAGTCGACTCAGGTACCGCTTGGCATCTTTATAGTTTCTCTCTCGTAAGGCTATTTCGAATTTCGGTTTATAGATAGATTTACCATAGTGATCATAATTGTACCAGCCAGTGACCGATGAATTGAAAATTTTTTCTGCTTGATCAAGCTTCTCCTTGGCTCTTTTGTATTCTCCCTTTTGAAAATATACTTCTCCCAAACCTACCAAAGGAGGAACCCGAAATAAACTTTTTTTCGGGAGATGTACATCTCGTAATTTCCGAGATATTTCAAAATAGAATTCTGCCTTCGTAAGATTGTTAGTGAGAATGTACAAATATCCAAGCCTATCTATAGGATCAAAGATTGTTTCGTTATAGGTGGATATTCTATGGGAATTCTTCTCTCGTAAAGCAATTTCAATTAGGGCGTATGATTTTTTATACTCCTTCTCTGCCAAGGGCAAATCTCCTTTGCTCAGAGCACTGTCTCCTTTCAAAATAAGTGCCCGAATCAACATTTTTGTGGAAAGGTGCTGACTAGATACCGAAGAGCTTGTCGCGAAGCTGTCTGTCGGGTTCTGACTGAGACCTTGCAGATAAATAATGCAAGCGATCGGTAGAAGGAGTAGTGCTTTCATTTTAGTCGAATGCCCAACTTCAAATAGATGATTTCGTAACTAAATTTTGGATACATATCAGTTAGAAACAATGAGCCATCACCTATTGGCCAGGTATCCAGAAGCTCTTTATCCACTACAAATTGGCTCGCCTGCCAACTTGCGGTAAGCATGTACCGATTTATCAAAATCGTAAATCCAAGATAGCCCCCGAATCCCCCAAGATAATTCGAGGTAAGACTTGAAGTAATCTTGCCTTTATGGCTTTCTTCGTAGACGGTTCCACTATTTCGGGTTTCATTCAACTTTGCAGAAATTGGAATGCTAACAAGAAATCCCATATCCAGGATGATAGCATTTACTATGTTGGCCCTAAACAAAAGGGGGATACCGAGGCTAGTGACATCCAGCTTACTATAAAATTACCAACAGTTGCATCATCAAAAATTCTCGCATTGTCATAACCCATCTGAAAAATGGAAATTCCAGTGACTCCATTGACGACTTTATTTAGACGAGATTCAACAAGCAATTCTCCTGTCCAAAAATCACTAATCCCTTTTGTATTGTATGAATTTTCAGTTTGATATACTTGCAAGCCTGTGCCAAAAACATAGAAATCACTTATCACTATAATGTTCGAAACACTTCTTCCCGCAGAGAAGTACACCTTAGTTTGAGCACTGGCTGATATTTGAATAACAAGCGCAATAAAAATGGTGGTAAATGCTTTCATGACTAAAATCGGAGTGGAAAAGTCGCCACTTGAATTTACACACAAAATACCTGAAAGACAACCAGTTGGAGCTATGATTTGCCCACTTTTCCCAGATGTGTGTGTTGAAAATTGTCAGAATATTTCAACCCATACCCAAATACTCTATCTAGACTAGAATGGCCAAATAAAATAATTCCCGAAAGGACCAACGAGGGCAGGACGAAGTACCAACCAGCTAAAAGTATGACAATAGCCAGCGCTTTGTGATGAAAGAGATTGTACATAAATGCACCTATTCTTGGATTCACTAAATATCCAAGCATGCTAACATCCGGGGCGAGAATTAAGGCCGGAAACCACCACCATGCGAAATCGGTTTGGACAAACAAATAAACGGAAAGCGTAAACATCATCGCTTCTTCAAGTTTCAATATTTCTTTCATAAGTAATGCTACATAAAAAACCAGAAATCCTTGATAGGTATTTTACTCCACTTTGTTAACTGAATTCTAATTGCCTCTTTGTCTGTCGGTGAGGCAACCACAATGATAATTTGTGGTCTGTCCATTTCAAACACTTTTTTGTCTGCCTTAACCTCCACATTGTAGATCTCCTTTCCAATTTTTCGTTCATTGTCACATACCCAATGAAATTGATCCTTTTTGGCTTGAAGGAGTTTTGCCATGTCTTTTCCGTTTCGCCCAGCACCCCAAAGCACGAGTGGTCGATTCGGGTCTCGATCTAGTTCGTAGAAATAGCCAAGTTTCAAATCGAAGTAACGATTGTCTTTATATTCTTCCCATGTTCTGGAAATTCTATCCGAGCGATCTCGCCAATGGTGTAGCACCTTGTCAATACCAATTACTTTGAGGCCCTCACGATAGAATCTGAAACACAGGTCGTAATCCTCGGGATAAACTTCAGGTTCAAAACCACCCACCTTGTCAAAGTCTTCTTTGTGAAGAATCCAGCTATGCGATGGTATCACACACTCCTGATAAATCTGCTCATAGTGTGTGGATGTTCTTGCCACTTCGTTGAGCCATTTTTCATACCTCTTGAATCCTCCACCCACCTCTCCTTCATCTACGAAGTGTTCAGTGCCTCCACCGATGACGTGTCCTTTTCCATATTTCAGCCATTCGTCCACCAGCACCTCCAGTTTGTCTGCTGGCATCTTGTCATCGGAATCCATCCGGTTGATAAGTTCACCTCGCACCTTTAAATATCCTTCCTTAAGAGCGGGGATAAGTTTGTGTCGTTTGCAATGGACAACTTTAATCCGTGTGTCTTTTCTTGAGTATTCTTCCAGAATCTTAGGAGTCCGATCAGACGAATGATCATTGATGGCAATGAGTTCCCAATTGGCATACGACTGAGCCAAAATAGAATCAAGGCAATCTGGTAAGTATGGCTCGGTATCCTTAGCGGCCATAATGATCGAGACGAGGGGAAAAGATTGCATGTGCAAATATTGTGTGTTGGTTCTGGTAGACCCTACTTAGAAGAAATCCAGATACTCACAAAACCATCTCTGGCACATCACCTTCAATCACCAGTCTGCCAGCAGTAGCATTCTTTATTTCATCTACGGACACGCCCGGGGCTCTTTCAAGCAGTTTGAAACCTTCAGGTGTAACATCTAGTACGGCTAAATTGGACACTATTTTCTTCACACATTTAACTCCTGTTATTGGCAGGGAACACTCAGCCAGAAGCTTCGATTCGCCTACCCGATTAGCATGCATCATGGCCACAATGATATTTTCGGCAGAGGCAACCAAGTCCATGGCTCCACCCATTCCTTTCACCATCTTGCCTGGTATTTTCCAATTGGCGATATCCCCCTGGTCGGAGACCTCCATTGCACCAAGTACTGTAAGCTGCACATGCTGTCCACGGATCATCGCAAAAGAAGTAGATGAGTCGAATATTGCTGCTCCGGGTTGCAGAGTCACAGTTTGTTTTCCCGCATTAATCATGTCGGCATCTTCCTCGCCATCATACGGAAAAGGGCCCATGCCTAAAATTCCGTTTTCTGACTGAAATTCCACCTCAATTCCGTCAGGAATGTAGTTGGCCACTAAGGTAGGAATGCCAATTCCTAAATTCACATACCAGCCATCTCTGAGTTCTTGAGCGATTCGTTTTGCAATTCCGATTTTATCTAACATATCAATTTGATGAGTTGGTTTGATGATTTTTGATTTCGTTTTGATGTACCAATAATTTTGGAAAGAACTTTAATTATTGAATTGAGGTCTTCAATTAGGCCTTCCTCAAATGGGTAGTCCTTAGAATACTTGCACAACCTCAGCCAGTACTCGGTTTCATCAGCTTCTTTGGCTGAAATCTTCAACTTATGTAGGAAGTCAACCTTACTCTCAGCATTCTGAGCTTCCCAAACATTTGCTCCAACGGATGCTCCCGATCTCAATAATTATTTCACAATAACATACTTTTTCTTGGCCTCCAATTTTTCAGAAAAAGCGATGATTTTCAAAGAAAATTGAAATGTCAAATCAACAATTAAATTGTCCTTATCACTTCTCATTGTTTCATTTCCAAATTTCCAAATTGATCAATGAACTCATCTTTCTCTAACTGTTCGCTGTTCAATTCGCTTCTCGTAATTCTCCCCCTGGAAGATCCGCTGAACGAAAATTCCTGGCGTATGAATAAAATTAGGATCCAATTCACCTGGCTGCACTAGTTCCTCCACCTCGGCAATGGTGATGCTTCCCGCCATGGCCATTACGTGATTGAAATTTTGGGCAGTTCCTTTATAAATCAGATTTCCCTCTGTATCTCCTTTCCAGGCTTTCACAATTGCGAAATCGGCTAACAAAGCGGATTCTAAAATATGTGGTTTACCGTTGTACTCACGTACTTCTTTACCTTCACCTACTTCTGTTCCATAGCCTGCCGGAGTGAAAAAGGTAGGAATGCCCGCTCCACCAGCACGGCATCTTTCAGCTAACGAACCTTGAGGAATTAAATCTACCTCCAGCTCTCCGCTCAGCATTTGCCGTTCAAATTCTTCGTTTTCACCAACATAGGAAGCAATCATCTTTTTGATCTGATGATTCTGCAAGAGTAGACCCAAGCCAAAATCATCTACGCCGGCATTGTTGGAAATACACGTTAGGCCTGTGACCTCCGTTTTCACCATCTCAGCTATACAATTCTCAGGGATTCCGCAAAGGCCAAATCCTCCAAGCATAAGGGTCATGTTGTCCTCAATTCCCCTTATCGCATCAGACACATTGGCAACTACTTTATTCATTTTTTGTTCTTTTAATATACCTTCAAAATATTAGTTAGCACAACAACTATTATCAAGGCAATTTATTATTTTCGCCTTTCAATTCAAAACAGAAAGTTATTCCGATCTATCATAAGCTCGGTAACATTCCTTCAAAAAGACACACGGTTTTTGAAAATCCGGATGGAGGCCTCTTTCAGGAAGAACTTTTCGCCACGGCAGGTTTTGCAGGAATGTCTTCGCTTATCTACCACTTGTACCCACCGACAGTTGTTACAGAAATCAAAAAAATTAAAGACATAGCCCCGAAGATTGCTATTGAGAAAAACATGCAAGCCATGAGTTTTCAAGGGTTCTCACTTCCGGAAGGAGAAGAATATCTGGATAGCAGAAAGACTTTGTTCGTCAATAATGACCTTCATATTGGTTTAACTGCTCCAAAAGAGTTTTCTCAGGATTATTTTTATAGGAATGGTGATGCAGATGAGATGCTGTTCGTACATGAAGGTGCTGGGAAATTGAGAACAATGTATGGCTCACTTGATTTCAAATATGGCGACTACCTAATCCTCCCAAGAGGAGCGACCTACCAAATTGATTTTGACACGGAGAAAAACAGGTTGCTTTATGTTGAATCTTCAAGCGCCATTACCACGCCTGCCAGATACAGAAATAATTACGGTCAATTTTTGGAGCATTCTCCATTTTGTGAACGCGATTTCAGATTGCCAAAAGATCTGAAAACGCATGATGAGAAAGGCACGTTCAAAGTCATTTCAAAAAAACTATCCCTCTCCAATCAGCATAATTTGTTGTCTGAATTGCTTTTGGAATAAGAATTGCAAGGGAAAACATGAATTATAATTCGGTTTTGGTTTTTTTGACAAAAAAAATACATACAGGGTATCGTAGTAACAAGGGAGCTAATTCCTCAATCAACGTAAGTAGGCATGGTGGTGAATACCAGTATAAAGTTTAGCCCCGATGGCATTGTAGATGCATTTGTCTCTATTAGAAACTTTCGATTCCACTCTATTATGGATGAAGGATCAAAGTCAGCCAGACTGGCGGGTTTCAAAAACAAGCTTACAACCAAATATATATTGCCCATATTATTTATTAATTCTTCTACCTGGAAAAATAATCTAGTAGCATGCAACACATAATTAAACAAAATATACTAGCCCTTATGCTAAGTATGCTAAGCATAAGTGGCTTTAGTCAAACCTTCACTATGGTACAGGATACCGTACCTGATGATGGTGGGGGAGGGGATCTTTTTGGTTCTTCAGTAGCCATATCAGGAAACTACGCCATTGTGGGAGCCTATGAACATGACACTGGAGGAGCGGTTTTTTTTTATGAATTAAGCGGAGGAGATTGGGAAATAAAGCAAATGATCCTGAACCCAGGTTCGTCGGATGATAAATTTGGTTATTCAGTATCCATATCTGGCGACAGAGCCATTGTGGGGGCACGTAGTGATGGAGGTGGAGGAACCCTTGCAGGAGCGGCTTATATTTATGAGTATGACGACACGGACGACACGTGGAAAATTATGGGTAGTGGACTGATAGGTGCTGCAGGTGCTTGGTTTGGTTGTTCAGTATCTATTTCAGGAGACAGAGCAATTATTGGAGCTATGGGAGTGGAGAACTATCAAGGAGCAGCTTATATTTATGAGTATAACGGCACATGGATTCTAGAAACGGAACTAAAGATGACTACAAGCCCACAGCCTAATAATGACGACCAATATGGTTTCTCAGTAGCTATTTCAGGAGACACTCTTGCCATTGTGGGGGTAAAAAAAGATGATCCATCAGGTTTAGATGCTGCAGGAACGGCCTTTATTTTTGAATATGACGCCTCACTTGGGGAATGGGAGAGAGCCAGATTTTTGAAGGCCTCAGATCGGGTGGCGTCTGATCATTTTGGTTGTTCAGTAGCCATATCGGGAGATAAGGCCATTGTGGGAGCTCATTATGCTGGAGATACAGATCAAGCCGGAAAGGTCTATATTTTTGATGGATCAGCTAATTGGAGTGAAATGCAAATACTGCAGCCTGACTTTCCTGAAGTAGGTGGTTATTTTGGCGAATCTGTAGCCATAAGTATAAGCGGAGATACAGTTATTGTGGGGGCCCCATGGATGAATAGCTATGCAGGAGCCGTCTATATTTATGCTCTTGATGAAACGGGTACTTGGAATGAAATTTCTCCGCTGACATATGATGACTCTCACGATACTAATTTAGATGATCAATTTGGTAATTCAGTAGCCATATCAGGTGGTGAGGTCATTGTGGGAGCAAATCGTAATGATAACAAGGGAAGTAACTCCGGGTCAGCCTATATTTTTGAAAGTGATGCCATATTACCAATAGCGCTTATCGGGTTTAGTGCTATCCCTATGGATAATACCTACGTTCGCTTAGCCTGAGAAACAGCCACTGAAATTAATAATGACTTTTTTACCATAGAGAAGTCTGTTGATGGCACCACCTGGGAAATAGTAAAAACGATTGACGGGGCAGGAAATGCTTCTAAGCCTTTGAGTTATTCTACCACAGATAGCCAACCCTATTATGGTCTGTCGTATTATCGGCTGAAACAAACCGACTTTGACGGACAATCCTCTTACTCAAAGGTAGTAACTATACGCCTTGAAATGACCAGTTCAATATCAATATCAATATACCCTAACCCTGCCAATGACATACTAACAATTACCGGAAACGAAACGGATATAAAAGACATCACCATTCTTAATTTACTGGGCCAGGATGTAACACAACAAACAAAATTACGGGAGCAGAGTCAGAACAGGGCAATTATCGATATATCCAGCCTGGCCATGGGGATGTATTTTATTCAAACAAAAGCAGCCACTACTACGGTCTATAAGCAATAGGTTCCTGCTGGAGGAAATAGAATGAGTGTTTTATACCATTTTAATTTTGAGATGGCGTACAATTAGATTGAATTATTTTTTTGCAATATCGAGACAAAATAAGTTAGCATAACTGGTTATGGTAAATGAGTATGCCATCTCATTTAGAGGGCAATCTGTTTGGATTTCTTCGTATAGATGCTGATCCCCCTCAGATTTGGAATGACAGAACCCAAAATATTTCATCACTGCCGTTATCACTCATTCCCTCTTTTTCGGCGAGAAAATAATTACTCTAGGCTAACGTTTAAGTGGGAGATTTAGCGAAATTGGGAATTAAAGTAAAAGTACTTTTAAAGCTTAATTCCGAACATTATTTTTAACGTTAGTTACGATTACTCAGAGTTACTATGCCAATAATTATGCGTTTATCGATGATGTGGACAATAGGAAAATTGCAGAAAAATTAAATCCCTGGGTGCAGATGAAAGACACAATATCTGAATATGCCTATTACACTGCGCATAACATTCGCCATCCACTGTCCAATCTAATTTTTCTTTCGGATTTGATAAAGGAGCATGACGATGATAAAAAAGAAGAGCTGAAGTATATGACCTCCTCAAAATTGAAACGCTAAAATTGGATGATGTGGTTAGGATTATGATCATCAAGCTTGAAATTGAATGAGCATAAAAAAACAAAACACGAGATTCTCTTTTGAAAAGAAGTGGCCTTGTAATTTTCTTGTGGGTATTGCTGGGGGCGGTAAGTCTCATTCGAATTGCAATAACGCATAAGGGAATAGAAGACATTGATCTTCCACTTATTGAGATTCTCACGCAAATTGAAACAAATCAACTGGAGCAGTCCATTCTATTGGAACACGCAATAAGGTATGCGCAGGAAGGAGATAATGTCGATTTGGCGAGAATTAATTTCATCAAATCAGATAGTGCCTTTAGGTACCTGGCGAAAGCTGTAGATGAAGATTTATTATCAGCTGATGAACAGGTATCCCTCTATGAAGACTACCAAAGCAAAAGCTCATCTTATGATGTTAAGGAACCTTCACTTGTCGTTGAGGAAGTTAGAAATAGATCATACCAATTATGAAAATCATGCTTTAGAATTAATTGAATTATTGTAACAAGGTGATCTTGAGAATGCCATTTTGGCCTCACATCGTGTCGAGCAAGAGGAAGATGAATTGAATAAGCGGATAGCCGAGACATTAGTCAGGCATGAAATGTTTACTGAAACAATTGTAAAAACTGTTGAAGATGAAGAATTGTTATCTCGTGATTGGATTATCATTCTCACCCTGACTTTCGTTATTGTGACTCTTGCATTGGCCTATGTACACAGTTACCGGATATGACGCCCACTTGAGGACATTCGAACCAGAGTGCTCAAATTGGTGATGGTCAGCTTGATACACGAGTGAGGTTGCGAGGAGCCAGCATGACTGAAAGTCTTGTGAAGTCCTTTAATTCAATGGCCGAACGACTACAAAAGTCTCAAAGTGAAATTTATCCAATTTTCTTACCAGACATCACACGATCTCAAAGCCCCACTAGCCAATGTCAAATCTCTAGTGAAGCTGTTGAAAAAGGATATGGTAGAGGCAACTTCAACGCAGTTGTTAATAACACCAGTAAATCAGTGGAGCAACTCGAAGAGACTGTCTACGCATTAGAAAAGGTTACCCTGCTCCGACAAGAATTGAAAAGTGAAGAAGAGCTGCTAGTGTTCAAAGAAATAGTCGCAGACGTTGTAAGTACTCTGACTTCTCAGGCAGAGGAGGCTGGTGCTGATATTAAAGTGAATTATAAGCAATGCCCGACAATTGTGTATCCAAGACCTCATCTTCAAAGTATTCTTCAAAACCTACTGACCAATGCGATCAAATTCCGTGATCCAAAGAAGTCACTGGTTATAGAAATTGAAAGCTCCATTAAGAATGGTCAAACATTTCTGAGTGTGAAGGATAATGGTCTTGGATTTGATTCGGTAAGAAATTACGATAGTGCTTTCAAGCCTTTTCAACGATTCCACACACATGAGTCATGAACTGGGTTGGGATTGAATCTCCTCAAAACGATCATAGACTTTCATAAGGGGAGCATAAGTGTAAAGAGCCAACCAAAAGAGGGGGCCCGTTTTATGTTAAGGATCAACTAATAATAGAATATCTCGTTGGATTTCGTTCAACATCTCAATGGTTACGGGTTTTTCTTTGAAAGCTGAAATTATAGGAATCCCATCTGCACGTTCCTTATCAGATTGGTTTATCAAAGAAGTGAGAAGAATAATTTTAGTATCAGCAACCTCTGAACCAATGGCTGAGAATTCCTCGATGAAATCCCATCCATCCATTACCGGCATATTGATATCGACAAAAATTAGCTCTGGTAAACTGCCGTTTTTTGCATCGACTTTCAAAACATCAAGCGCTTCGAGCACACTGTTTTTAGCAACAATCTCGTCGGTGATTTCGAATCTTTGAATTAGCCTTTTACTAATAAAGTTGACCGTATCATCATCATCTATAAGAAAAATCTTCTTTAGTTTCATGTGTTAAGCATTTAAGCGTAAAGAAGTGTGATTAGAAATTGCAATATAAATAATTTACTATTTTAACTGGCAATTATCCATAATTAATCGTCTGATGGATATTTGCAATAACTGTTCCAGTTTTTATTTTTTTTCAAAAACGCGTTTTATAATTGCTCCTGTTTGCAGATTTTAATCTGCTCTTAGGGTGATGAATGTCATTCTAGATTAGGTTCGGTCTAGTTATACTTTACACGTTAACATATTTGCATGGATTCATATGTCAATTAGCATTTAGAATTACTAAAATAGTTTGATCATGAAAAATTTAGTCATACTAGGAGCAGGTTCAGCAGGAACGATGATGGCCAATCACCTGTCTAAAAGATTTAGAAAAAATGATTGGACAATTACTGTGGTAGATATACATGGAAAGCACTATTATCAGCCAGGATTCCTATTTCTTCCATTTGGCATATATGGAGAAGAGGATTGCTTCAAATCAAAGACTAATTACCTTCCTAAAAGCGTACAATACATTCAAACGGGAATAGTGGAAATAAAGGCAAATGATAGAAAGGTTGTATTGGTTGGTGGAAAGAATCTCAATTATGATATTTTAATTATAGCTACAGGTGCCAGAATCGCTCCTGAAGAAGTGGAGGGCATGAAAGGTACAGAATGGCATAAATCTGTATTTGACTTTTACACTTTCGAGGGAGCCAAAAATTTACGAAATAAACTACGTGATTGGGAAGGAGGAAAGCTAGTTGTACATATAACTGAGATGCCAATAAAATGTCCTGTAGCCCCGCTTGAATTTGCCTTCTTGGCCGATTGGCATTTTCAGAAAAAGGGAATGCGGGACAAGGTGGAAATTAAGTATGTGACCCCTATGGATGGTGCATTTACGAAACCTAAAGCAGCATCTAAATTGGGGCATTTCCTTGAGGATAAAAACATCAATTTAGTTCCGGATTTCGCAATCGCGAAAGTAGATAATGAAAACAAAAAAATTATCTCATGGGATAACAAAGAAGTAGATTTTGATCTTCTTGTAACTGTTCCAACTAACATGGGAGATGATGTGATAATGAGATCAGGGTTAGGTGATGACCTCAATTTTGTACCAACCAATAAGCACACGCTCCAATCGGAAGAATATGAAGACATATTCGTTATCGGTGATGCGACTAACGTGCCGACTTCTAAGGCTGGATCTGTTGCCCATTTCGAAGCGGAGATATTAACAGATAACATTCTCCGATACATTGACGGAGAGCCTCTCCTTGAGAGTTTTGACGGGCATGCCAACTGCTTCGTAGAAACAGGGTTTAACAAAGCCATGTTGATCGATTTCAATTACGAAACTGAACCGTTGCAGGGTGTATTTCCTTTCAAAGGAATTGGTCCAATGAAACTATTAGAGGAAAACCGTGTAAATCACTGGGCAAAATTAGGATTCAGGTGGGTATATTGGAATATGCTGATGAAAGGTAAAAAGATCCTTTTCATCACTCCTCAGATGCAATTGGCGGGTAAAGAATTACCCACTAAAGAATTGGAAGAAGAAAAATTTGTAGCAGTATAAACAAGCTTAAACTATAGAAATCATGGAAGCAACATTAGCAAATGAGAAAATAGAAGTAAACGAACAAGGATACTTGCTGGATATGGATCAATGGCATGAGGGAATTGCCCGGGCCATTGCAGCCGAAGAAGGTATCGAACTAACCAATCGTCATTTTGAAGTAGTAAACTTTTTGAGAAAAGAGCAAAAGAATGGAACGTCTCTTTCAATTCGAAAAATAGGAAAATCTGGTGTTGTTGACATAAAGGAATTTTATGAATTATTCCCAGAGGGGCCATTAAAAAAAGCCTCTAGAATAGCTGGAATAGCCAAACCCGCGAGCTGTATTTAAACCTTTAAAAAATTGAAATCATGGAAATATTAGATGCACCTGTTCAAACATCAATAAAGAAAGAAAAATCTTTAAAGAAGATAATGATCATTAATTCCAAGGCGACAGTAGACTCAGTCTATGCCGCACTGATTTTGGCTAATGGTGCCAGAATGGAAGGAATTGAATCTGAATTATTTTGTACATTTTTTGGCTTGGAAATGCTCCAGCCAAAAAAAATGGATCATTTACATGTGGCAACTGTCGGTAACCCAGGCCTACACATTCCAACAATGATTGGTGGCCTACCCGGAATGGAAACGTTGGCGAGTACCATGATGAAAAAAGAAATGGACAAGCTTGATATTCCTACAGTGAGTGAATTTCTTGAAATTTACAAAGCCTCAGGCGGCAAAATCTTCGCCTGTAAACTTGCGATGGAAATGTTCCACCTCACCAAGGAGGATCTTTGGGAAGATATAGACGGAGTGCTAACCGTCGGAGATTTTTATAGTCGAGCTCAAGATGAAGGTTGCCAGATTATTTTTGTTTGAGTAGTGATTTTAGAAAAGTTGAAGACCTCTGTCAGATGATAGAGGTCTTTTTTTGTGGTACAGTCTTACCTTAAAGTCGGCAGCATTTGTACACATTTATTTCTGAGTAGACTGGCAAACGTATGCTGTAGTTGGCACATCAGTCTTTGATATACGCTCAAATCCTCCTGCAACATCTATTACATTATGAAATCCTCGTGACTTCAAAATAGAAGCTGCAATGACTGATCGAAAGCCACCTGCACAGTATAGGTAATATTGTTTATCTCCTTCAATTTGATCCATCAATTCACTTAAAAAGTCAAGGGGAAGTGACTGTGTCCCTTCAACATGCCCGGCATCATACTCACTTGGCCTTCTCACGTCCAGGATATTCAGCTCTTTTTGTTCAAGTTTTCCAGAAAATTCCTCAGCAGAAATTGACTCTAAAGTTCCTACTCCGTTTCCTGCGTTGATCCAGGTAGCCATACCACATTTCAGGTAACCAAGCGTATTATCATACCCCACTCGCGCGAGTCTGGTCACAACTTCTTTTTCCCGTCCACTGTCGGCAATAAAAATAATAGGCTGCTGAATATCTTTGATCAAAGCTCCAACCCAAGGCGCAAAATCGCCATCAATTCCAATATAGATTGCGTTAGGAATATGACCTGCTGCAAAATTCGACTGAAGCCTGGTATCAAGCACCAATGCACCTTCGTGATTCGCCATGGCAATAAAAGTGTCTACTTCTAGTGCCACATTTCCAGTCCTAAGTATTTCATCAACTCCTCCTACACTTGACTTATTCAGTGCTACATTATAGGCGAAATACTGTGGTGGCGGTAATAGACCAGCGGTAACTTCATCAATGAATTCCTCTTTGGTCATATTAGCACGTAAAGCATAATTTGTTTTTTTCTGGCTACCCAAAAGATCAGATGTTTCACTGCTCATGTTCTTCCCACAAGCAGAGCCGGCTCCATGAGCTGGGTATACAATCACATCGTCTGGAAGGGTCATGACCTTGGAACGCAGGCTATCATATAGAAAACCCGCCAGATCGTCTTGGGTTATATCACCTTTTTGTGCTAAATCAGGCCTTCCGACATCACCTATAAATAAAGTGTCTCCACTGAATAAGGCATGTTCTTTCCCTTTTTCATCAAACAAAAGGAACGAACTACTCTCCATCGTGTGGCCTGGAGTATGCAGCACTTTGATCGAGATTTTACCAAGTTTAAATACTTCACCATCTTTTGCAACATGGCTATCAAATGCCGTCTTAGCGGTTGGACCATAAACAATTTTGGCTCCTGTTCGATTTGCAAGATCCACATGACCTGACACAAAATCCGCATGGAAGTGAGTTTCAAAAATGTATTTGATTTTTGCTCCAGCCTTCTCCGCTTTCTCAATATATGGAGCCGATTCTCTTAAAGGATCAATGATTGCGACTTCCCCTTCGCTCTCGATGTAATAGGCTCCTTGGGCAAGACATCCGGTATAGATTTGGTCAATAGTCATTTCAATCTTGTTGTTCTTAATTCCAATTTTTCAAAAGTAGTCGTATTGTAGCCTGAGATATGTGACTTGGGTTACAAAGTAAAGGCTACCTCTAAAATTAACTAGCTGAAATAGAGCAATTTATGTTATATTGCATGCAATGTCAAA
>JAAEPI010000474.1 GCA_024232835.1 Cytophagales bacterium
CAAACTCTAATAAGTTGTCTATAAGAATTTGAATTTCTTCATCCTGTACCTAAAAGCATCTATCCCCAGATTCAGCTTCTTTGCTGCCTTCGATTGATTCCCTTCAGACACATCCAATGCTTGACGAATCAGCTCCCGCTCAACATCATCAATATCGATCCCATCAGCCGGCAATACAAAATCTAGTGGCCCGCTCCCAGAATCATCAGAGCGAAAAACTAGCTCTCGTGGCAAATGTTCAAGCTGCATAATTTCAGCGTTCTCCAGAATAATAGCTCGCTCAATAACATTGCGTAGCTCACGTACATTCCCTGGCCAATCGTATTCATGCAAAAAACTCTCAGCCTGTGGCGATATCCCCTTGACCGCCTTGCCGAATTCACGGTTGAACATACCGATAAAATGATGGACCAATACCAGAATATCCAGACGTCGCTCACGTAACGGCGATAAATAAATCGGAATAACCTGCAATCGATAATAAAGATCATTCCGAAATGTTTTTTCTTCAATTGCTGCCAATAGGTCTTTATTTGTCGCCGAAACAATCCGAATATCAACATGAATATCTTTGGTTCCGCCAACCCGTCGAAAAG
>JAAEPI010000475.1 GCA_024232835.1 Cytophagales bacterium
CAGCACCCTATTTCAGGAAGGTCGCTGGTAACTTCCTGAGAAACTGGTGTGACGAAAATGGATATGATCTCTATGATGACGGACTCAGGATATATACAACGATAGATAGCAGGATGCAGCAATATGCTGAAGAAGCACTAACCGAGCACATGACTAATTTGCAAGCAACCTTCAATGAGCATGTCGGTGATCGCAAGCCATGGATAGACGAAGAGTGGAAAGAGATCAAAGGCTTCCTGAAAAATGCAATCAAGCGAACCGCAGCTTACAAATCACTAACCAACAAATTCGGTAAAGAGTCTGATTCGCTAGAATATTACCTTAATCAGCCAAAACCCATGCGTGTCTTTTCGTGGCAGGGAGATGTAGATACAGTATTCAATTCATATGATTCCCTAGCCTACTACAAGAAATTTCTTCGAGCCGGATTTATGGCCATGGAACCAAACACTGGGCATATTAAAGCCTGGATTGGAGGTATTGATCATAAATATTTCAAATATGACCATGTGAAACAAAGTAAAAGACAACCTGGGTCAACGTTCAAACCTTTCGTATATACCGCTCTAATTGCAAATGGCTATTCTCCATGCCAAACTGCAGTGGATGTGATTCAGACATACGATCTTCCAGAACAAGATCCCCCAACATGGACTCCAGGCAATGCAGGTGCAGCACCAACAAACGAAATGATGACCATTCGGCAAGCGATGGCAAAATCTGTAAATACAATCACCGCCTATTTTGGCATGAAAATAAAGCCAGAAACTGTTGTAGACTATGCCAAACGAATGGGCATTACCAGCCATCTTCAAGCGGTTCCATCAATTAGTTTGGGCTCTGGGGGGGATGTCTCACTTTTCGAAATGGTCGGAGCATATTCCACTTTCGTGAATAAAGGAGTTCATACCGTGCCATTATTCATTTCAAGGATCGAGGATAAAAACGGTAATATTATTCAATCGTTCCCGACTGATCGAACAGAAGCAATTAACGAAGAAACTGCCTACGTAATGCTACATATGCTCAGAGGTACTTCCGAAGAAGCTGGAGGAACAGCATTGGGACTGAGTCGGGAATTACGCAATAATCATGAAATTGGAGCTAAGACTGGCACAACCCAAAATGCTTCGGATGGATGGTTTATGGGTGTCACCAAAGACTTGGCGGCAGGTGCTTGGTCTGGGGGCGAAGATCGAAGTATCCACTTTAGGAATTGGGCCATGGGACAAGGGGCACGGACAGCTATGCCAATCTGGCAAAATTTCATGCTGAAAGTCTACGCAGACAGTACGCTTGATTATGAAGGTGGTGCCTTTGACAGACCAAGCAAGCCGTTACAAACAGTTTTAGATTGTAGTCTGTATGAAAATCCCATTCAATCTGACAGTACGGATGCCCCGCCAGTTAGGGAAGAGGAGTGGGAATGAATGAATGGGAATTTCAACGATACAAGAAAGACAACTTTCGTAAGGTACCCGATTCTCCGGGTGTCTATAAATACTTGAACAAGGAAGGGGTCATAATTTATGTAGGGAAAGCTAAGAATCTACGCAAACGAGTGGCTAGCTATTTCACTCGCGCGCAACAAGAAAGTCTCAAAACCTTGAGGCTAGTTAGAGAAATTTCAGAAATAGAATTTGTCATTGTCAACACGGAATACGAGGCGCTTGTTCTTGAGGATTCCCTAATTAAGGAAAATCAGCCTAAGTATAACATTATGCTGAAGGACGGTAAAAGCTACCCTTTCATCTGCTTAAAGAATGAGCGTTTTCCACGGGTATTCTCCACTAGACAGGTCAAGAAGAACGATGGAGAATACTTTGGCCCTTTCACAAGCGTGAGAGCAATGAACAACGTCTTGAATCTGGTTAAGAAATTTTACAAAATTCGAACTTGTTCATTCAACCTTTCAGAGAAAAATGTCACATCTGGCAAATTCAAGGTTTGCCTTGAATATCATATTAACAACTGCAAGGGTCCTTGCGAATCACATCAAGGTGAAGATGATTATAATAACGACATAGCTCATATCCGACATATTCTGAAAGGTAATCTTCAGGCCGTTAAATTAAGTTTCAAGGAATTAATTGAGCAAGCGACTAGGCACCTACACTTTGAAGAAGCTCAGGTATTCAAAGAAAGGCTGGAATCGCTTGACAACTTCCAATCAAAATCGCTTGTAGCCAACCCCAAAATATCTGACACGGACGTGTTCACCATCAAATCAGATGAGGATAAATCTTTCATTAACTATATGAAAATAGATGAAGGTTCCATAAAGTTATCTGAGACGATTGAGGTAAAACGAAAACTTGATGAAAGTGAAAATGAAATTTTACCACTAGTCATCTTCAATCTGAGGAAAAGATTTAGCAGCACGAATGCAACAGTGCTAACCAATCTCCAAGCTGAAACTTGGGAACCTATTGAAATTTCAGTCCCTTTAATTGGAGACAAAAAAAAACTTGTTGATCTCTCACTCAAAAATGTTGAATATTATAGAAAGGAAAGTCTTAATAACACTCCCTCGATAAGTGATAAAATTCTTGCTCAGCTAAAAGAAGATCTGTCATTAGAAAACACTCCGCATCATATCGAATGTTTTGATAATTCAAATATTCAAGGGTCAAACCCAGTAGCGTCAATGGTTTGTTTTAAAAATGCTCGACCCTCAAAAAGAGATTATCGGAAATTCAAAATTAAAACGGTTGTGGGGGCAGATGATTT
Source organism: Cytophagales bacterium (assembly GCA_024232835.1). Classification (GTDB taxonomy): domain Bacteria; phylum Bacteroidota; class Bacteroidia; order Cytophagales; family Cyclobacteriaceae; genus JAAEPI01. Next base: position 2,731 of record JAAEPI010000475.1, read on the forward strand.
CGGCTCCATGGTAGAAATTGTGACCCGGCGCTATAAAAGATTAAGGGATGAAAAAGAACCATTTCCGGACTTGATAGTCGTAGACGGAGGAAAGGGACAATTAAGTACAGCGTGTGATGCGCTGAAAAACTTGGGATTATACGGGGAGATTCCTATCGTTGGAATAGCCAAAAAATTAGAAGAGATATATCTTCCTAATGACCCATACCCACTTCATATAAATAAGAAATCAATGTCATTGAAACTCATTCAACAAATTAGAGATGAAGCACACCGTTTTGCCATTACCTTTCATAGAGATAAAAGAAGTAAGGGTCAAATTGTATCAAAACTTGATTCGATAGAGGGGATAGGCAGTAAAACAAAAGACAAACTCCTTCATCATTTTAAGAGCGTACAACGAATCAAGGCGGCTTCAATTACGGAACTAGCACAATTCATTGGCCTATCAAAAGCGCAAATTGTCTTCACTTCATTAAACAAAAAAGGAGATCTTGATTGATCTCCTTTTTAAATATTTTCAATAGCTTATCAATACGACCAAAGCTCTGCCTCATAATCTGATAAATCATATTCAAGCTTCTGTTGAATAATCATTGCCTTCATAGGATCGGCTGCAATCTCATTTCCGTACTGCTGACGAATATCCAAATCCTGATTGTTGGAAACTTTAATAATAGGAGCTGAAAAAATTCTTAGCTCGAATGCATCACTCATATTTCTATGAGCAGCAACATTTTGTCCGTTATACCAAATGGCCTCATCCTTATACTTATCACTACGCATCACATCTACCACTTCCTCATATTTGAAGTGCATATAATTACTCATTTCTCCAGTAATTCCGTATTGGGTAACATATTCCGGTTTTCCTGGAACAGTAATAGTTAAGGTATTTATGTACCAATACATTCTAGATCTGTTTCGATCAAAAATCACATCTTCCTTTATATACGCTACTGTAAATAAATTACTAGGAATATCGGTAGTAACATCTGTATCTACCAAAGGTGAAAAAGGATCATTAGAATCCTGAGGAACTTGTTGGGTAACCGTATAAGCCATCATATTTTGCATGGTACTATCTGCCATAACATTCAGACAACTATCAGAACGATAGACTTTCAGATCTCCATTATTTGCTGCGTCTATAAGGATTTTAGGAAGTTCTCCATTTCTAGAAAAGAAAGGTCGGTTTTGTTTTTCTTCCAAATCCATTCTTCTTACCATCGTTTTGGCAAACATTTTATAGATTTCAGCCACTTCCGGTTTCTTCATAGAATCTTGCGCCTGCAAAGACGAAAGCCCCATAAATCCCGCTAAAAACACATAACAAATTCGTTTCATACCTCTGTATTTAATTCACACTTAATAGTTGATAGAAAGGAATTTTGCAAACTTCGGAAAGTTCTCCGTTTGGTTTTGAAAATTTCTTCTAGCTACTGATTTTATTTCTATAACCAATGCATCTCCCTTTCTGACATTCGATGCAATGCTTCTCAAATCCAACTGCCCATTTCTAAATGGAATTTTCTTACGAACAATTCCTCCACTCAAAAGTGACGCTTCTCCAGATGTTACCACAAATCGAGCGTCTGCCTGATGTCCTTCTGCAAAATCCGAATCTGCAACTGCCTCAATTCGTAAGGCAGTTGTTCCAGTTGGTATTGGTTGAGCTGGGGTAACCACTGTATTCCCTCTCTTGGCTTGAATAGTTGGTGCGGGTATTCCCTTCACACTGAATTCCTTATTTCCGATTTTCTGCCCGGCATTGCTCACAGATAGTACCACCTTTCTGGCATTGGACTTGGGAACAATATTTAACTCCCCACCAGTCCCTGAGATAAATTGTGCTCCTGAACCTCCAAATGTTGGATTGTAATTTCCAGATAGACCAGGGACACTCACCCTTACTTCGTTGGCACAATTACGATAAAGAGAAACAGCCGTGTTGGAGCTAATTACTATAGCTGGTTTCACAACATAGTATTCAATTACACTTGAAAAAGTTGTATCACCTCCAGCCGTTGCTACAGTAATATCGGCTGTAAATGATTTCTTCTCTGCTCCAGAGTTTCCCCCACTATGTCTGGCGGTGAATTCTACTTTACCTACACCGTTAACAACAGCCAAATCCTGGCCATTATATTTCATTATAGGCTTTGCTGCAGAGGCAGAAGCGGCAATAAACATTTCTGCCTCATACTTACTTCCTGACACCACATACTTCGCAACGGGATTAACCATTGCCTTAATTTCATCAAAAACTATCTCTGTTAAACCTGTCCTTGTCTTCAAGAAATCAAGCCCCCTAGTTTCAAAGCCAAGTACTGAGGCCTGAAGCTCGCTCAAAGTTGCTAACCCCGCATGAGTAGGCGAATACTCAAATGCCAACTGTGACCACTTCTTACCTTCTTGGTTAGGATCCTCGCTATAAATAGGATCATCAATTGCATCTGGAGTTAGGCTTTGGAAATGCTCCAAAACACCCTCTGGGGCTTCATTAGATGCCATCACTCCTTTTATGTACTCGGTATATTCTCCAAGAATAGCCTTCAATGCTATTCCATGTCCTTGGCCACCTTCTTCCTCAGCCATCATATAATGACCAACGCCATCATAATCAGTTTTCCCTATGATATGGTGTCTATTACCTTTGCGACCTTTTGAGTTAGGTTCATTAAATTCGTATCCTTCTTCATAGCCCTTCGTTTCTTCAATAAATTCTTCCTTATAATCCTCCAATCGTCTTATAAGATCTATAGTCTTCCCCCTGACCTCATCTGCATCCTTGATAACTGCCACATCTTCAGTCTTGCTTCCCTTCTCCTTCACCGACTCCCTCATTGCTTCAAGAATCTGTACATTTCTATCCTCAGCCTCTCTATTTGCTCGTTCCAAACTGTCGTTAAGAAAGATGAATTTCTCTATGACTGTGGAACTTACATTCAATGCTAACAGAGCTGTTAGCACCAAATACATCATTCCGATCATCTTTTGACGTGCTGTTTCTTTTCCTCCAGACATAATCTAGTCTTTTAAGTTATTAATTAGATGATCCTTTCATTGCAGTCAGCATATTACCATATACTCTGTTAAGAGAAGCAATATTGCCTGTAAGCTTATTAAGCTCCGTTTGGAAAGCAGAAGTTTCCTTCCCAGCTTCCGCCATGCTCTCTAGAGCACCACTAACATTAGAATAGAATTTATTCAGTGCTTTGGTATGACCTGATGCATCCTTCAATTCCATTTCATAAACGGCATTAAGTGCACCGAGACTTTTTGTTACATTCTGAACTTGCGTATGATATTCTTTTGTATCCATAGACGCATCTGCCATACCCTTCATTCCTTCAATGGCAGTAGAATAAGACTTATTCATTTCTACCAAAGAACCTGAAGCCTTCTTCACATTAGAAGCATACTCGTTAGTTGCAAGTGATGCATCACTAAGGTTAGACATCTTTTTAGTTGAATCCGCTAAATTTCTCATTCCATCACCTAAGCTTTTAATTAAATCTGGTCCTACTTTAGCTTCAGAAAGCATTTTATCCATTTGAGCTGATGCACCAACTGCTTGAGGTGCAGCTGCTATAGGGCCATCAAAATCATCACCTAACTCTGGATAGACTTTAGCCCATTCAGGGTCTTTATGTGGCGGCTCAAATGCACTGAGGAAGAAAATAACTGCTTCCGTAGATAGGCCAATACCTAACATCAAAGCTGCACCGGGCAAGTGCAGAATTTTAAACATGGCTCCAATGATTACAACAGAAGCTCCAATACCATAAATCTTTGGCATTATAGCTGTAAATAACAATTCTGAAAATCCGCCTTTTTTACTCATTGCATTAGTATTTAGGTTAGTATATTATCAAATTAAAATTCATATCCAGATGAACGTCCAAGATAGGTCATTGCACATCTGAAACCAATAGAAGATCGCTTTGCGTCTTTGTGATCGTATGTTCTAGTACCTGTTTCCAGATAGTAAGCAATATCTTTCCAAGATCCGCCACGGATCACCTTGTGCTCAACAGTTTCATCAAAGTAGGTTGGATTCAAATCCCAAACAAGTGGCATAGCTGCAGGGTTGTACGCGTCTTCACACCATTCCGCTACGTTTCCTGACATATCATACAATCCAAAATCATTTGAAAAATAGGTGCCCACTGGAGAAGTGTACGCGTATCCATCGTCGAAGTAATTTCCTCTTCCAGGTTTGAAGTTCGCCAAAAGACATCCCAACGTATTTCTTATGTACGGATTTCCCCACGGGTATTTTGCCATGTCACGGCCTCCTCGAGAAGCATATTCCCACTCTGCCTCAGAAGGCAATCGGAAATTAGGCATATCTGGCAATCCTTCAGATGATCTAAATTCATTTAAGTGACGCGTTCTCCAATCAGCAAATATTCTCGCCGCTTCCCAGCTCACACCAACTACAGGGAAATCATCAAACGCCGGATGACCCCAATAGTACTGCACAAGAGGATCCCCCATATGATGAGTGAAATCAGTTGTCCATACAGTTGTATCAGGTTTCAAGTCCGCTGTTGAAAACCCTTGAGCCGTAAAAGCCTCTGCTCCAGATTCGAGGGCTTCTGTAAACTGTCGATACTCATTATTAGTGATTTCAGTATCGTCCATAAAGAACGCACCTATTGTCACTTGCTTATTAAAATTGATTTGAGTTGCTGCCACATCTTGATCAGCTTGACCCATATGAAACGTACCAGCTGGACAGGAGACCATGCCAAATGGACGGGTCACTTCCCAGCCTTGACGATCGGGTGCTCCAAGGAGTTCTCCCTGATCACCTTTGTTTCCTGAAAAAAGACCGCAACTTGATATTGCCGCTCCCATCAGTACTAGTGATAGGGTAGATAACTTAACACACATTTTATACATAACACCTTGATTGAACTTGCAAGTATGTAAAATAAACAAACTTTTGCAACAATTATTGTACGTAAAGAAGGCTAAATTATAGTCTCTTCCCTTGATTCTTTAAAAAAAATATCAATAACCCCTTATAGTCAGAAACTAAATCTCGGAGTTTTTACTTCTTTTCGACCTCCTAGAATGAATCCTGGGATATCATATTTAAGAAATATTTCATGAGATGTAGGCCCCTTAGCATCCTGATCGGTAACCACATAATCAAATGAATAGCCTACTTTAAGTACCTGACTTGGCAGAAAGCTATAACCAACAAGCAAGACCGCTGCTTCAGAACGGCGATAGGAAATCCCACCCCACATAATATTCTTATAGGTAGCAATCCCACTTATATCCATCGAATATCCAGACCAATCGGTTTTGACTAAAAGAATCGGTTTTATTTCCAAATCACGATTTACCTGAACTCTTTTCCCACCATGCAAGTAGTACGTTGGTTTAAATTGACTCGACTTGCCGTTTCCGTCAGAAATATTAAAGTCAAAAGAAGAAGAAAGTAAGTGACTGATCCCAACTCCAGCAAAATAGCCATTAAATGAATTGAAAAATAAACCTGCAGCTAGATCGGGTTTCACCTGAGATTCCCGAGTTCCAATATCTAATGGGTCGGGCTTTTCAAATCTAAAATAATTAAAATTTAATGTGCGAGAAACCAAACCTGGCATTACGCCTACTGAAACTATTCCTTGTCTTATCTGAAAATTATAAGCAGCACCCGCTCGTATCCAAATACTGGATGTAGGGCCTTGTGTATCCGAGATTACATTGATTCCTGCGGATGATAACACCCCATTGGTTGGCACTATGAAACTTAACAATTGGGAGGATGGTGCTCCACCAGGATCATCAAATGAAGACGAATAACCAACCCATTGACTTCTATGCTGAAAGGATGCGAAAGCTGTATTGACATCCCCCATCCAGCCTGGGTTGTAATAAGAAGGATTAAACATATAGTGACTAAAGAAAGGATCACTTTGAGCATTCACTTCAAGTGAAATCAATACGCAAAGAATTAATCCAATCTTTTTCATCATATTTCTACTTGATTTACTCTTTACTAAAGATACTGATTTCATCCATTCACTAGTTCTTAGCATTGAATATTAGTCAAAGTCGTTTGACTCCCACTTATGCTTACAACAAGATAACCTACATGAGTACAAAATCCCTTATAGGTTGTTCGCTTGTTTAATATATAGCTCTAATGCTCCCGTCATCGAGGGGGCATTGGGTAAAGGAGCCTGAATGTCGAGAATCAGCCCTGCATCCTTGGCGGCCTTTGCTGTGGTCGGGCCAAAAACAGCAATTCGAGTTTTGTTTTGTTTGAATTCTGGAAAATTTGAATACAGTGACTCGATACCAGAAGGGCTATAAAAAGCCAGAACGTCATAATTCACATCAGATAAATCAGATAAGTCAGAAGATACAGTTCTATAAATAGTCGCTTCGTTGTAATCAAAATCATTTTCCTGTAAAAATTTTGGAATCTCATTTTTACGAATATTGGAACATGGAAACAGAAACTTTTCACCCTTGTGTTTTTTGATTACCTGTAGCAAATCTTCTGCAGTTCTTTCTCCAGTGAAAATCTTCCTCTTCCTAATGACAATATATTTTTGAAGATAATTGGCCGTTTGTTCTGAGATGCAAAAATATTTCATGTCAGCTGGAATCTCCACCTTGTTCTCGGAGGCCAATCTGAACAAATTATCAACTGCATGCCTACTTGTTAGAATAATTGCCGTGTGATCCAGAATCTTTATTTTTTGCTTTCTGAATTCTTTGGCCCCTACCGGGTCAATTTGAATAAAGGGTCTGAAGTCAATCCTCAAATTGTATTTTTTTAATAACGCAAAGTAAGGAGAATTTGCATCCTTGGGCTCTGGCTGAGACACTAGAACACTTTTCACCACATTCAATCTCTCTTTTTCTAGTACTAATAAATCTTTCGACATTCCTTTACTTTATGTAATTTTTTAAGACTATTCTAAGAAAAAATAAACCAATAATGTAACTGGTAAAATTTCAGTGGTGCAAAGGTAAATAAATATATGAAGATTCTTAAGCCCTTTTTGACTCAACAAAACAACACTCGTCATCACTAAAACTATCAGCGAAACTACAGCCCAGATATTCAGAATCATTTCACTCGACACTTTTGATTCAGCAAAAAAGATAAAATCCAAGAACAGTAACACGAATGATAGCAAGCTGGTAATAACCCAAAACCGCAATTGGAAAATAAGCTGCCAATTGGCCCATCTCCAAATATTAAAGACAGAACCTGAAAAAATCGTTAGCATGAATTTTCCAAACCAACCCAAAAGAATCAATAACACCATCTGGAAGATGGAAATACTTTCGCTTTCCCCATTTAAAAAGGAAATGGAAAAGGCATTAATGACAGCCACGATAAGCAGTGAAATCATGTTTTCCACGGTTGCGAATCGGTCAGAAAATTCTTTTAGATGGGGGCGTTGAAAACGCCAGTTAGTTTTCGGTCTTACCTTCTGAACTGATACCAATAACATGGATCCAAACAAAAATCCAAAAATCCAATAGGGACTTTGATCACTTCGAACCAACAATTTCTCCGATTCCTGACCTTCTGTAATTGCTATGGTGTAGGCAATGATCTCTTCAAATCCATTTTCTGATACCAGTGACAAATAAGGACTTTCTCTATTAGAAAAAGAACACAATTCATCACTAGACAAATAAATACACCTTCCGTTTTTATTGCTGGCAATCCTTCGCCCTTCAATCCAAATTGTGAATATACTTGACCCACAGAATTTCATTAGTTTGTCATCTGGGCAAGAAACGAATAATCCGGCAA
>JAAEPI010000476.1 GCA_024232835.1 Cytophagales bacterium
AGCTATACATAGTTAGCAATACTAAAAATAGAACTTTCACTTTGCCCCCCTTGTGCGTCCGCTTGTACCTTATAAATAACCTGTTTACCGACAATGGGGCTATACTAGCTAAGTAAGCAGAAAACACAAAAAAAAAGACTCTCCTAAAGCGCGCATTTTGCGTATGTCAGCGGAGAGTTGACTGCTATCGTGATTACGCCAACAAGGGCATAGGATCGGTACAGAGAGGTCAAATGTATTACAAGCACACTCGATCGGCAGGTATTGATCCAGGTGGACGCTTGAACAAGGATTGCTTTTTTTATCCATGGACGAGGGGGGTGTAATTGGGGTGTTCACACTTCATCCGTCCCAATACAATTCCGTCAATTTCTCTACTGCATAATCGATATCCGCTTCAGTATTATACTTACTAAAAGAGAATCGAATAGGCCCACGACTTGGATCAACATTCAATGCTGCAAGCACGTGTGACCCAACATTAGAACCGCTAACACATGCGCTACCACCAGAACATGAGATGCCATTGATGTCCAGATTGAAAAGGAGCATTTCATTGTCATCAGTGGGAGGGAGACTGACATTGAGAACTGTATAAAGACATTTTTCAGGATCTTCGGCATTGCCGTTGAAGGAGATACCATCAATTGAACTATTAAGTTTTTCAATCATCCGATTCTTTAGTCCCTGAATGTGTGTTTGGTGATCGGACATATTTTCATAAGCTATTTCCAATGCTTTGGCCAGCCCAACTATTCCATATACATTCTCTGTGCCTGATCGCATATTTCGTTCCTGACCTCCACCATGAATGAGAGGTGTGATTTTTGTTTCGTTGTTGAGATATATGAGACCCGAACCTTTTGGGCCGTGAAATTTATGTGCTGATCCAACAGCAAAATTTAGATTTGTTATTTGAAGGTCATGAACATAATGCCCCATTGCCTGAACAGTATCTGAATGAAACGTAGCTCCAAATTCTTTACAAATATTTGCTGCTTTTTGCAGATCAAGTAGATTGCCGATTTCATTATTGGCGTGCATCAGACTTACGAGTGTGGGTATTTTTATTTTAAGTAATTGCTCCAACTCATCATAATCAATGTTCCCTCTTTCGTCTATCTGGAGGTAGATGATTTCTGTGCCTCTACCTTCAAGCAATTCACATGTATGAAGGATAGCGTGATGCTCAATTCTGGAGGTTATGATTCTTTTAATGCCTAATGTTTCCACTGATGATCGTAGAGCCATATTGTCTGCTTCAGTTCCAGTTCCAGTAAAAAAAATTTCGGCAGGACTGACATTCAAAAGATCGGCAACTTTCTTTCTCGACTTTTCAATTGCAGATCGAACCGTACGTCCGTGAGAATGAATTGAAGACGGATTCCCAAAGTGATCTTTGAAGAAAGGCAGCATTGCATCTAAAACAGCAGGATCAATGGCCGTCGTGGCGGCATTGTCTAGATAAACCCTGTTCATGCATGGGTTCTTTTCGGAATAATATTTACACCTTTAAGTTCTTCTAATTCAATAACCTGATCGAATTTGGGCACATCATCTGTAAGAATTTCAAGGAGCTTGATTAAGTGATTTTCTTTCCGTATTTGTATCCTCTTGCTTTCGGATAGCTCAACTTTAAGGGCTAACAAACCCTCAACAAATGCCTCTTGCTTAATGAGCATTTTAGGAAGGAGTTCAACAATTCGTTCTTCACTGTTCATAATAGACAGGTAATTTACTGATATTACGAAGAAATAGTTTCCTTGATGTCCATGATTAGCTTTTGAGCTAAATGGTTAGCTTTTGAAAGGCTATCCGATTCTGCAAAAATACGAATAATAGGCTCAGTATTGGATTTCCTTAAATGCACCCACTCTTTGTCAAACTCAATCTTCACCCCATCGATCGAGTTGATGGGATTGCTGGTGTATTTCTTTTTGATGCTTTCTAGTATACCGTTTAGATTTAAATCCTCAGAGAGTTCTATTTTGTTCTTGGAAATAAAATAACTTGGATACGAAGCTCTAAGTCTGGTTGCGGAGATATCAGATTTGGCTAGGTGGCTTAAAAACAAAGCAATTCCGATTAGAGCGTCTCGTCCATAATGGAAATCAGGTACGATTACGCCCCCATTTCCTTCACCACCAATCACCGCATTGACAGCTTTCATTTGGGCGACTACATTTACTTCTCCAACGGAAGAAGCATAATACTCACCTCCATTTTTTTCGGTTACATCGCGAAGAGCCCTAGTCGATGAAAGGTTAGAAACAGAGCTCCCTTTCTTTTGTGAAAGCACATAATCAGCAACCGCAACAAGTGTGTATTCTTCTCCAAAGGGTTCACCGTCTTCACAGACTAGAGCTAGTCGATCCACATCAGGGTCTACTACAATTCCCAGATCATAACTACCAGTCTCTAGCTCGCTACAAATCTGTCTCAGATTTTCAGGAACGGGTTCTGGGTTATGTGGAAAGATCCCATTGGGCTCACAAAACATTGGGTGATATTCCACTCCTAATTTTCCCAAAAGACGTGGGACAGCTATCCCACCAGTACTATTGACAGCATCTACGACTACTTTGAATCCTTTTGTTTTGATTGCTTCGACATCCACTAAGTCATGAGCGAGTACTTGCTCAATGTGCCAATCGATATACGTGTGATTTTCGGTGGTAGTTGCAAACTTCTTGGGTTCTACGAATTCTACATCATCAGATTCCGCTAGTTCAAGAACGATTTCTCCTTCTTCAGCGGAGATAAATTCCCCCTGATCATTTAATAATTTCAGTGCATTCCATCCAGAAGGGTTATGGCTTGCAGTAAGGATAATTCCACCTTGCGCTTCTTCCGCCACGACAGCCATTTCCACCGTCGGCGTGGTTGATAATCCAAGGTCAACAACTTCTATACCGAGGGTGTTGAGTGTCTGTGCAACGAATTTTGCATACATTTCTCCAGATGGACGTGCATCCCTGCCAATTACGACCTTTGCTGTTTTATGATTTTGCAGTATCCAACCTCCGTACCCGGTCGTGAACTTTACAACGTCAAGTGGAGAAAGGGTTTCTCCTGCTTTCCCTCCAATGGTTCCCCTCAACCCGGAGATAGATTTGATAAGTGTCAAATTGTGATTTTTTTAAAAAGCTCGCAAATATAGCTTCTCTTTCGATATGGA
>JAAEPI010000477.1 GCA_024232835.1 Cytophagales bacterium
CCGATCTCATTATTCGATTTTTCAATTGAAATAATAATAATAATAATAATAATATTTAATATTATGATAATTATAACAATAAAGGACAGCATATTTCTACCACTTTCCAAAAAATAGCTCATTTGATTATACAATTTCTCGATTTTCAAAGCATGTGAAAATTCTGATCGGATGTATATTGCCTGAACCAGCCAATTAGCCATTGACACATTACAGAAAGTCAGGAAACATTCCTCTCCCTAACCTACCTCTTCAGTCCTTCAGGATCCAAGCTCTCCTCTTCTACCCTATAACTCATTCACACCAGATTGCTCATGCTCAGTGTTCAAGCTTCCAACCCCAGAGCTTATGTTCCTTCCTAGTTCCATCCTTCTTGTTCTGAATGCTCTTCTTAGCCTCCCCCTTTCATCTTAAGCTATTGCCCCTTTACTTCCTAGCATCTATCCAGCCCTGAATATCTAACACCCTCCGCCATCCCTTAAATAGACCTCACCCTCTATCCCTTTACATCATTCCCTCCTTCCAAATAAATAATCCTCCCTCCCACCCTCACAAATCGGTGGATGACCTCATCAGCTCACTCTTTCCCTGCCTCTTATTCTCTCACCTCATCATCCTTTCTATCTTTCCATTCAGCCATAAAGCCCACCCTCATCATCTTGTTCTCTCCTTCTCTCCAGCTTCTCCCCTCTCCAGGCCCAACTTCCATCTAACTGACTCTCACATAATCCTTTTTCAGGTACCTCCTATTCTTCATTACCTCCTTTACTACAGATTCCTCTTTCCAGCTGCTTCATTTTTTTCTAGTCAGTGCCTTCTCCCTCCAGCTCAAGTTTTCCTGTTCCCTACTACCCTCTTGTCAGCTCGGATCCTTCTCCTTTCACAGCTTTGCTTCATCCCATGCACTTGTGCTAACTGCCTCCACTCAAGCCGCCAATATCTTCTCACTCACCATCTGCCTCCCTCCAGAGATACAGTCCCCTCAATCCAATTTCTTCACTCCTGCTTAAAGTCTACATTTTACTCTCCCCTGCATCCATCCCCCTTGTATCCTCAGTCCTCATTATCTCTAAGCAGCCACAGAACCTTAGCCACCCCAAGTTATCTCATTCCCTTCAGGTCCTACTTTCATGCCAACTTACCGAGTTCTTCTCGTTTTCTTTCAGTCTCCCTTGTTATTGCCCCAAATCACCTCTATACAGCCTTAGAGCTCTAACACCTTCCCCCATATCACCCTCATCCCGCCCGCTAGTACCATCCAGTCCCTTATATCCTTCTCTCTATACCTGCTTTTCTATATACCTCATATTCTTCCCTCTATACCTCCTATTCTTCTACTATCTCTTACTTTTCTAGTCCCTCTTGCATCCATGCACCTCCGAGCTGCCTCTAATTACAAGTCCCTCCCTCCTTCCAGCTCCCTTTATCAATCAACTCCTGCCCTCTAACCAGCTCCCTACACCTTCTTTTCAGGTCTCCCTCTCCTTCCTACTTTCCTACTCCCTCGCTCTTTATCTCTCAAGCTCCCTCCCTTTAGGACATAGAACTGTTTGGTTGCATTCCTGTTCATTCCACTTTGCCCCTAAATTCCTGTGCTCCCTATCGGTAATTGGACATCCCTGCAGCTGGGATCCAGCTCTTTTAAAGCTTGCTGTCTTTTCTAGGTCCCCCTATAGCCCTATTTCTTATTGCCTTCAGCTTTATCTTCAGTGCTCACGCTCCAGTTCCATTCATCTCTCCATCACTCCATCCCAGCCCTAGTTCCTTCTCCAGCCCAAGGCCTTTTTTGTCACTTTTCTGTCCCTTACAACATTTAAGAATTCTGTTTTTCAAGATGGCAAAAAATCGTATCTCATCAAACCCAATACCTACATACCTGCAAATATCTGAACTCCGAGCGACCTCCAAAGGTCGAAAGCAAACTCCAAATATATTCTCTGATGCGGCCGTAGCTTGCTCAGTGCAATGCACATGCCTCTCTGGTGGCAGAAGCAAACTCCAAATTGTGTTTGGTTATCTCCAAAAAAAACAAATGTGAAGGTTTGCACCCCTATAAATTTATATTCTTGCTCTGTAGGTCCAAGTTTTGTAAATTTACATTTGATTCAGAGTATTCAAATTTCCATTTTGTGTAAGGTTTTTGTTATTTTACCATTAAAACGCTAAAATCTTAATATATATCATATTATTATTGTCTAAATTAATAATAATGAAATTATAATAATAAATTATGATCATATTAAAATTTGCTCAATAATCACATTAACTCAGTAAAGATCAACAAAAAGTAGCACAGCACTAACAGTTTAAATTTCTATGTTTCTGCCATTTGTTGCAGCCGCACATGATATTTTGGCAGTTTTTGAGTCCTAATTTGACTAAATTTCTATATTTTTCAATGAGACTTCTTACAAATGATTATTATCATAGAAGCAATACATATCCTATGCATTTTGAGTCAAAAGATCGCAAAATTTTTTATATAAAGCTCAATTAAGTACCAAATATTGGCTTAAATATGCTCATTTTTGTGGATTTCTGACTAAAAAGAGGTTTTTTGCAATTTTTGGCCAAACCGAAGGCCCTAGAGCTTAACAATGTTAAAAG
>JAAEPI010000478.1 GCA_024232835.1 Cytophagales bacterium
AATTCCCTGAATGATTTCACGTTTGATGAAGATATTCAGAAACTATATGAAGAAAATTTGTAACTATTCAGAGAAAAAATTTCAAAAAAAGTTTGAAATTTACTTGACATGGTTTTTGGTTGAAATTTTGGTTTTTATAGTTTGTGACAAGTTGCTTTGTATTGGTTTGGTGATGGGGCGTACTGGCCCTCTAGGCCGTTTGTTTTTGCGCACTAAGCCCCTTGGCGCCTGGAATTATTTCAAGTGTCATAGTGGCGGCTACAGCGCATAAAATCTGGATAAAAAAACATGTGATATAATAGCTGTGATTTACAATTCAAAGCTATTTATTCAGGTGATATCCGGTGACAATAAACAACGTTGACATTGATGCAACACTCAATAAAGTAAAAGTATTGCTCAAAGAAGAGAAAGATTTATCGCCAGCCGTCAGGTCGATGATTGAGTTACTGGCTTTGGTAATAACACTACTTGTTGGTCGTTTAAACCTAAACAGTAGTAATAGTAGCAAGCCGCCATCAAGTGATCCAAATCGCAAAAAAGTATGCAAGGCAAAGGGAGGTAAAAAAGCAGGCGGACAAAAAGGCCGTGTAGGTGTAACACTTCAAAAAGTTGATGATCCAGATGAGATTGAAGTCATCAAGCTTGATCGGAGAAAACTCCCACCGGAAAGATATAAAGAAATGGGGTATGAATCACGGCAGGTATTTGACATTAAGATTGCGAGAGTTGTAACGGAATATCGGGCACAAATACTTGAAGATAGTAAAGGAAAGCGATTTGTAGCACAATTCCCGAAGGAAGTTACAAAAGCAGCACAGTATGGCAAGAGTGTGAAAGCGCACTCAGTCTATATGTCGCAATTTCAATTAATTCCTTATAACAGAGTGCAAGATTATTTTAAAGAGCAACTGCAAATTCCTATTAGCAGTGGTTCTATTTATAATTTCAATCGAGAAGCTTACGACTTATTAGGAGTCTTTGAAGAGAAAGACAAATCGAAACTGGCAGAGTCAGTGCTGATGCATGTAGATGAAACAGGCATTAATATTGGTGGAGATAGGTACTGGTTACATTGCGCGTCGAATGATTTATGGACATATTTTTTTCCTCATGAAAAGCGAGGTGCGGTTGCAACAGAAGCCATTGGCATATTACCCAAATTTACAGGAATTCTCTGTCATGACCATTGGAAGCCATACTATACCTATGAGTGTACTCATTCATTGTGTAATGCGCATCACTTAAGAGAGTTAACAAGAGCATGGGAGCAGGATGATCAGAGATGGGCCAGGCGTATGAAAGCTCTGCTTGAGGATATGAATCAGGCAGTGGATGATGCTGGTGGGCAGCTAGGGAGCGTTGAATCAAACAAATACCGATACAAGTATAGGGCGATATTAAAGAAAGCAGAGTTTGAATGTCCGCCACCTGATGAAACACAGCGAAAAGGAAAGAGGGGACGAATGAAAAGATCTAAAGCAAGAAATCTTTTGGAACGATTAAGAGGTTTTGAGAATGATGTTCTCCGGTTTTTAGACAACAGCATGGTTCCTTTTACAAATAATTTAGGTGAAAATGATATCAGGATGACAAAAGTTCAACAGAAAATATCTGGATGTTTTCGTTCCGTGGACGGAGCAAAGATTTTCTGCCGTGTTCGTAGCTACTTGTCAACATGTCGCAAACAGGGGATGAACTCAAGCAATGCATTGGATATACTATTTCGTGGAAAATTACCTGATTTCATAAATTAACATATATGTGTAGTTATGCGTACGATGAATAGATACCTACTGATTATGTCTTATAATAAATTAATCATATGAAATCTGGTGAACGGTACAAGCTCAAGATCAAATATCGGTTCCAGGTCTATGTTCCGAAGCGT
>JAAEPI010000479.1 GCA_024232835.1 Cytophagales bacterium
AAGCTCAAATACCATCCATCTGGTTTCATCCGCATGCCACCATTTCTCACAGACACTTTTCTTATGTATTGCCTGTTCAATTGGTGAAAAAAGTGGAGCCAGTCTCTTTAATCCATCACCAACAGTACCTGGAGGAATGAAAATATCATTCGTGGTAAGACTAGCCAGTGTACGATTTGTCGGACGTTGATAAAGATATTTTTCGATGAGAATAATTTCCCATAAAGAAATGCCATATTTGCCTTTTGGAATTAGTTTATTCGGCCCCGGAGCTGTTATGATACCGGGTACAGTGGAGCATTGGCAGGTCTTTTTATATCTTTTCCTTCTTATCTTTCGCCGATAGCCGCGAACTTCTATTTCAATTTGCTCCGATTCCTCTACTGAAACCAATTCAATGAGGCACTTTCCGCATTTAGGACAGAAACATTCATTTTCTTCAAGACCCACCGTTTCAGTTTCCAAGTGA
This sequence comes from Cytophagales bacterium, assembly GCA_024232835.1. Classification (GTDB taxonomy): domain Bacteria; phylum Bacteroidota; class Bacteroidia; order Cytophagales; family Cyclobacteriaceae; genus JAAEPI01. The sequence goes on from JAAEPI010000479.1 coordinate 470, forward strand.
AGATGACTATGATCACGCCTGCCATGACCACAAGCCCCCACCTGTTGACCACGCTTCCTTTTTTCTGCTTTGCCTGTATCGTTTGTAGTTGAAATTTCTTTATGA
>JAAEPI010000480.1 GCA_024232835.1 Cytophagales bacterium
CTAGTTGTCCTGCCGAAAAATGGCCTGCCAGTTGTGTGGAGAAGAAGGCCCATTGATACATATATTCTAATTATTTTGAAAAATATCTTTTATTGGTTCTTTTGGATTTCTTTGGCCTCGATCATTTGTGGATGAAGAATGAAGAGGGGTTGGATTTCGAGAAGCAGTAGCCGATCTTTTCTGATACCTTGTTTTAATTGATTTCTTGTTCGTGTTTTGTTCATGAAATACGTTTTGACAACTCTACCTAAATTTCGCATTTCACTCAGCCATACCGTTTGTCAGATGGGGGACCATCTGGAATTTCAGTTAGCCCGTGTGAAATGGACCTTACAATCACCTCAAACATTCCGTCCTTATGGTTACTTGCATATCGTACATACATACATAATATATCAGGTCCACAACGCACACCGTTTAGCATGGTTTGAATTTGTTGGATTGTGTCGCTCTTTCAGGAGCAACCCTTTATGCTCTTTATCCTTTCGTTGAGGGACCCCA
>JAAEPI010000481.1 GCA_024232835.1 Cytophagales bacterium
GTGCTGGATGTGATGGTCAAGCAGCTCGGCCACAAGCCGACCGATGCCGGTCAGATGGTTGCCAAAGCCTTGAAACGCAACGAATCGATTGCTACGGCGGAAGAGTTGTTTGATGAAGTGTATAAAGGGGAGAAGGGAATTGAATAATGAAAATTGAAGATTGAAGATTTAAGGTTCGCCTTCGGCGGATCGATTATTAAAATTGATGGAGCGAGACTCAATATAGTAAGTAATAAAACTATCTGAAGTGTACTTACTACATCCGTAGGGCTATCTGCTGTCTCAACTCCAATTGATAATTTAGGAAGCTGAGTTGCAGATTGTGCATTCGCCACCATGGGCAAAATGAATAGTACAAAAACTATCATCCAAACAGCTTTTCTTGTATCGATTTTATTCATTTTTACCTTTCCGGAAGTAGTTTAATACTGAAGAAAAACTGGTTGCATCATTAATTGAATCATACTTAGCATCATCGGATTCGTTATAATCTCCCATATCAGTGATGTGATTTATTGAATTTTCGGTCACACCAACTAA
>JAAEPI010000482.1 GCA_024232835.1 Cytophagales bacterium
CAGGCACCTGGTTCACAAATTAGTGCCGAACAAATTGAGACTCGAATGAAGGTTATTAAGCCTTATGTAAATTGGGTGCGCTCCTTTTCATGTACAGATGGCAACGAATTGGTACCTCGAATTGCCCATGAATATGGCCTAAAAACATTAGTTGGTGCATGGTTGGGTAATGATGAGAAGAAAAATGAGGAAGAAATTGAAGGTGTTATCAAAGTGGCAAAAGCTGGACACGCGGATATTGTTGCTGTTGGAAATGAAGTTTTGCTTCGTGGAGATTTAAATGAAGATCAGATTATCGATTTTATACAACGGGTAAAAAGAGAAGTGCCGGATATTCCTGTGGGTTATGTAGATGCCTATTATGAATTTGAACTTCATCCGAGATTATGTGAAGCAAGTGACGTGATTCTGGTAAATTGCTATCCCTTTTGGGAGGGTTATCCACTTGAACATTCTTTGCTCTATATGAAAGATATGTATCAAAGAGCAGTTAAAGCAGCTAATGGAAAA
>JAAEPI010000483.1 GCA_024232835.1 Cytophagales bacterium
CTTTTCGAAATAAAAATGATACCAACACACCCTCTCATAGACGAAATTCTAAGCGAATATCAGACCGATCTAAAGAATCACGATAAAACACTAAAGCATCATATTTATCGTGTGTACGCCTGGACTCAAATCATCGATCCCAAATAAGCAAATCAAGAAAAATACGCCATTGCACGTGCGTTTCACGACCTAGCCATATGGACAAACAATACCTTCGATTACCTCGATCTGTCAATAGACCTTGCCAAGAAATATTTGAAAGCCAATGGCAAAGAAAATTGGATTGATGAAATCTCGTTGATAATTGATATGCATCATAAGATCACGAAATATGAAGGGGAATATGCCCCAACAGTTGAGACGTGCAGATTGGATCAACGTAGTTCTTGGGATCAAGAAATTTGGAGTCAAAAGATCCGAAATTACCACGATTCAAAAGGCGTATTCCGGTTCAGGATTTCATTGCTTTATTGTTGGTCAGTCTTTTAAAAGATTCTTTAGGCATCCTTTGAATCCACTGCCGATGTTTAAGAAATAAGTAGGGCTCAAATAGTGAGTGCAGGACTTCAGAAAGTCTTGGAGCTACTCAAAACCATTCTAAAAGATAGGCCACCAACCGCAATCCAAAACCGATGAATACAGTTCCAACTACACGATTCATATTGGTCAGAGCCTTTGCTGTAAAATACTTTGTGAGTCGAGCGATCATCAAAACCTTAAATACGTCCAAGCAGAGAATAGTGGTAAGAAATCCTCCAAAAAACCACGCTTGAGCATTCATAGTGTAACCAAATGCTCCGGTCGCTCCAACTGCTCCAATCCAAAAAATTGCTATAATTGGATTTAACCCGTTCAATACCACCCCTTTGAGCCAGAAGGTGAGGATCGAACTTCCTTCCACATTACTTTCCTTTAGAGATTTTTTCCTGAGCCATGTGGAGATTCCAAAACTGACTAGCACGGTAGCTCCCATAACACCAAGCCAAAACTTAACTTCTTCGTTCTCAATAAACGAAGAAAACCCCACCATAATCAATGCAATTAGAACAGCATCAGTCATGATTATACCTACAGAAACAGCCATTGCTCGATTGAATCCATGGCTCAGAGCTGCCTGAAAGAGTGCGAAGAATCCTGACCCAAGAAAAAAGATTGATACCAGCCCATAGGCCAGTCCATTAAAATAAGTTGTCATTAGCTCACCAGAGTATTTTCTTCAACATACACCTTCCACTCATCGGCCTTCTCTCCTTTTAGGACTCGAGGAAATTTGTTCTGAGCTCCTACCTTCCCCTGCTTCTTCATCCAATTGATGAACTGGCCTGCTGGCATCACATGCAAATAAATGTTTTTTAGGGCATTGTCTCGCTCCACCCCATAATCATCATTCAATTCCCTCAAAGTCTGGTCAATTTTAACACGAAGTGCTTCTTCATTTATATCATCATCAGTGCCAATGAACCAACGATGTGCAAAGAGCGACCCACAAGGCTCCCCAATTACGGTAAACTCTCGGATATCAATATTGAATTCATCAGATGCTATTTCAATCGCTTTATTCATATTGTCCACACTCAAATGTTCTCCGCACAAACTCAAAAAATGTTTAGTTCTACCGGTGATTACTATTTCAGATTCCTCAATAGAGACAAACTTTATTACATCTCCAATAAAATATCTGAAAGTACCAGCATTGGTGCTAATCAATAGCGCATATTCCCTATTCTCCTCTACTTGATCAATCTTCAGTACCTCGGGATTATTTAATAGCTCTCCGTCATCACTAAAATTTCTCTTGTTGAAAGGGATGAATTCATAAAATATTCCATTATTCAATACCAAACGCATAGATTTCCGATCAGGGAAAGCCTGAAAGGCAATAAACCCCTCGGAGGCAAGATAAGTCTCCAAACAATGAAGCGGCCGTCCGAGTAGTTTTTGAAATCCTTTTCTGTAGGGCTCAAATGACACGCCACCGTGAACAAATATTGATAGGTTCGGCCAAACGTCATGGATATTGTCAACCCGGTAATAAGCAATGATTTTCTCAAGCAACATCTGTATCCATGCAGGCACACCAACTATAATTCCAATATCCCAATCTTTGGCCTGACGTGTCATTTCCTCCAGCTTGGCTTGCCAGTTGTTGGATTTTGAAATTTTCTTCCCTGGTTTATAAAAGTGCTGAAACCAAAAAGGAATTTGAGCTGCTGTTATGCCGCTAAGGTCGCCTTCAAAATAATGACCATTTCTTCTCAGGTCAGTACTTCCACCAACTGCCAATATTCCCTTAGAAAAAAATTTGTCTGGTAAATCATACTTTGATAGAGACAAAATCTGCCGAATAGAAGTTTTACGGATAGATTTCACCATATCCATTGAGATAGGAATATGTTTGGAAGCTGTTCCTGAAGTGCCAGAACTCAAGGCAAAATATTTGATCTTTCCCGGCCATGACACATTGCTCTGACCCTGTTGGGCTAAATGCCACCATTCACGATACATTTTATCATAATCAAAAATGGGCACGTTCGATTTAAAGGCTTCATAGAACGTCTCATTATTGTTCTTTCGGAAAGCCTTGAGCAGCTCATTAAATCCATGAGCTTTAGCAAAAGCCGTATTCTGGGTATGAATGATAAGCTCACGCAGTTCTTGCTTTTGTAAATCAATTGGAGATGTGTATTGTTGGGCAATACTCTCTCGTAACATGATTCCTTTCTTCAATAAACTTCCTAAAATTGCCATTGAGACGACAAAAATAACCAGAAAAGAATTTAAGACATGAGTGTCACCGACAATATAGTTGATTTGAAAGCCACACTTCCTGAAAATTGCACCCTAGTTGCGGTGAGTAAAACCAAGCCTTCTGAGGCGATTCAAGAAGTATACAATTCAGGGCATAGGGATTTTGGCGAGAACAAAGTGCAGGAGCTTGTTGAAAAAGCAGAACTATTACCAAAGGATATCAGATGGCATATGATCGGGCATTTGCAACGAAACAAGGTGAAATATATAGCTCCATTTGTCCATCTGATACATGGGATTGATTCATTGAAATTGCTCAAAGAAGTCAACAAACAGGCTGAAAAAAATAATCGGGTGATTGATTGCCTTTTGCAAATTCACATTGCTAAAGAGACAACCAAATTCGGATTGGACAAGGAGGATGTAAATGACCTATTGAAGAGTGATGAACTGATAGTGTTAAAGAATGTAAAAATTGTTGGACTAATGGGCATGGCGACTAATACCAAGGATGAAGATCAAGTTATCCATGAATTCAATGAACTAAAAAAGATCTTTGAAGAGCTTCGGCCTTTGTCAGGAACTCATGATTTAGAAATGACACACCTTTCCATGGGAATGAGCAGTGACTACCGCCTAGCCATAGAAGCAGGTAGCAACATGATCCGAGTAGGTAGCAAAATCTTTGGCGAACGGAACTACGCTTAGTTATCAGGATCCACCGGAGGTGGTGGAGGTGGCACTTTGACTTGAGTCGCAATTCGGATAATTTCAGGATTGTTTAGCGCATTAGACGAAATTGTAATTGGCTTGCTTTGCATTCCTCGCTTACCCCTACTATTAAATCTTACAAGAATTTCAGACGTTTCACCAGCAGCGATTGGTTCCCTCGACCAATTAGGAGTTGTGCATCCACATGTAACTTTTACGTTCGTCAAGATCAATGGGGTTTTCCCAGTATTCTGGAAAGTGAAAACATGCTCAACAACATCTCCCTGATTGATCTCTCCAAATTCAAATATTTTTTCTGTGAAGGTGATTACAGGTGCGTTGGTAGAATCGATCTCCACTTCCTGAGAAAATCCGACTACTCCAACAGCCATCAAAAGAATCGTAAATAAATGCTTCATTGTTATTTTTTTTTCAAACTTACGACATTCATACAAAAAGAGTTCCAATGTTTCAAAGGAAAGTGCGAGTTAGAGCTTGCGGTATTCTCATAGAGGAGAATTCTTTGCTTCTTTTGAGGCATGAGGGTATTGGCCCTGATGGATTTCTTTGGTCTCCTCCAGGTGGAGGTGTTGAGTTTGGGCAAGATTCCAGATCTACCTTAAAACGAGAAGTCAAAGAAGAAACGGGACTTGAAGTGGATGTGGGTGATTTTCTCTTCGCGAATGAACATATTGACCATCGACATCACGCCGTTGAATTGTTCTTCGATACGCATCGGATTGCGGGTGATTTGAAATTAGGTCACGATCCTGAACTAAAAACCCAAATTTTAACCGATATTCGATTTTTCAACATGTCTAAAATCAGGGAACTAAAGCCTACTTCTGTTCATAGTATACTATCGAGAACAGAAAACTTGAAAAACCTGAAGGAGTTGAGGGGATATTATAAAATTGATAATTCTGATATTTGACTTTCAGACCTATATAATAATATTTATTATTGCAAAAAAACCTAACTAACTAATGAACAACCTAACGTATTCTATTATAGTCTTTTTCAGTGCAGTTGTAATAGGAGTTGCCATTGCGTTTATTAGAAAAGCTTACTTTAAAAAAGAATTTGATACAGTTGTCAAATATTTCATATTTTATGGAGCTCTTGCAGTTGCAAGTGCATCTTACTTAAGAGAAAGCATTAATTCCAGTATTCAGCAAACAGCACAAATCGAAAAATCCGAAGGCTTGATTATCGAAAAGTTAAAATTGATTCGAGATGCTGAATTGGCCTACCTATCTGTAAACCGACAATACACCAGTGATTGGGATAAGCTCATCAAATTTGTGAACGAAGGAGAATTTTTTCTAACAGAAAAGAAAGAAACCATTTTTGAATTGTCGTATGGCGTTGATAGTATAGTAGTTCAAATTGATACGCTCGGTACTGTTAGTGTGCTGGATTCTTTGTTTACCAATCGATTCTCAGACTTTGATGCAAGCGATCTTCCGTTTGTACCTGGCTATGAAGGAGTGAAATTCAGAGTGTGGGCAGATAAAATATCTAAAAGTGGATTACTAGTGGATGCAATTGAAGTGGTGAATCCAAGACCTGTAAATCCAGAAAGAGATGAAGACAGTGAGTACACAACCAAAAAACCGCTAAGATTTGGTTCGAAATATAGTATTACTACAACGGGCAACTGGGAGTAAATTTTGAGCACTGGAGTTTCACATAGCCTGAACGTCCAAGCCAAAGCACAACGCTTTGATGTTGATGATCTCCACAACTATTCATTGTCCGTGCAGGTTGGAATTAGAGACATGCAACTGTGCATCACCGATAGTGCTGACAATGCACTTTTAATGCTAGAAGATCATTCGTTGGAGGGTGTCAAATCTGTCAACACCCGAATTCAAGCCTTAGAAAAGCTATTCAGCCAGCATTCTTTGTTGCAAGCTGGCTTTTGGGCAAATGTAAAAATCTGTCTTAAGTCACATAAATTCGCTCTGGTTCCTCAAACTCTATTTGCTCCAGAAGGAGCCATGGATTATCTGTCTATCAATAGTGAAGTCAAGAGTAAATCTGAAGACGTAAACTACTACAAACATATTTCTTCTGATTCTGTAAATGTGTTTGCCGTGGATCGCAAACTGATAAAGTGGGTGGAAGAAACGTATCCTTCGCAAAAGGTTCAACTTATTCATCAAGGCAGTGCGCTAGTGGAGGGTATCCTCAAGTACGATGACCACTCTCATGAAAAAATGATGTTCTGCAACATTGATCGGGGCATACTTCATGTGGTAGTTACACTTAAGAAAGACATATTATATTACAATCAATTTGCTGTCAGAGAAAGTCAAGATTACTTGAGATTCGTCATGCTGGTCTTTAAAGAATTGGAGCTAAATCAAAAAACGACTAAACTTCTTCTTTGGGGAATGGTGAAACAAAATTCACCTCATGTGGCATTATTGAGAAAATACATACGGAATATCTCCTTTGGAGATCGACCTACATATCTTAAGGTAGGTTATGAATTTGATGAAATTCCCGAACATCAGTATTTCGATGTTATGAACGTATTCCTTTGCGACTGATGAATCGAATTGCCATTTTCCCTGGCTCATTTGATCCATTCACAAGAGGGCACGAGGACATTGTTAATAGGACGCTTAACATTGTGGATATAGTGATTGTGGCAATGGGTCATAATCCCGAAAAAAATACTCGTTATTTTGAAGCTGATTACATGCTCGAAAGAATCCGGTCGGTGTACACAGGCAATGATCGAGTTGAAGTAATAGAGTACAATGAGCTTACAGCCTCGCTCGCTGAAAAATATAAAGCTCAATATCTGGTCAGGGGGCTTAGAAATACAACAGATTTTGAATACGAGAATAGCATTTCTCAATTGAATCGGTATTTGAACAAAGACTTGGAAACAATTTTCTTAATCACTTCACCCGAACTAGCCCCCATCTCTTCATCGATAATAAGAGAAGTCCACAAATACGGCGGGGAGGTTATGGATTTTTTACCTTATGAACTTTGATTAATTCCTTTAATAGGATTTTTTGAATATGTGATTGACAACTTACCGGAAGGTGGGATTGTTTTTCATATTTCAATCCAGTTTTTGATAAGTTGTTTGCCATACTCAGTCATGATTGACTCTGGATGAAATTGGACTCCCCGTACATCATATCTTTTATGCCTAATTGACATAATAATACCAGAGTCATCTCTTGAAGTCACCAGCAGGTCTTTGGTCAAATTTTCATCTTTGATAACCCATGAGTGATATCTACAAGCGTTGAATTGCTCAGGTATGTCTTGGAAAAGCGTATCCTCCATTTCCAGATTGACCCTGGTCACAATTCCGTGATAAACTTTAGGTAAATTGTAGAGTATTGCTCCCTCCGATTCTGCTATGGCTTGATGTCCAAGACAAACCCCAAGAATGCTCTTTGTTGCCTTATATTTGGTCAAAAGCTCAGGCATAATCCCTGCTTGTTTGGGGATACCCGGCCCTGCTGACAAAAGGATTTTATCATAACGATCTACATGACCCATATCAATTTGATCATTTCGTTGGATATCTGGTTGGACACCCAATTCCTTAACCATATGAACCAAATTGTACGTGAAGGAATCGTAATTATCTAAAATCAACAATCTTTTCATTTTTGACTTTTTTGCTCTCCATTATATGCCCGTCCTATCAATAAACATGAATTTAAAAGATCCTAATTAACGAAACCGAAAGAAGTCATGAATAACACAATGACTATTTCCAATTGTGCTCAATTCATTTAATTCTCGAAGGTCGAACTCAAAACAAATCAAATGGACGGTCAAAATATCATAATCTTCTTTCTACAATGAAGTAACAAAAAACATCTAAATGAACGCTATCTGATCTTTGGCTAGAATAATTTGCATTAAATTGCGGCCTATGCTACCAATTATAGACCAAATAAGTATTCTGGTTCGACTTTCAAAAGCGGACAATTTCATTGCAGAGGAAGAGCGTAAGCTAATAAATGCGGTTGGAAAAAGGAACGGATTATCTCCCGAGGAGATTGAAAAAGTAATAGAATCACCAAATGTGATCGGTCGCCTTTTGGATCTTCCATCGGAAGAAAAATTCAATCACCTGTATATGATCATACAGCTAATGAAGATTGATAAAAAAGTTCATAATTCAGAAATAGAGTTTTGTGAAAAAATCGCTATGAAATTAGGCTATAAACCAGGAGTCGTTGCAGACTTATCAGCATTCATCTATTCAGATCCTGAAATAGGTACCGACATTGGTCGACTAAAATCAATTGCTAATAAGCAACTATTATATCGTGCTGAGGATCAATAGAATTTCAGGCTGTGTCCTAATTCTACTATCAATTAATCTCCATTCTCAAAACCCACAAGGCAGCACGATTTATGAATTCAAGAAAACTCATAATACCCTAATAATTGACGGAGTACTTGACGATGAAGTTTGGCAAGATGTAGATCGAGCCGGAGGATTCTTTCAAACATATCCATCGGACGATTCTCCTGCCATGGATTCTACACAATTCATGATTACCTATTCTGATGAATTCATTTACGTAGGTATAATTTGCTACGATTACTTACCGGGTTCACCAATCACCAACACACTAAAAAGAGACTTTAGTTGGATTAGAAATGACAACATCAGTTTATATATCGATCCTTACAATGACCGATCCAATGGTTTTACTTTTCAAGTCACGCCGGACAATGTCCAACGAGAAGGTCTGGTAATACTTGGTGGTCAAGTACAGGACGATTGGGACAACAAGTGGTATTCGGCGGTTTCCCATGAAGAAAACTATTGGTCAGTAGAAATGGCCATCCCTTTTAAATCAATTCGATTCAATTCCATTCCAGAATGGAACATTCAGTTTATAAGAAATAACCAAAAGCGAAACGAGCGTTCGGCGTGGATTCAAGTGCCGCTGCAATTGAGAGCTTCTGATATGGTTTATTCTGGAAAGCTCGTTTGGGATCAGTTACCGCCTGAAGCTGGGACCAACGTCACACTAATTCCATATATTTCTGCCGGAGCAGGACGGAATTATGAAGATGGCGAGTCTCTAAAAAACGACCTTGACGCGGGTTTTGATGCCAAGGTTGGGCTATCAAATTCGCTAAACCTAGATCTCACCTTCAATCCAAATTTTTCTCAAGTCGAAGTGGATCAGCAAGTAACCAATCTTCAAAGATTTGAAATATTGTTTCCGGAAAAGCGTCAATTTTTTCTTGAAAACCAAGACCTTTTTGCTCGGAATGGTTTTCCAGTTGCTCGTCCGTTCTTTTCAAGGCGTATTGGAATTCAGGGATCCGGAACATCACAACGAAATGTTCCCATTTTGGCTGGAGCGAGGTTGAGTGGTAAAGTTGGAAACAACTGGAGGTTAGGGCTCATGGACATGGTTACAAATAAAGACGTCACGTCAGAAAATATTGCCCCTGCCCAAAATTATTCTGTGGCTGTATTAGAGAGACAGATATTTAAAAGATCTCGTGTGAGTGCCACTTTTGTGAGTAGAAATAGTCTTGGCAAAAGTTTTGTTGATTATGATTCCACTGCTCTCGCGGATTTTGATTTGCTACAAGATTTAAACGGCAATGAACTCTCGCCAGAAGACACCTTAATCACATTGTCAGAATACAATTATGTGTATGGAGTTGACTACAACCTGGCAACAGTCAAAAATAAATGGGGTGGGAACTTCTACTATCATAGATCAATCGACAAGGACAGCCAATCAGACAATTTTTCTCAAGGTGGCTTTTTGAGATATAGAACCTCGACGTTTAATTGGCACGCATTTTATGTACTTGTAGGAGACGGTTACAATCCGAGTATTGGATTTGTACGCCGAACCGGCATAACCATATATGGGACTGAATTGCGCTACAATTTCTACACAGAAGGAAATATCCAAAGTCATGGCCCTTCTATTGAAATTGATGGAGTAGTGGATAGAAATTGGGATAAACTCGATAATAAAATAGGAGCCAACTATTCCTTAAGGTTTTTGAATAGCGCCGAACTCGGAGTTGGAATGGAACGGGAGACAATTACACTACAAGAAGGATTCGATCCATCTGGCAAAGACCGTTTACAGCTGGCACCTGACATAGAATATTCATTTGGTAAAGTAGGAATATCATATAGTTCTGATAATAGAAAAATATTTTCGTTTGATGTTTTTACCATTACGGGTTCCTATTTCAATGGAAGAAGATTGGAATCAGGAGCTGCACTAAATTATCGCCTACCACCTATCCTGCAGGTAGGTATAAAAGTTGAATACAATAGGATCAATTTACCAGATCCATTCAGCGATTCAAAATTGCTTCTTATCAGCCCAAGAATTGATCTGACCTGGACTAATAATCTATTCTTTACTTCCTTCCTTCAATACAACACGCAGGACAAAAATTTCAGTCAAAATTATAGATTTCAATGGAGGTTCAAACCTGTGTCCGATTTATTCATTGTATACACCGACAATTACATAACTACGCCCAATTTTGAAGTAAGAAACAGGGCACTGGTTATTAAACTCTCCTATTGGCTAAATATTTAGATTTTAAAAAGCGTTTCGTAGTTTTGCACCATGATCCCATCATCAAAAAGAGTGAATTTCATTATACTAGGAGCCATGAAATGTGGAACGACCACACTATCTCATATTTTGAAAATTCACCCAGATATCTGTTTCAGTCAACCTAAGGAAACTAATTTCTTTAGCAAGAATGTGGACTGGAAAGAAAAGCTGAACATTTATCACAGCTACTTTAAGGAAAATCGACAATTATGGGGTGAAGGTTCGACTGGTTACTCGAAACCAATTAGTTATAAACAATCGTTATGGAACTCAATATACGAGTACAATCCGGAAATGAAATTTATATACATTGTTCGAAATCCCCTTGATCGATCAATCTCACACTATTCTCATAATTTTATTAGAAACAGGACAACTAGTAACATAGACAAACTTGTTATGAAACAAAATTTCTTGAAAGTTTCATGTTACTTCAAACAAGTCTCTCCGTATGTTCAAAAATTTGGAGCAAGTCAGGTTCTTCTTCTGGATTTTGACGACTTAATAAGTGCCAAGCAACAAGTCGCAAAGAATATGTTTGATTTTTTAGAAATAGAAAGCACCAATTTTCCCTATGAAAATATTCAAAACTTACACGCCAACAATTCTGAAAACTCAAGTTTAAAATCAAAATTAAGAAGAGTAAGTCTAGGTCGAAAAACCATGGAAGAAAAACCTCAGCTATTGCCTGAAACAAAGCAGAAGATCATAAATTACTTAAGAAATGATATAGAATCACTTGAAAAATTATTCAACAAAGACTTCAGCAAGTGGCTAATTCTCTGAATCACTTTCTTCCAAAAATCAAAATTTATGTGCCCTCCACAATACAAAATCAGATTTTCTTGACGGTCAGGCAAACTATCAGAACTATCTTTGTGTTCTAAATTCGCTAGTAATTAAATAAAAATAAAAATGTCAAAACCATTAGAAATTACAGACGACAATTTTAACGACATTATGAGTACAGATCAGCCTGTTTTGATTGATTTCTGGGCTGAATGGTGTGGGCCATGTAAGATGATTGGGCCAATGGTAGAAGAATTAGCCATTGATTATGATGGCAAAGTGGTGATAGGTAAGGTGGATGTTGATGCAAATCCCGAAGTTTCTGCTAAATTTGGAATCCGTTCTATTCCTACATTGCTTGTTTTTAAGAACGGTGAGATAGTAGACAAGCAAATTGGAGCTGTACCTAAAACAGTTTTGAGCGACAAGCTCAATGCGCAATTAGCGTAGAAGCTGTTTTTTCATAGTGAGTGAGACCCTGACGGAAGCGTCAGGGTTTTTTATTTCAAAATCTTGCTGCCATCAACAGATATAAGTCCTTGTAGCCAAGATTGAACTTCTTCGCAAGATCAAGATTTGTCAAGCTTCCTCGGTAGGTGTACACCCCCCTCATGAACCAATTATTGAGGTAGATCATTTCATCTATTCCACCTTCGTCTCCCACTCGCTGAATAATGGGGGTGAGTATATTAGAAATAGCAATCGAAGCAGTTCTCGCCACGCGTGATGCAATATTAGGAACACAATAATGAATCACTTCATGCTTTGAAAAAACCGGGTTTTTATGACTAGTTAGTTCAGAAGTTTCAACGCACCCCCCCTGATCTATGCTCACATCTATGATTACAGCACCGGGCTTCATGGCCTGCACCATTTCCTCTGTGACTACACTTTGATGTCTTCCTTTTTCTGGTCTCAATGCACCAATCAAAACATCTGCAGTCTTTAAGGACTTTAGAAGCAAGGCATTGTCCAACGTGGAAGTATATATTTGATGACCTAAAGCCTGCTTAATCCGACGTAATTTGTAAATGTGATTGTCAAAAATCCCTATATCTACACCCAACCCAATGGCAGCTCTTGCGGCATATTCCGAAACCGTTCCTGCTCCCAAAATGATCACCTTGGTTGGTGGCACACCAGTCACACCTCCAAGAATGACTCCTTGACCATCATTTGGACTACTTAAATACTCACCAGCAATTAGCAGTACGGTGCTACCTGCAATTTCGCTCATTGCACGCACAAGAGGCAATCCACTGGTCTTATCTTCCATAAACTCATAGCCAATTGCAGTTGTTCTTTTTCGGTTCAGACCATCGATGAATTTTGCTGATTGATTTCCGCCTTGAAAAGCCGAAATAAGTGTTCCTCCTGGCTGTAAAAGCTCAATTTCCTTAAGAGTTGGTGGCTCAATTTTAAGTAGCAATTCTGAGGCGAATACCTTATTTGTATCATCGCTGATAGTTGCACCCGATTCACTATACTCATTATCAGTGAAATGTGCTTTTGCTCCTGCTCCGGATTCTACAAGTACTTTATGACCGCTATTCACCAAGACACTCACTGCTTCTGGTTTAAGAGAAACTCTATTCTCTTGATGAGAAGTCTCTTTGGGAATGCCTAATTCTAATTGATTACTCACCTTTCTAATCATATCAGGAGCCTCCTGCGGGTAGAGGCTCTGCTCTTTCGCTAATTTCGCAAAGCCTTTAATCTCACTTTTTGCCATGTTCCATTAGATTGATTTCTCTCTTGTTATCATCTACTAATTTAATGCTTATTTCAACATGGTGATCTGGAAGCAGACTTTGAATCTTATCAGGCCATTCTATGAAGCAGTAATTATCTGAATGAAAATAATCATCTACACCAATATCAAGAGCCTCCTGGTTGCTCTTAATTCTGAAAAAATCAAAGTGATAGAGGGTTTCCCGAGATTTGGTTTCGTATTCATTCACAACAGAGAAACTAGGCGAGCTCATACTATCGATGACACCCAATTGATCACATATTGCTTTTATAAGGGTCGTTTTACCAGCTCCCATTTCCCCATAAAAACACCACACTGGCACATCGCTGGCTAGAGCCAAAAGTTGATTAGAAACAGGTACCAGTTCCGCCAAAGAATTTAGCTGGATCATCCACGCGAAGATAGTGTGATGAATGGTACGATCATTTCTTCCATACTAATTCCTCCATGCTGGAAGGTGTCTTTATAATGGCGAACATAATGATTGTAATTATTAGGGTAAACAAAAAAATCCTCCCCTCTCGCAAAGGCAAAAGTGGTACTGACATTAACTTTTGGCAATCCGATCAATTCGGGTTTCATGGCATGAAAAGCCTCCTTGTCATTTAATCCCAAATTCTTACCTTGTTTATACCTGAGGTTTGTATTGGTGCTCTTGTCTCCAATGATTTTCACAGGATTTTTTGCCCTGATCATTCCATGATCGGTAGTAATCATTACTTTGACTTTATGATTAGAAAGTGCTTGTAGTGTGTCGTACAAAGAAGAATGAAGAAACCAAGACTTGGTTAGAGAACGATACGCAGATTCGTCAGGAGTAAGTTCACGAATCATCCGCATGTCCGTGCGAGCGTGAGAAAGCATATCTACAAAATTATAAACAAGAACATTGAAGGGACTTTGCAATAAATCTGAAATATGGTCTGTCACGTGTTTACCTTGTGCCACTTGTAGAATTTTACTATAAGTACATTTTGGTTCGAGTCCTGCTCGATCTAAATTTCGCTTGATTAACTCATGTTCGAAATTATTTTTTCCTTCGTCTTCGTCCTCCCCCACCCAGTATTCAGGATCTCGTTTTGCAATGTCCAGTGGCAGAAGACCTGCAAATAATGAATTCCTGGCATAAGCTGTTGTAGTCGGAAGTATTGAGAAATAATGGTCTTTTCCCTTTATTGAAAATAGTTCTGCTACGGTCGGTTCAAGTACTTCCCACTGATCGTATCTTAAATTATCGATAACAATGAGCACAACAGGTTCTTCACCAATCTCAGGAAAAACTTTCTTCTGTAAGACACGATGGGAAAGCATCGGGCGTGGAGCACTGGGCTCTTGAATCCATCCTTGATATTTACTTTCCACAAAATCAGCAAAATGGTCATTTGCCTCCGTCCACTGCATACTCAACACCTCCATCATGCTCTTATCCGCACTTTTATCAATCTCCATTCCCCAATAGAGTAGCTTCTTGTATAATTCCGCCCAGTCATAATGCTCATTCAGATCACCAAGAGCCAAGCTCAGCTCTTGAAACTCCCTTTGATACCCTTGATTGGTACGATCGGAAATCAAACGTTTGTTATCCAATATCTTTTTTGCTGAAGATAATATTTGATTTGGGTTAAGTGGTTTGATCAAATAATCTGAAATTTTGGAACCAATGGCCTCTTCCATGATTTCTTCTTCTTCATTTTTGGTGATCATTACCACGGGCACATTTGGGTGAGTGGATTTTATGTAGTTTAATGTTTCCAGTCCTGTCATTCCTGGCATGTTTTCATCCAGAAATATCAAGTCAAAATCATTTCGATCAACTTTTTCTAATGCATCCGCACCGCTATTTACAGACGTGATCTCATAGCCCTTCGATTCCAAAAACAGAATGTGAGGCTTCAATAAATCTATTTCATCATCGGCCCATAGAATTTTATATTTCATGTATTATTGAATTTTAAGTAACGAAAAAGAATACGGCGATAAGACATCTGATTAGATTTAGACCTTGTAAATTAATTCACCCCATCCCGTGAACAAAAAGAAAATTATTAACGACCCAATATACGGATTCATTACAATCCCCAACGATCTAATATTCGATATTATTGAACATAGATATTTTCAACGTCTGCGAAGGATTAAGCAATTGGGCGTTTCTGAATTTGTCTACCCTGGCGCCAATCATTCCAGATTTCATCACGCTCTTGGAGCTATGTACCTGATGAGGCGAGCGCTTCAGACTCTTGGAAGCAAGGGACATGAAATAACTGAAGAGCAATTTCAAGGAGCTGAAATTGCTATTTTGCTTCATGATTTGGGACATGGCCCATTCTCTCATTCATTAGAATTCAATCTTTTCCCTGGCATATCACATGAGCAAATAAGTCTTTGGCTCGTAGAACAACTCAATCATGAATTCAACGGGCAGCTGAGTTTGGCTATTGAAATTTTCAAAGGCACCTACAAAAAGAAATTTCTAAATCAACTAGTATCTAGTCAACTCGATGTTGATCGAATGGATTATTTAAGTAGAGATAGTTTTTTCACTGGAGTGCATGAAGGAACGATAGGTGCGGAACGTATAATAAAAATGCTCAATTTAGTGAATGACGAGCTTGTCGTTGAAGAAAAAGGTATCTACAGCATTGAAAATTTCCTTAGCGCTCGGCGCTTAATGTATTGGCAAGTGTATCTTCATCAAGCTTCAGTTAGCTCAGAAGTCATGCTTACTCAGCTACTCAGTAGAGCTAAAGACCTGATCAGATCAGGAACGGCAATCGAAGCAACACCCGCTCTTTTATATTTTTTGAAAAATGAAATTGGAGTAGAGGAATTAAAAAATGATCCCTTAGTCTTGACAAATTTTAGCCTTTTAGATGATACAGATGTCTGGGGATCCATAAAATTTTGGCTGTATAACGAAGACTTTGTTTTGAAAAAATTGAGTCAACAATTAATAGATCGTAAATTATTTAGGGTTGGGTTTTTAAGTGGAAAAGTAGATTCTAGCCAAATTGAAAAAATAGAGGGAACAATAAAAAAAATGTATAACATCTCCGATACTGATAGCTCATACTTTGTAAAACAAGGTGTGGTTAGCAACTCAGCCTATGTTTCAAAAGATCAGACTATTAATGTTTTGACCAAGTCGGGGAAGGTTATAGACGTTGCGAATGCAACGGATCTTCCCAACATAAAAGCAATGAGTAAAATTGTTAAAAAGCATTACCTCTGCTATCCCAAAGAACTATCTTTGTAGCAGCATAAATCATCACCTATGGAATTTACGCTTGGCCAGATTGCCGGCATTATCGATGGAAAAGTAGAAGGAAATTCAGAAATTAAAGTTTCCGCAATCGGCAGTATAGAAGAAGCCCGATCAGGAAGTGTTTCTTTCCTTTCCAACCCAAAGTACGAATCGCATATCTACCAATCTCAGGCTAGTGGCGTGATTGTGAATCACGACTTCAAACCACAGAAAGAACTGACTCCAGTGCTTATCCGAGTCAAGAATGCGTATTTGGCATTCACAACATTGCTTCAAGAATATCAGCGGATCATGAATTTTAGTAAATCCGGTATTGAAAAACCCAATTATTTACCCGAAAGCACCAGCCATGGAGAAAACTTGTACTTAGGAGCTTTTTCATATATCGGCGAAAATGTAACCATTGGTGCCAATGTTAAAATTTATCCCCATACCTATATTGGAGACAATGTAACTATCGGCGACAATTGCATTATTTATCCTAATGTAACTGTCTACCAAAACTGTAAGATTGGAAATTACTGCACGTTGCAAGCAGGTGTAGCTGTAGGGAGTCATGGCTTTGGTTTTGCTCCCAAAGAAGACGGATCCTATGAAAACATCCCTCAAGTAGGCAATGTTATTTTGGAAGACCATGTTGACGTTGGAGCGAATACTACAATTGATTGCGCCACTTTTGAATCAACCATTATTAGAAAAGGAGTGAAATTAGACAATCTGGTTCAGATTGCTCACAATGTGGAAGTCGGTGAAAATACTGTTATTGCATCCCAAAGTGGCATTTCAGGTTCTACAAAAGTAGGAAAGCAAGTGATAATAGCAGGCCAGGTTGGAATTGTTGGGCATCTGCATATCGCAGATAAAACGACCATTGGAGCTCAATCAGGCATTCTCAGAAATTCAAAAGAAGGAGAAACGATTTGGGGAACGCCTGCAATGGATAAGGGTCAACAAGCGAAATCTTTGGTGATCTTTAGAAAGCTGCCGTCAGTAATGAAACGAATTGAGGAACTTGAAGAAAAAATTCTAAATTTGCCCTCCAATTAATCAACCATCCGCTAAACCTAAAGGATGCAAATTTATCAGCACACTATTAAGGGATCGGTCAAAGTAGAGGGCGTTGGCCTGCACACCGGCATAAATGCCACGATGACATTTCAACCTGCCAAACCTAATCATGGGATTAAGTTTCAGAGAGTTGATTTAGATGGACAACCTGTAGTAGATGCTGATGTTGATAATGTAGTTGACCTTTCACGAGGAACCACCATTGAAGCTAATGGTGCACGAGTAAATACGGTTGAACACACCCTTGCCGCACTTGTTGGATTAGAAATAGATAATGTGCTCATCCAATTAGATGGTCCTGAACCCCCCATAATGGATGGTAGTTCGCATGAATTCATTTTGGCAATATTGGAAGTTGGCCTTGCTGAGCAAAATGCGCAACGAAATTTCTTTGAAATACCTGAAAGTGTCTTTTATGAAGATAAAGATCGGGAAGTGGAAATAGCGGCACTTCCATTGGATGATTTCAGGGTAACGGTTATGGTAGATTATAAATCACCGGTTCTGGGAAGCCAACATGCCTCATTAACGAATATCAAGGATTTCAATGAAAAAATTTCAAACTGTAGGACATTCTGCTTCCTACATGAAGTAGAGGAACTGTATAAGCAAAATTTAATTAAAGGTGGTGATCTTAGTAACGCAATTGTTGTTGTTGATAGAAAGGTTGCACCGGGCGAACTCGATTATCTAGCCAACCTATTAGGTAAACCCAAAGTGGAAGCCAAGGATGAAGGTATTCTCAATAATGTTGAGCTTCGCTACCCAAACGAACCTGCCAGACACAAACTGCTGGATATTGTAGGAGATTTGGCTCTTGTAGGAAGGCCAATTAAGGGACAAATTCTAGCTGCACGACCAGGGCACGCAGCTAATGTGGCTTTTGCCAAAAAGCTCAAAACCCTGATGGAAAAAGAGAGTAAGAGCAAGGTTCCACAATATGACCCCAAGATTCCCCCCGTTATTGATATCAATAAGATTCACAAAATTCTTCCACATCGGTACCCTTTTCTACTAATTGATAAGATTTTTCATCTAGACGAAGAACAAGTGTCGGGTGTCAAAAATGTCACATTTAATGAGCCTTTCTTTCAAGGGCATTTCCCAGGTAATCCCGTTATGCCAGGTGTGCTGCAAATTGAAGCAATGGCCCAAATTGGAGGTATTTTGGTTTTGAACACAGTCCCTGATCCAGAAAATTATTGGACGTATTTTCTTGGAGTGACGGATTTCAAATTTAGAAAAATGGTTCTCCCAGGAGATGTGTTAGTAATTCGATGTGAGTTGTTAGCACCCATTCGACGTGGATTTGCCAAAATGAAAGGGTCTGCCTACGTCGGTAATAATTTGGTTTGCGAAGGAACGATGACTGCTAGTATTGTTAAGAAAGAAAATTGATTATAGCGAAATGAAACAACCACTGGCTAATATTCATCCAGATGCAAAAATTGCTGATAGTGCAATTATCGAACCTTTTGCTACAGTTTCAGAGGATGTAGAAATTGGTGAAGGCTCCTGGATTGGCCCCAATGCATGTATTTGGAATGGTGCCAGAATTGGCTCAAACTGCAAAATATATTCTGGAGCCCAAATCTCTTGTGAGCCTCAGGATCTGAAATATAAAGGCGAAAAAACAACAGCACACATTGGAGACAATTCAATCGTTCGAGAATTCGTCACTGTATCACGTGGCACTGATGATAAATATGATACTAAAATAGGTGCCAATTGCCTCCTCATGGCCTATGCACATGTCGCCCACGATTGCGATTTAGGAAAGCACTGCATTATTGGAAATGCCGTGCAAGTGGCCGGTCACGTGATCATTGAAGATTATGCCATAATTAGTGGTACATCAGCTGTACATCAGTTTGTGAAAGTAGGTGCTCATGTGATGATTTCAGGGGGATCATTAATTAGAAAAGATGTCCCACCTTTTATCAAAGCCGGACGAGAGCCCTTGTCCTATGCCGGGATCAACTCCGTTGGGCTAAGAAGATGGGAATTCTCCGGAGATGTTATCAACGATATTCAAAATGCCTACAGATACATATATCAAAGTGACTTGAATAACTCAAAGGCACTTGAGAAAATAAAAAGAAGTATCTCTTCAAATTCTGCTATAGATCAAATTGTGGAGTTTGTAGAAAAATCCGAAAGAGGTATCATTCGGGGATTTTCTGATTCAATATGAGGATCTCAGCTGTCGATCTGGGTAAAAAATTTGAAACTCGCTGGATCTTTAAGAATTTCTCTATAGATCTCTCATCAGGTGATTCGTTAGCTATTACAGGATCGAACGGTTCGGGGAAATCTACACTATTACAAATCATGGCGTACAGCCTGACTCCAAGTGCAGGAAAGGTGGAATACTATGATAACCAGCGATTAATAAAATCCGAAGATATACCCACCCAAATCAACTTCAGCGCTCCCTATGTTGAGCTGGTTGAAGAATTTTCTTTGAAAGAACATCTGGATTTTCATTCCAATTTTCATACTCCAATGATCCCGGTCAGAGAGATGATGGAACGTATGGGGCTTGCGGTAGCAAGCAACAAACCTGTGAGACAATTCTCCTCAGGTATGAAACAACGCCTCCGTCTTGCCCTCACTTTTTACTTCAACTCCAGAGCTATTTTTCTAGACGAGCCAACTTCCAACTTAGACGAATCCGGAGTAGGTTGGTACCTTACGGAAGTGAAAAATATTTTAGATCATCGCACAATACTAATCGCCTCAAATCAGCGCTACGAATACGACTTTTGTAAGAAAACAATCCAACTTGAAAATTAATTCTTAATCATTTTTAACAAATCCTTGGACTTGTCGGATAAAACACCGTATTTTGACTAATACTTTTTCCAAAAAGCTAAACAAAACTTTAAATAGTACAACACGAATTACACATGAAACATCTGAAACATTTACTTGCTGCCTTAGTTTTTATCTCACTTATCATTTTTACTAATTGCGGAGGAGGAGGAGGAGGAGAAGAGAACGATGAATTTGCTGAGCAAGCGGAAAAATTAGTCACTACGTGGACTCTGAATGCAAATGGTGCAGTAAATGCTGGTGTGCAATCAGAATGGGATGGACTTACCCTTACTTTCACTGGTGATGGTAATGGCGGTAGCTATTCTACCAATGTTAGCACACTAACTGCACTTTCATCAGAAGCTCCTACCGTCTGGCCAGCTTCTGGGACTTGGGAATTTGGAGATAGTGGCACTGATATCGATTTTATAACAAGAAGCGATGATGTGGATGTGACTATAAAAGAAGTAACGGATTCTGTTTTAGAATTATCTTTTAATATATCTTCAAGTGGTGCTCGAGTACATGCAATTAACGGTGATTGGACTTTCTCATTTTCGAATTAAAACTTCTAAAATATAAATAACTTTGGTCCCGACTAAACAGTCGGGATTTTTTTATGTCCATCGAACAGAAGTATTTCAATCAGGATAAGAATTATCTTTTGAAGACTGTTCAGGCCTTCTGTAAGAATCTTCTTTTGGAGACTTGGGCGAGCGAAGCATATCAGGCCTATATGTCTCTTGAAAATCCAATGGGTTTGGAAGACGATTTCACCTTATCTATCAAATTAGAAATAAAAAAGGGGACTTACGTTCTAGAAGAAGCATATGATTTACTAGCCGCCATATACAGATTGAAAGAGGGGGACAACCAGCTATCATTTGTATGGGATGGGCGCACCCATATGGAGTATTATGATGAGCAGTGGCGATCCATTTTCAACTCGTGGATGCTTGGACTGTGTCAAAAGCAGGAAGTTTATCGCGCAATCATTAAAGCTTCGTTGGCTGATAAAACAACGAATACTGATTTTTTAGAAAGTTCAATTAAACGGGCAGTTTTGGATCATTTTCAAATTCGAATTACTCGATCAAAAAAAATGCATGTGCTGACCGCCTAGTCCAGGCTAAAGTTCTAATTTCCCAAAAGAGAACATATAAGATATAGATATCCCTGCGCCGTAATTCAAGGATAGGTCAGGTATTCCTGACTCGATTGGCTCATAATCAAAAACACTCCTTATTGAAAAACTAAAAAACCCTTCAAGTCTAAAAATACCTGCATCGGTTTCTCTGAAAATGCCAACTGCCCCTCTCGGCCCATAATTTAGTCTATTGTCTCTATTCAATTGGTATCTATAAAAAGTGGATTGCCCTATCAATTCTGTAGAAAGAGCTGAGTCTGAGTTTGGGATAGCGGAAGTTGGAGTTGGGTCCACGTTGGCACGAATGGCATATTCAAGAAAAATGCCAGCACTTACATAATATTTATTTTTATTACCAAAGTAACCCACCGCTTCAACTGGCAATTCCAGATAGCTAATTTGAGTCTTGTGATTAGATTCAGACGTGTCCTTGAGCTTTTGTACCCAACCTTTTTGTACCAGATTAAGTCCTATCTGAATTCCTGCATTCACCTTGGAATCGAACTTTTGAGGAAAGTGAGTTACTTGAATCCCACCGTTAATACCAGGAAGCCATTTGATATCCATGACAACTGGAAATATGCTATGCTGCATGAATGCGGTGGATGCTCCTCCTCCCGCTTTTATGCCAATAAAAGTTTTGGTTTGAGCTTTTGTGTAAAATCCTAGAGCAATGAGAAGGGTGATAATATACAGTCGCATGGGTTATTTAGGGTCTGCTTAAAAACACTTAACAAATTGATTATCATAGAATAGGATAGCTGTTTCTAGCGTTGAGGTGCTTACATTTCATGACTAATTGATGATTTTTCTGCACTTGAAATACACCTTCGGTATTTTTCATGTTAGTCTCTGGCACATCATCTACTTCACGAGCTTCAGCTCGAAGTATGCCTATACATCTTCGCTTCACTCCTTCGTATCTAACGCACCTGAGACTTTTTCAGCAGACCCTATTTAGCTGCCTCGAAATTATGGAGATTATTGATCGATCCATCAATCTCTTCCCAAAAGATGTCTCCATTCAGATAAAAGATCATTTCTTGAATCAAACTTTGTCAAGTCACTGCTATATTCGCATTTTTAATTTTATAGAAAAACAAAAAATCATATTGAAATGAACTTACGACTTGTTGGACTTAGTCTGCTAATCACTCTTGGAGTGGCCACTACTGCTCAAGAATCTTATACTGATGAAGAATTAAACAAATATGCTACAGTAATGAAGTGGGTTGATCAGGAAAAGGCAGGAATTATTGAATATATCAATTCAAGTGTCAAAGACAATGAAATTCTCTCGGGTGCAAAGTATAACAGCATAAGTAAAGCGGATAAAGCAGGAGATTTAAGTTCTGTGGATGCAACCCAGGAAGAAATTGAGGAATACAACAAAATCAAGGAAGGTACAAACAAGAAAAAGGCTGAATTATCTGCAGCATCGAAAAATAAGATTATGTCAGAAATTGGAGCTGGTCTATACAACAGATTGAAGAAAGCCTTGAAAGCTGACGAAAATATTAAAGCCAGGTATCAAGCTATATATGATTCGTTAGAATCAAGTGGAGAGGTAGAATCGGAAGGATAATTATATTCTCTGAAAATTTTGAAGGCTTCCAATTTGGAAGCCTTTTTTATTGTGTAAATATCTCGTCCAATTACCTAACTTTGCATTCGGCAAACGGATACGACCAGCTCCCGCCTAATCCCCCAGGGCTTGATCGCAGCAAGGGTAAGCGGTTGTAGCGGTGCGATTTCTGTTTGCCATTTTTGTTTCCCTATTCTTATCAAACATTTCCCCTCCTTCCCGTAAATTTGAGTTTTAATAAAACCACTAAATAATCCATCCATACTTATGAAATTTTTTATTGATACAGCCAATCTTGACGAAATACGAGAAGCTCAGGATATGGGCATTCTTGATGGCGTAACTACCAATCCATCACTAATGGCCAAAGAAGGTATCACCGGTGAGAAAAATATTCTCGATCATTACAAAGCCATCTGTGAAATAGTAGATGATAATGTGAGTGCTGAGGTTATTGCCACGGACTACAAAAAAATGGTGGATGAAGGGAAAACCCTTGCTAAAATCGATGACAAGATAGTAGTGAAAATTCCCATAATTAAGGATGGTGTCAAAGCAATCTCTGCACTGACTGCTGAAGGTATACGTACCAATTGTACCTTAATTTTCAACGCAGGGCAAGCCATACTTGCAGCAAAGGCTGGAGCAAGCTATGTATCTCCATTTCTCGGGCGACTGGATGATATGGGATCTGAAGGATTGGTTTTGATTGAGCAGCTGGTTCAGATTTATGACAATTATGCTTTTGAAACAGAAATATTAGCGGCATCCATTAGACACAACATGCATCTGATTCAATGCGCGGAAGCCGGCGCTGATGTAGCTACTTGCCCTTTAAAGGTTATCACAGGTCTTCTTAATCACCCACTTACTGAGAATGGACTAGAGAAATTTCTAGCTGATTACAACAAAGGCAAGAACTGATGTACATTTTCAAGGTGAAAGGCAAAGCAAAAATTCCTGATTACATCCAAATCAGGGACGAAGACTTTGTACTAGTTGCCTACTTCAGAGCAGACAGGCCCTTGAACAAGTTGGAAAGACTAGGCTTCACAAAGGATGAAGAAAAATTGAAGGAACTAATCAAAACGTTACCTTTTGGTAAATTGCAAAAACTAAGTTTCTGACATGAATATCTCGCAAGATCATGTAGTGAAAGTACAACAAGCTTCCATTTTCCAAGAAAATTCAGCTGTACTCAGTGACATTAGTTTTGAAGTTAAAAAAGGAGAATTTATTTACCTAGTAGGTCGGACAGGTAGTGGGAAATCCTCATTGCTGAAAACTTTCTACGCAGATCTTGAATTGCGACTTGGAGATATTGAAGTAGTAGGATACAATATCCGAAAGATTAAATCTCAGGAAGTACCCTTTTTGAGACGCCAAATCGGCATCATTTTTCAGGATTTCGAACTTTTTTACGATAGATCGGTAGCGGATAACCTTGCCTTCGTTATGCGAGCAACTGGTTGGAAAGATCAGGCAAAAATGAAAACTCGAATGGCTGAAGTGCTTATGCGAGTGGGTCTTGGTGCAATATCCAATAAGATGCCTCATCAATTATCAGGTGGAGAACAACAGCGTGTTGTCATAGCCAGAGCGCTTGTGAATGAGCCTAAAATACTCATGGCTGACGAGCCAACCGGAAATCTTGACCCAGAAGTAGCTGAGGGAATCATCAAATTATTTCAGGAAATAAATCGCAGTGGCATGGCAGTAATTATGGCCACTCATTACCATCAATTTATTGATAAATTTCCTCAACGTGTATTGAAATGTGAAGGCACCAAAATACTCGATTCAAGTGTGGAGAAATTTGAACTGAAAACATTGTTCTAGTTGAGAGGCGTTTTTTCAGCAGATCCTGCAAATCAGCCATTAAGCTTGCTCTGTCATCCCGGTCCATACTGCCACATGGTAGTTCATTTTGAACCTGCAGCCATATTTAGGGCGTGACAAATTGTTACTACCTCAAAAACAACAGCTCCCGATACTTCACCAACGGCCAGTCTTCGTCATATACAAGAAGTTCAAGCTTGTCAACTGAGTAGCAGAGATCATCGAAGTATTTTTCTTTCACATTGTCACAGCATTCAATAAATGTTTGAGACTATTTTATCATTGGCTTCATGGCATTTGTATAAAAAATATTGTTTTGTAACTGGATAGGAAAATCAATATCTAAAAAAAAAATGAGGGACTCGTATGTCACGAGCCCCTCATTTTTTAGCGAACCTCCAATAATGGATCTTTCTGTTTTGGCCATTTTTATTTATCTAGGACCTCTTCCTTTTCCACCTCTTTCACCACCACATTCCTCCTTCACTGCATCAAATTCCTCCTCAGTTGTTATGGTTTGACTTGTTCCATCTTCCAATGTGATATCTATGGGATAAACCATAGCAGGTCGCTCATCAGTGTCTGGGTTTGCATCATACCACGCATCCACAAGGTTTTTATCATCATGTGATTCCAAGGTGATGGTTGAGTCATCAGGCATTA
>JAAEPI010000484.1 GCA_024232835.1 Cytophagales bacterium
CAAATGATATGTTATAACGTTATTTTTCATGACTTAACTTCATTATTTTAAAGGGCGATCCATGCTTTCCATTCCTATCACGATTTTACACGGCTTTCTTGGTTCAGGAAAAACCACGGTATTGCGCAGTCTCTTATCTCAATCTCAAAACGCTGAATATGTCCCTTCCGTGATCGTCAATGACATGAGTGAATTAGACGTCGATGGCGTATTGGTCATGAATACCGACGTGGTCAATGAAAACCATGGTAATTTTGTAACCATCAGCGGCGACAGCGTAAGTAGCCCTGAAGGAATCAAAAAACTGGATAAAGCACTTCACCAATTGGTTCAAGATAAACAGCCGCCCTGGATCCTCATTGAAACCTCTGGCAGCAGCCACCCCTTACCCTTGGTGGAATTCTTTAAGGGACACTCCGTCTTCACCCTAAAAGGGGTAGTCACATTGGTAGATTCAACTTGGCTTAAAGACGACTATGACCTTGGCAAAGCATTAATTCCAAAATGGCAAGACAATCTACAAAAAGGCATTCGAAGTATTGAGAATTTA
>JAAEPI010000485.1 GCA_024232835.1 Cytophagales bacterium
GATCTGGATGACAAGTCAACCATGAACCAGGTCCAGTTTTGTAGAGTTGTACACTCGGGACAATAAAATAGATCCTTTTTAATGAAAATATTTTCGCTCATCAAATGGGCGAGAGCTTATCTATCAAATTGAGCAATAAATTGAGCAATAATCTTGTCTTCTGAGACGCTGCTTTTATACACGTCTTGGTCGTGTTGCACGTGCAAAAACGCAGCGTATGTTGGCTCGTCGCCAGTGCACGTGGGCACTATATTTAGCTAATCTTGGTCACGCATGCAGGTATATTTGGATCCAATCCAGGATTGCGGTGTCTGATCAGTGCCAGGCCCCTACTGGATATCCAATATTATGTACTGCTTGGTCAGTCTCACTACTCAGTGCAGTCTTGTCTCCAGTTGTCATGGTAACCAGTACTATTATCTCGGTATGCGGCCGTTAGTCTTGTCCACTCTATCTCCTCGTGGTATAAGTGTGCTTTTTCAGGAAAAGGGTTGGCATGTTTCTTCCGCATTTTAAATCTATTTTTCTTCAAATAGCTCATCCTCTTCATTTCTGTCTCCTTTTTGTCATCAATAAATCGAGTACTGTCATTTTCTTCTTCTTCGCGTTTCTTCTTTAATAGAAAATTCGATCTCTTGTTCCACAGCTGGTACGATATTTGTTCATTATTCTTGACTTCAGCTGCCCAAATTTCCAGTATACCCGAATTTTCTTCTTCGCTGAACGTCCATTCGTTGATAAGGTTTTTGATCTCCGAGTCTATTTTTTGCACTCGTTCTTCATGTTGTTGTGAGTACTCGCACATGAGATCAATATCATCAGTGTATTTCTGTTGGGCTTCTTCGCTCTTCATTTGTAGTAGCATGTCGCTGTCTTTCTCATTTATTTTTGGCCGGTACTTGAGTGGTAAGTAATCCGGCGAGTCAAGAAGCCACATTTCATATAATTCGGCTTTGGCAGCGTTTTGTAGGTAATGCCAAAAGCTAATTTTTCTTTCATTCATCTTCTCCTTCCAAACTATTATATTCGCAGCTATTACTTTGCGACACTCCTCCTTAATAATATTCTCTCTGCGGTCGAATCTAGCTTCTTGTTGGAGTAGGCGAGAACTTTCGACTAGAGATTCTGTATTTTGTCTTGTCTCTTGTAGCATATTCTTCATTTCTTTGCTATCCTCAGATGTGTAGTCTTTCAATGTCTCCAACTTTTCTAATCTTTGTGCGATGGTGGTAATTAGGTTACTCAGTGATTCCACTTGTTCTGATAGCTTCATCATCGCTAAAATGACATACGGTTTTTCGGACTCAAAACCAGTTTCTGCTGGTTGATTGGACGTTTTACCGGAGTCAGGTTCTTCTGCAATAATGGATGGTGGAAGTGGAGAAGTAGGCTTCCGTTTTGCAAGTCTTTTTATAGCATCCTCCTTCTTCACGTCACGAAATTCATATTTTCCGGACATTTTCCCACTGTCGTCAGACATTAGTATCTTTATCTGTTCAATCTGGACAGGCTTTGGGTCCGATAACTCCAAGTTTTTGCCACGTTGAGTTGCTGTCAAA
>JAAEPI010000486.1 GCA_024232835.1 Cytophagales bacterium
AGATTTGAAGAGATGATTAAACAGCTTAATAATTCTTGGGAATGGTGATCTGATTCTTCGAAGTCATTTTTGCCAGCATCGTCTTACTTCCTTCTTGTACGATATTTTTCGATCAGATATTCGGTGCGAGTTTCACCGGGGTGGTCAAACCAACCGAAAGGAGCATCAAATGATGACCCTGAAGGCTTTTAGGTGGCTGCTCAATTCCATGTTAGCCAAGTGACTCAAAATATTCATTTACAGCCTCTCGGTTCTGCATTAGAATGAACAAAAAGGTAAATCTGC
Organism: Cytophagales bacterium; assembly: GCA_024232835.1. Taxonomy (GTDB): domain Bacteria; phylum Bacteroidota; class Bacteroidia; order Cytophagales; family Cyclobacteriaceae; genus JAAEPI01. The sequence goes on from JAAEPI010000486.1 coordinate 286, forward strand.
CAGTCAGGAGAAAAACCTATGTATACAAAAACTATTGATGTCAAAAAGAAGCTGCCGGATTTGAAAGGTCTATTGTCTTTTGTGGCGGACGGTACGGAAGTGGTGCTCACAGAAGACAATACTCCAATAGCACGCCTGGTGCCAATTTCAAAGAGAATAGCGGGCCTACATTCTGGAGCGATTTGGATGAGTGAGGATTTCGATGAGCCTCTGCCAGATGAGTTTTGGGAAAGAAACGCATGAAGTTG
>JAAEPI010000487.1 GCA_024232835.1 Cytophagales bacterium
AAAGAAAAGCTCAATGAAATAGAGGATAAACTGGGGTTTAGAATTATTATGACTGACCGCCATCATTGGGGTACTGTTGATATTATTGAAGCGTACTATGGTCAATCTTTCATTGAGCATACATTCAAAAATCTGAAGAATCCATATCATCTTGCACTGAATCCGCAATTTCATTGGACAGATCAGAAAATAATTGTTCATTATTTTGGCTGTGTGCTTGGCTATCAATTATCTGCAATCGTATGGCGACAGGCTAAAATAGGAGCACGATTTAGAGGGGCTTTGGACACCCTCTTAGATATGTTAAACAACATACGTCTCGGCACCATATTGGAAGAATCAAAAACAAGGGGAAGAGTTAAGGCTACCTATAAGCTGGAAGAAATGTCTGACGAGGAAGATGCAATTATGGAAGCGTTAGCGATTAAGGATTTTCACAATAACCGTCCAAAATTCAAAGGTGTTGGTGTATACACATCAGAGCCTGGTAACCAGTGAGAAATACAGAGATTATGTGGAATTATACCATAAGTCGTGATAAACTCACGCTAGGGTCAGGAAGGGCGCAGATGCCAAGAGAATGAGAGGGGGGGCTTGAAAACATCACCTTCGATTTATCATAAAATCGTAGATAGCTCCAAAAAAATGC
>JAAEPI010000488.1 GCA_024232835.1 Cytophagales bacterium
GGGTTGCTGGCACGGCTTTGTTGCTCAACAAAAAATGATTGCGATTAAAAAAAATCACGGCACTACAAATAAGAAGTACTTGTATTTGTCTGGTTGGATGATTGCTGCATTACGTTCAGAGCTTGGGCCTTTACCTGATCAGTCAATGCACGAAAAAACTGCGGTACCTAAGTTAATCGAAGAGATATATACTTTCTTACGTCAAGCAGATGCAGTTGAGCTAAATGACCTTTTTCGTAGGTTAGAAGCCGGGGAAGATGTTCAATCGGAAATCGATAATTTCGAAACGCACGTTGTGCCGATCATTGCGGATATTGATGCGGGTTTTGGAAATGAAGAAGCTACCTATTTGCTTTCCAAAAAAATGATCGAAGCTGGTGCCTGTGCTCTTCAAATCGAAAATCAAGTATCCGATGCTAAGCAATGTGGTCATCAGGATGGAAAAGTGACAGTGCCTCACGAAGAATTTATTGCTAAGATTAATGCCGTACGTTATGCCTTCTTAGAGCTAGGCATAGATGATGGTGTAATTGTAGCGCGTACGGATTCAGAAGGGGCAGGATTAACTCAACAACTACCTGTCACTGTTGAAGAAGGAGACCTGGCATCAAAATATTTGGATTTCGTAGAAACAGAAGATGTTGCTTTGGAAGATGTCAAGAACAACGAAGTTCTAATGAAACGGGACGGAAAAATGGTGCGTCCAGTTCGCCTACCCAATGGTTTATATAAGTTTAAAGAAGGCTCCAATATTGATCGAGTGGTACTCGACTGTGTTATAAGCCTCCAGAATGGGGCAGATTTACTTTGGATCGAAACGCCCACTCCACATATTGGTCAAATTTCACACATGCTAAATCGGGTGAGAGAGCAGGTGCCAAACGCTAAATTGGTTTACAATAATTCACCCTCGTTCAATTGGACACTTAACTTTCGCCAGCAGGCATATGATGCCATGTTGGAAGTTGGTGAAGACGTTTCTGCATATAACCGAGATGAACTTATGGATGTCAAATACGATGGAACAGAATTGTCCAGTCGAGCAGATCAAATGATCCGTACATTTCAAAAAGATGCGGCCAGAGATGCAGGCGTATTCCACCACCTAATCACGTTACCTACTTACCACACAACCGCGCTACACATGAACGATCTGGTAGAAGGTTACTTTGGTGAAATGGGAATGTTGGCATATGTGGATAGTGTTCAGCGCCAGGAAATACGAAAAGGCGTATCGTGTGTAAAACACCAACGAATGGCTGGTTCGAACTTGGGAGACGATCATAAAACTTTCTTCGCAGGCAATAAAGCCCTAAAAGCTGGAGGTGAGAAAAACACAAGTAATCAGTTTGAACTCAATGAGAAGCAAGTGGAGCAAGAAGTAGAAGAACTAGCGCTAGAACTTGAAAGGATCGCTGTTTAGGAACAGACTTATTTGATATTTAAAAGCCTTCAGTCGTGGACTGAAGGCTTTTTTTGGTCCTTTTGAACAAAAAACAAGAACCATGAGATGAAATTGGCTAGAGGTTTAGCACCATGATAGTCTCAAGGATACATCCTGTACCGTGAAGTATTATAAATGGTGGCTTGGGTTATTTGGTGGATAAATATTTTACAAATTTGTTAAACCCTCTTCTCTTGGTCATTCAATTATCATCCCAAGTTAATAACTTACAATTTACATCCTTAGAATTGATGACCTATGAGTGAAATTACAAGAAGAGATTTTATCAATGGAACCCTAATGGTAGCTGGTGCCTCCGTGCTGCCTTTTGGATGTACCAATCCATCTGTTTTGGACACACTTGATCCGGAGTACTATCCACCGAGGCTTACCGGACTAAGAGGGAGTCATCCAGGATCATACGAATCTGCACATGAGCGAGCCCGATCTGGCAAATCGGATTGGGGTGAAGCGGAAGATAAAGACGAAGTTTACGATCTAGTGATAGTTGGAGCAGGAATCAGCGGTTTATCGGCAGCTCGTTTTTATCAAAAGAAATATGGTGAAGACAAAAAAATATTGATTCTGGACAATCACGATGATTTTGGTGGACACGCAAAACGAAATGAGCACACCGTGGATGGTGCGATGAAGATTGGTTATGGCGGAGCTCAAACGATGGAATCACCCTCCAGATATGGAACGAATACTAAAGAAATCCTTGACGACCTCAACGTGAAACCAGACGATTTCTATCAAGCGTATGATAGAAATTTCTACAAAGATCAAGGACTGGAATACATGACCTATTTCAATAAAAGAACGTTTGGTGAAGACAAGGTAGTGCCATGCAAAATTGGCAATTACGCCTATGTAATGGACGGTGTTGGGAAAGTTGCGATGGAAATCGAGGACGCCATTGAGCATTTGCCACTGAACGATAAGGCCAGGGAACAAATTTTATTTGTGATGAAAGGAGGAGATGATCCACTCAAAGACATCCCAATAAAAGAACGACGGGCGTATCTAGAAAACACGCTCTATTTCGATGTACTTCGAGACAAATTCGGTGTAACAGAACCTCTGGTTTTTGAGATTTTTAGAAGCATTCCCAACGATCTGGAAAGTAGCGGAGCAGATGTATTATCCGCCATGGAGGCAATTTGGAGTGGCCCTCCTGGTTTTTCTCCAGAAGAGCTTCCTGCACTTCTAGGAGAAGACTGGGGTGATGACAATGATGAAGATTACGATCCATACATTCATCATTTTCCTGATGGAAATGCGTCCATCGCTAGATTGCTTGTGAGAAAGTTGATTCCTGAAGTAGCAAGTGGTAATACAATGCACGATGTAGTTCTTGCAAAGTTTGATTACGACAAATTAGATCGAGAAGAAAATAATGTAACAATTAGACTTAATAGTACCGTAGTTGAAGTAAAGCATGATGGAGATGTTGAAAAGTCAGATCAAGTAACTGTCAAATACATTAACGAAGGGAAAACCTGCCAAGTGGTAGGAAAGCATGTTGTGATGGCTTGCTACAATATGATGATTCCACACATCGTTCCCGGACTACCTGAAGAGCAGTATAAAGCATTGAGAAGAAGCACAAAATCTCCTTTGGTTTATACGACAGTTGGGCTCAAAAATTTAAAACCCTGGAAAGAAAAAAAGATAGCTATTGCTGCCTGCCCAGGTAACTGGCATCAAATTGTTTTTGTCGATTACCCTGTAAGTATGGGTGGTTACAATTATGCTACTAGTGAAGATGATCCAATTGTTATTAATATGATTTGGATACCGTATAGTAAAAAATATGGAGTGCCTCCGCGTGAACAGTTCAAGGAAACACGGGCCAAACTGTTGGAAATGTCTTTCGATAAATTTGAGAAAGAAGTCAAATCTCATTTAACAGGAATGTTGGAGGGGACAGATTTTGATGCCGAAAAGGACATCAGTAGTATTACTGTCAATAGGTGGTCCCATGGATATGCTTGGAGTGGAAATCAATTATTTGAACCTGACATGCGCGAGAATGCCAAAGTTGGGAGGGCAAAATTCGGCCGAATCACAATTGCAAATTCAGATGCCCAAGCGAGTGCTATTATGCATGCTGCTATCGATCAGGCTAAACGAGCAGTAGATGAGATAGTTATTTGAATCACCGCTGCTTGGTGTTGAATAAATTGGCTCCAATTGAATCACTACTAATTCTCTAAGTTCAACCAGACCAATTGTAAATTCAGGGAAGCCCAAGGCATCCAAAGTATCGAAATCCTCTTTAGGCAATTGGAACCCCCATTGGATGAAAAAGTCCTTCAAGTTATAACAAGACGCCTCTGAAGCCAATAACATAAAGTGAGCCATATCATCTACTCATCATCGGTACTTTCATTTCCTGAATGATCGCTTGATCTACATGCCATTCAATATATTATTGACCACATTGGCTTCTTGCTGTGCCCATTTTCTAACTTGATAGTACATCGTTGATTCCATTTCATCCACACCATCAATATTGCTAACGCGGACATTCATTAATTCATTGAAGTGATTGTGGTCTTTACATGCTACAGAAACCTCTATGCTATATTTACCAGATGTCGTGACAAGAAATGTCAGTTCCGGCATTTCTATTAGTTCCTCAATTACCTTTTCAATCTTGTTGTGAGGTTTCACATTTATATCGATCCGTGAGTAAACCTGAAATCCCAACTTATATGGATTTGTTCTACCAATTATTCTAAGCGCACCAGACTTAACCAACTTATTATATCGGTTTCGAACCGTGCTAATGGCGACTTTCAATTCGTCAGCAATATCAGTAAATGACTTTCGCCCGTCTTCGAGCAATTGTGAAAGGATTTTGTAATCTAATTTGTCAAGTGATGTAGATTCTGATGGCATTTTATCAAATTTCTTGAAAGATAATACCTAAGATTTCAACTTTTTGAAAATAGGTTGCATTTTTTGCATTACTGTACCAGCATTGCTGCAATATACTAATAATGCTCGATACTAATATGTCAAGGCACTTTTTACTTCCTAAATGGGAGTCTTCCAACAACCAACACAGCGCTATTTCCATAAATAATGATCTAATTATTCAATTTACGATGCTAATTACGCATTACTCAAAGTCATTTATGCAAATATTAGCTTTATACATTTAGATTTAATTACATTTACAATCATAAAAGGAAATTCACATAACCATAATCTGATACAAAATGAATCATGGCGAATTGGCGTCAGCTAACAAAAAGCATACTCTTGCCAGCTGGGTGGCTCAAGATCAATGGAAGCCTCTGACAATGACCAAGGCTGAAGGCGTCTATTTTTGGAATGCAGATGGGGAGAAATTTATCGATTGGTCATCCCAATTGATGAATGTTAATATCGGGCATGGCAATAAGTATGTCAATGAGGCAATAAAAGCTGAAGTAGACAAGATATCATTTGCTTATCCAGGAATCGGCACAGAGGCGAGAGCAGAATTAGGTAAGAAACTTAATGAAATCACCCCAGATCATATAGTAAAAAGCTTTTTTACAAATGGTGGAGCTGATGCGGTTGAGAATGCAATTAAAATGGCTCGATTAGTCACTGGTCGTAGCAAAATAATGACACGTTATCGTTCGTATCACGGAGGCACTTTCGGAGCAATGACAGCAGGTGGTGACCCGAGAAGATTAGCAAATGAGCCAGGAATTCCGGGAATTGTGCGCATGCAAGACCCTTATGCTTATCAAAGCCCAATCTATCGTGGTAAGACCCAAGAAGAAGGAGATCAGGTACTTATAGATCAAATCGAAGACACCATACTCTTTGAAGGACCCAACAACATTGCTGCGATACTATTAGAAGGATACAGTGGATCAAGTGGGATAATGCAAGGTTCCGAAGTATACTGGAATAGTATTCAAGGGCTTTGTAATAAATATGGTATTCTACTTATCATTGATGAGGTAATGAGTGGATTTGGTCGTACTGGGAAGTGGTTTGGTTTCCAACATTACCCCAATCTAAAACCAGATATTATTGTTATGGCCAAAGGGTTAACTAGTGGCTATGTCCCACTAGGTGCGGTCAGTGTCTCTGATAAAATATCTACCTATTTTGATACCAACCCTCTTTGGGGTGGGCTTACCTATAGTGCTCATCATCTGGGTTGTGCAACAGCTGTGGCCAATATCGAAGTTTATCAGAATGACAACTTGATCGAACATGCAGCCAAAATGGGGCAAGTATTGAAATCAAAGTTGAAAGAACTTGCAGCAAACCACCCATGTGTAGGTGATATCCGTGGTGAAGGACTTCATTTTGTGATTGAACTAGTAGAGAATCAGGAAACTCGAAAGCAGCTTTCACCTTTCAACTCCCCTCCAACTGAGCCCATGCAACGAGTAGCCAAACATTTAATTGAAAATGGTCTCAGCACATTTGTGCGATGGAGTTGGATATTCTGCAATCCACCACTGACCATAACAGAATCAGAGATTCAAGAAGGGATTGAGATCATTGATGGAGCCTTAACCGAAGCAGACAAATTCGTAAAATAAAAACATACTCGAGTCAAATAAAAAATTGAAATAAAAAAAGAAAACTAAAAAAATAAAATCATCTAAAAATGATAAAAGAATTAGAAAGACATCCGGTAGTATCAACATTCAAGGACTTTGGGACTATTAAAAATTGGGTCGATGGAAAATTGATTGATGCCGAAACCAGCGAATTTCAAGATGTCAATTGTCCATATAATGGTGAGGTCTTAGGTCAAGTTCCTTTGTCTTCTACTACTGATGTGGATAAAGCAGTACAAGCTGCAAAAAATGCATATCCAGGTTGGAAAAAAATTGGGATTAAATCCCGTGCGCAGTTCATGTTCAACCTCAAGAAAATAATTGAGGACGATTTAGAAAATTTCTCAACGCTTGCAGCTTTAGAAAATGGGAAAACAATTCCAGAAGCAAAAGGCGAAATACTACGAGGGCTTGAAGTCGTTGAATTTGCCTCGGCGCTACCAAACAAAATAACTGGCCCAAAATTGGAAACCAGTGCGGGAGTTGAATCCAGTTTCACAAGGGAACCATTGGGAGTAGTTGCCAGTATTACACCATTCAATTTCCCAGCAATGATTCCATTATGGACGCTACCAACCATTCTTACAACTGGAAGTACCATGGTGCTAAAACCATCAGAACAGACGCCATTATCTGCCCTTAAACTCGCTGAATACATTGAGCAATCAGGCATACCAAAAGGGGTTTTCAATATTGTAAATGGGGGAAAGGAAGTAGTTCAAAGCATATGTGAGCACTCTGACATAAAGGCTATCAGTTTTGTCGGATCTACTGCCGTTGCAAAAATTGTATATCAAACTGCTGCGCAATACACCAAACGAGTATTGACCCTCGGTGGAGCAAAAAATCACCTTGTCGTGCTTCCTGATGCAGATTTGGAGACTAGTCCTGCAAATGTGATTGCTTCAGCTATGGGCTGTGCAGGACAAAGATGCATGGCTGCCAGCACAATGCTTAGTGTAGGGGACACAGATAAATTGATTGATCGAATGGTTGAAAATGCCAAATCCATTAAGTTGGGAACTGGAATGGGTGCCATTATCAACAAACAAAATCTTGATAGAATTGTGTCATATATTGAAATGGCAGAAAAAGACGGATGTAAAATTCTAGTTGACGGACGAGGACAGACGGTTGAAGGAATGGAAGGAGGCTATTGGTTAGGTCCAACGATTATTGATGGAGTTGACCCGGATGCGCCTTATGCTAAAGATGAAATATTCGGACCAGTTCTTTGCATTATCCGGTCGAACACGATGCAAGAGGCAGTGGACATTGAGAATGCGAGTAACTATGGAAATGCTGCATCAATATTCACCAACAATGGAGCTGCTGCAAAATTCTGGACCGACAATGCCAGTGCCGGTATGATTGGAATCAATATTGGCGTACCAGTGCCTAGAGATCCTTTCCCTTTCGGTGGATGGAACGATTCCAAATTTGGCGCAAATGATCTGACTGGAGATAGTGGAGTAGAATTTTTTACACAAAACAAAAAGGTGACAACAAGATGGGTGGGCACACAGCAAGGATTTTTAGAATAGGTAAGGATTTAAACTATTAAAAATAACAGATGAACATAACTGAAGACGTATTATCTTTTGATATCAATGAGAAATCTAACCTGCCAAAGTATAGGCAGCTAATAAATTCTATCAATGAAAATATTGAAACTGGGCGATTAGAATTTGGTCAAAAACTACCATCGATTAATGAACTAAGTTTCCAATACTTTATTTCCAGAGACACGGTTGAGAAGGCTTTTCGCCATTTGAAAGATAACGCGATCATTGAGTCAGTTAGGGGTAAGGGTTACTACGTAACCAACTCTTCTCCCCAATCCAAAATAAAAGTGTTGATGGTTTTCAATCAACTCAGCGAGCACAAGAAAATCATCTACAATTCATTTGTAGATGCGATGGGCAGTCGAGCACAGATTGATTTCTTCATTTACCACAATGATTACGAGCAATTTGAACAAATTATAAATGAGCACTTAAGGGGTTATCACTACCACGTTATCATGCCTCATTTCAAAAAATTCAAACAAACAGAACTGGTTGGATTAATGCGAAATTTGGAAAGCAAGAAGTTAGTGTTATTGGATAATCTTGTCAAGGGGTTAGAAGACTATTGTGGTGCCGTTTATCAGGATTCTAAACTAGATATTTTCAATGCACTAGAATCAGCTCTAGATTTATTGAAAAAGTATAAGAAAATGATTCTTGTATTTCCTAAAGAACCAGTCAACGTGCATCCAAAAGAAATAATTGAAGGGTTTAGGAGTTTCTGTGGTTTTAATGAATTCAATTGTGAAATCATTACGGGAATGTCTGAGGATTCTAAGATTGAAAAGAATAGCGCCTACATTGTTGTTGATGATACGGATTTAGTTAAAATAATTAAAAATATACGTTCTAAAAAATTGAAACTTAGCAAAGATGTAGGAATTATCTCCTACAACGATACGGTTCTTAAGGAAGTGCTAGCCGAAGGTATAACTGTAATTACTCCGGATTTTAAGCAAATGGGCACCCAAGCCGCAGAGATGATACTCAATCACAGGTTTGTGGAAATCAAGAATGACTTTAAACTAATTCAAAGAAAGTCTCTTTAACCAGCCTTTTCTTCACCCTTCGTTTCAGGATAGATAAACGTTCCGATAGAGTATATTATAAATCCAATTGAAAGGCCTGGAATGAAATATTCAGGTTCTGGCACTCCTATCATGGAAAGTGTAACCGTAAAGCCTGCACCAAGAAGGATCATTGTCAAAGAGACAACCTGATTTGGTTTCTTACCTAAAAGCACAACGGTTAACAAAGGACCAAATCCGGTTCCCATTACTGCCCACGCATAAACGACCATATCGAACACTTTTGAATCTCCATATACCGCATATGCCGCAACACACGATCCAAAAAGCGTAACCAAAACTGTGGCTATTTTGCTAGCCATATAACTAAACTTCAATTTTGGAAAAATGTCATTTGTTATTGCTCCTGTACAACTTATTACCAATGAATCTGCTGTAGATATTGTGGCGGCAAAAATTCCCGCTAACATCACTCCTACCAAAAATGGTGGAAACAATTCAATGGCCATTGTTGGTAGGGCTAGTTCAGGATCGAAGCTTCCGTCATTGACAAGAACGATTCTTGCCAACATCCCCACGAAAATAGCCGCAGCAAAAAATGCTATGTACCATGAATAATAATACGCTCTGACTTTCCCGATATTGTCTCCATTATCCATGGTCATATATCCAACCATGATATGTGGTTGTCCCACAGTTCCAAAACCAGTGAAGAACCAACCTAAAACAAATAGCAAAGGTGCATATCCCCAATAAGAATCCACATCATCAAACCAACTCATATACGTGGGGCTAACTTCTTTGAACTTAGTCATTACCTCACCCCAGCCACCAACTTCAGCAATTCCATATCCAGCCAACAATACCATAACAATGATCATAACAATAGACTGAGCAGTATTCGTCCAAATGGTTGCTCTAATTCCACCAGCAAAACAATACCCCACTACCAGTACGGCACCTATTATAATACCAACCCAAAGATCCAAACCGAAAGTTGCCAAAAGCGTTTTTCCATTCGCTGCAAATTGAGCAGCAGCATAGATGCTTAAAAAAATCAAGGTTAGAAATCCAGCTACTAATCGAACAAGTTTAAGAGGTTTCCCTCCTCGATAAGAAAGCAGAAAACGATAGCTTTGAATTTCTTTGTTATCTGCAAAACCACAAATAGAACCAAAGGAAAAAATGGAGAATATAAAAACCACAAAATCCCAGCCAATTGCCAC
>JAAEPI010000489.1 GCA_024232835.1 Cytophagales bacterium
AGTTCTTCAATGCGAACAGAGAAAGTTCTTTCCTTGCTGTTCAGAGATTGCTATCCATTGGTTTATTAGAAATAGCAAAAACACATCCAGAAGTCATATTGGATTACCTCTCATCCGATCCAAGGAGAATGACGATTGGAGATATATACGATCAACATGAATACACTAAAAAACTCATATCAGCAGTTGTTCCGCATTTGAATAAAGATCAAAACAAATCGCTTGAAGATGTAGTAACAGATTGGACTCAATACCATGAGGATAATCCAGAATGGGCTGCAGAAGATAGAATTAAAAGAAGAAAATGGGATCGCCAAGATCGCCTCAGGATTTTAAGAGCCTTCCCTAATGAGTATAGATCTGGACAGTTAATTAGTTTGATAGAAATAGAAGAGAGAGCATTCCCAAAGTTATCTGATTGTGATTCAGAGTTTAGTGGGGTGCATACAGTAGGAAGTAGAATGTCTCATGACCAAATGTCGAAAGCTAAAGATGATGATATAATAAACCTTTTTAGCGAACTTACTGATGATACCGAGTGGAATCACCCTAAAGGACGTTGGAATTTCTTTGGTGGGTCTATCCAGGCATCAAGAGAGTTTGCTAAATTTGCAAACGATGACCCTGAAAGAGCTTCGATTCTAATAAAGGAATTTATACCCAAACAACAAGAAAGGCCTGCGGGAATGGGAATTGGAGGACTATTAATGTCTAACTTTCCATCTGCCGACATATTCAACCTAATAGAAGATTTGGTTAAGAAAGGATTTTCAACAAGTGAATTCAGACGAGACGTTACTAATGGGTTAAGCGATAGAGCTCGAAGAGACAAGGGACTACCTAGTCACATAATTAAACTACTTGAGGGCTGGATGATGGAAGATGAACATCCGAAGCTTGGCGACAAAAAAGACAATGAGGAGAAAGAGACAACAGACCAATCTATACTTTGGGGAGGAGGAGGGATGTTTATGTACCCTGGTGGAAGAGATCTCTTCGTTGAGCCAATCGCTTTAGGTTATTTAGCACAAGAAATCCCCGAATACAGTGGTTTTGCTGCCTTTATTGAGAAAATGCTAAAATATGAAAAACATTCGAAAGTTTGGCAAATAACTTTTCATTGGATGAAGCATTTGTTTAATTGGGATAGAGAGAATGCGACTCAATACTATAATCAGGTTTTGGGAAATTTCCCTGAAATTGCGGAAGACAAGATAGGTATTATTGCATTCGGAGACATTTTACAATTGATTCCCGGAAATCCAATTGTTCAAAACTGGCTAATGCAGATAGGTTCAAAAGATAGTGATTTGCGTAAACAAGCTTTTGGCGAATTATTGATGCTATACAATTTTAGAAACCCTAATGATCAATGGGGCAGAGAGCAGCTTGACGGAATTCTAAATAATACGCAGTTTCTCAGAGAACAACGCGGGGTAGCCTTTGCGGCATCCCATAATTGGCATCATTTGGATTATCAGTCTACTTGTACCGAAGTTCTCACAAAGCTTTCCGCGACAGAAGACGAAATAACCCAAAGGGCTATATCTAATGTTTTCCTTCATAATGAAATCGCGCCTATTAAAGCAGATTTGAAGATATTTATAGAAACCGTAATAAACAACGATGGTATTTTAGCTAAAAGTGCTGAAAGGATCGTTGAAACTGTCATTGATTATACGAAAAGGGAACCAGGTATTGCTGCAAAGATATGTTTCAGAATTATAGAAGTTGGTAAGAATGAAATAGAGAATATGGGATCACACTATTCATTTGTTGCTGAACCTATTGTATCTATCACTCTGACTTTACACCGTATGGAGCGTCCTAACCGAGAAATGGGTTTAATCCTTTTTGAAAAACTAATTGAAAGTGACATACCATATGCAAGACAAGCATTGAGTATTCTTGACAACAAACCCCTTGCTGATCGTTATCCAATGCGTATGAGAAGAAGGAGGAGGAAACGAAGAAAATAGATTAGGCTCAAATCAAATTCCCAAATCAGGGGACACCATCCTATTTTTAACAACTATTCAAGAAAACATAGGGTCAGGCCTACCCATTTGACAACTATTCAATAGTTAATTGATATTAGTAATTGATCATTCGTAAATCTTGCCTCTTACTTCTGTTTTTCTCTGCGTACTTTGCGCCTTTGCGGTGAACCTTCCTTTAAAATCCTAAATCCTTAAATTCCTTCTCTTTACACCTCATTTTTGATATGATAACAGACTTTAAAAAGTATTCATCGCTCCCCGGACAAAAAGCGCCGAGGACAGGAAGACGCTAAGTACGCTCCCCGGACAAAAAGCTCCGAGGACAAGAAGAAATACAAAACAA
>JAAEPI010000490.1 GCA_024232835.1 Cytophagales bacterium
GCCATAGGTTCCATACTTATCCTCCAGGCTTGCAACAAGAAGCTTGTAATTTTCTGATTGACGAAAATAATCTAGTTCGTCATAGGAGTATGTATAACCAGTTGCATTCAATTGATTGGTACGAATTGTCAACTCTTCCGCTCTCTTCAAATCCTCTTCTGTTGCACTGCAAATAGTGAATTTCATATTGAGAGTAGCTAAGAACTCCTCTTTTGGACCTACATATTCTTTCTCGGCTTTATTGCGTTCGATATCATATATATACATCTTTCTTCGCATTATTGAATCATCAGTAATAAATCGTGGGTTCATTTCCGGTATGATCAAGAGCTGATCTAATTGAGCAGCATCAATGCAAAGTACCTCTGGGAATGAAAAACTGACTTCATCTCTCTCAAATGTCTGGTCGTCAACTAATGCTATGTTATCAAGGCCAATGTTGAGTGATTTCGATATTTCTTTAATGGATGAAGTCTTAGAATTCCAATTAATCTGTGGATAAAGGAAATACTCATACAGATAAAATTCTTTTAATTTATCCATTGCCATACCGTATTCATTTTTACTGGTAATAGATTGCAAGATGCCGCGGCTATCTAAAGTTTTTATAATTCCGGTTACATTGCTGCGTAATTTTACAAAATCCCCTTCCAACAAGACACCATCCCAAATCGTATTATCCAGATCCCAGACAACACATTTGACATACCTTTTATCTTCTTTTTTTTTGTTAAATCTTTCAGCTTCTTGTTTCATTTTCGTGGTCTCAGTAACTAAGTTGTTTCAATTCCTCCCATTCAACTTCGGAATAATTTTGGGGTAAACTCTTACTTATCTAAAGGAGCTTCTATAACCATACTTTGCGATGCTGATCTGTTGTATCTGTGTACTTCCTTCGATAATTTCCATCATTTTTGCATCCCGCATATATCTCTCAAGTGGATAGTTGGAACTACAACCATTAGCACCGTGAATCTGAACGGCATCAGATGATACTTTTGTCGCCATTGTTGAGGCAAAATATTTAGCAATTAATGTTTCCATCATAGCTCTTTGATTTCTCTCATCTTTCAGGTACCCCGCATTATAACAAAGAAGCCTCGCAGCTTTGACATTCGTGATCATATCAGTTATTTTTTGCTGTATCAATTGATGTTCTTTTAAATATTTGCCAAACTGTTTTCGTTCGCTTGTATACTCCAGGCACGCTTCCAAACATGCCTGGCCAAGCCCCACGCAACCCCAGGCTATGGTATATCTCCCAAAATCAAGCGCAGAAGCTGCTACATGTGAAATGCCAAAACCAATGTTTCCTATAATGTTTTCCTTTGGAATTAAACATTGTTCCATATGCAGTTCAGCCATCATGGATCCTCTGAGACCCAGCATCCCTTGTATTGGTTTGATTGAAAATCCTGGACTGTTCTTTTCAACTAAGAAAGCGCAGGCTCTCCCCTCTATGTGGCCCATGATCAAGAAAATATCTGCAATTTGTCCAAAACTAATCCATTTTTTATTGCCGTTCAAAATATAATTGTTGCCGGAGATTGTCGCTGAAGTTTCAACACTTTTAGCATCACTTCCTACATCAGGTTCTGTCAGAGCAAAAGCACCTATTTTTTCTCCTGCGCTCATTCTGGGAATCCACAATTCTTTCTGTTCCTTACTGCCCCATTTCAAAATAGCAAGAGAAACCATGCCATGAACCGTTAGTAAGCTCAGTAGCGAGGCATACCCCCTTCCAATTTCTTCATTCAAGAGGCCCCACGTAATCATATCTTTACCCAAACCATCATCCTCTTTGGGCAATACAGCACCTAAATACCCTCTCTGAGCTAATTCTTTAATTAACGCTAGAGAAACACGCTCTTCCTGGTCATATTTACTCGCACATTGAATAACTTTCTCTTTGACAAAAGTTCTAAATACTTCTTGATCTTCCCTCTGCTGCGGAAGCAGTTCTATTTTCATCACATTGCCTCTAATATAAA
>JAAEPI010000491.1 GCA_024232835.1 Cytophagales bacterium
AATAAAGCTGAGCTTTTCTTTGTCAATGAATAAAGGTTTTACACCTAGTTTTTTCATCGCGGTCTTAAGATCTTTAATATGCGCTTTGACTTGGTTTTTGGTTCCGTACATCCCTCCTGAAAGCGTCCAATCATCTAAACCGAATTTGCGGATCAACTTGTTTAACTCTTCGTAATCATACGATTTAATTAGATTTGGAAATTCTACAGCAAGTAATTGGAGTGTCTTCATGTTGTTTCCAATGTGTGCAGCACTGTGTATGGTGTTTTGTTTTCTCAGGATTGCACAAGTATCAATCATTTGATCAATATCTTCTTCTTTGAATGGTATGAAGTAAGCAACGAAACAATCAGGTTTTTTCAAAAGCTTAATTGTAAGGTTTGTTACAATTGAGACATTATTTTGAATCACGAGACCTGTCAGGTCAGGGCCGATGCTATAGGTTCTGGTTGCTATTTTCCCGTCAATTTCAAATGATGTACCATCGGTTGATGTCACAAAATGTGTAGGTGCTTCTTCTTTATTGTTGGGAGTGATAATTTCTGCATGCAGAATATTCTTAGCGTGCTCAGCGAGTGGAGTATGACCAAAACCCCGTTCAAGATAGTTTCCGATGACGCTTGCAAATTTTGGCGCTCCAGTAGTGTCATGTATATGGATATCACCGTTTTTTATTAAAAATTCACTAATGGCTTCTTGTGATACTCCTGGTTCTACTGTTATGTGTCCACTTGATTTCTTGTAGTAACTTATTCTTTTAAACTCACTTAAATCCAAGGCAATACAATTTGAAGCGTAGGGCTCTTTACCTCCATAACCTAAGTTGGCGCCTCTACTGTAGGGGTGAACAGCAAATCCATTGCATTTTGCAAGTTCTATTATCTTAATTATTTCCATATATCGCGAAGAGCCATCGGATTCGGAAGG
>JAAEPI010000492.1 GCA_024232835.1 Cytophagales bacterium
CAATTGCTCCTTGAAACACTAAAGGGTTGGCTCCTAATATATCACCCGCAAATGTGATGTCTCCGTTTACAGCTGCATAATAAACTGAATTGTGAAAATCAAATATCGAATAACTGAAATGAGCGTAATCGGCAATATCCATATGGGAAATGTATCCCTATCCAACAATCGAAAAATAACTACTCCGGCAACAGCTAAGAGAACAACCGCTAATCCGATTTGCCAAAAAACAGAATCGAATAATAATTCAGAGAAAACATAAATTCCAAATGCCCCAAAAAGGCACGTGATCAGTAGCATTATTCCTCGATTATACAAGATTAGAACAGCCACCTTCTTTCGATCTGCATCTGGTGTCAGACGTGCAATTAAATCTCCTGATGTGAAGGGTAGAATCCAATTAAGCGTCAAACCAGAAAACACCTGACGACTTGCTTCTTTCCAATAAGTATGCCCGATGGTGTCCAATGATCGTTTCCATCGCCAAACTTCCAGTCCCCAATTGATAGGCATCAATACAATGACCAATACAATCAATCCGACTTGAATATCTGTATGCTGAAAATCAAACGACCAGCGATCAGCCACAGCATGCCAAATTACCCACGTGCAAATACCAAGAATAGCTATTCTAAGCATCCATCCTACGGCTTTCTTTTGGTTATCGTTAATTTGCACCAATGGTAGGATCAAAAGGTGATAAAGTCATATTGGGGATAGATCCAGGCACTACGGTCATGGGATACGGACTGATTAAGATCATTGGGTCGAAGTATGAGTTATTGCAATTTGGTGTGATTCATCTTAGCAAGTACAACTCGCACGAACTAAAGCTAAAGAAAATATTTGATCGTGTCCTCAACCTGATCGAGGATTATATGCCTGACGAGGTGGCGCTGGAGGCTCCTTTCTATGGTAAGAATGTGCAGAGCATGCTCAAGCTCGGACGCGCACAGGGTGTGGCCATGGCAGCCGCTCTTAGTAGGGAAATCCCCATCACGGAGTATGCGCCCAAGAAAGTAAAACAAGCAGTAACTGGAAATGGAAACGCTTCAAAAGAGCAAGTGGCTGCTATGTTGAAGACACTTCTGAAATTCGAAGAAACTCCCAAACTTCTGGATGCCACGGACGGACTAGCTGTGGCGATGTGCCATCACTTCCAAGGAGGAAAAACTCAGGTAGGTGCCAAGAGCTGGAAGGCGTTTGTGAGTGACAATCCGGGCAGGGTGAAGTGATGATGAAACATACATATTCGTTCACATAGCTAGAAAAATCCTTAATCTTCCTGCTCAAAATTGTCTTTAGTTTGTTTTCCTGATTTTAAGTTGACGGCTATGGTGTCCGCACGAACCAAGTTGGAGGAAATAAAAAGAACAGGCACAAGTGGACACCTGCCTACTGGCTAGGCAGACTTGCAACAGTTTTTGATCCATCATCATTAAGAAAGACACAAGCAGACGCTCATATCTTGGCCTTGAATATTAAAAATACAATTTTTACTTTTAAATTTGTGTTTAGCAAGGGAGATTAATGCGAAGTACGCTGAGTATCTAATTCACCTGAGACTTTTTTAGCAGACCCTATTTAGGGCTTCCTTAGAGGGGTAAAAAAGTGTATTGAATTGCTCAATTGGCCTATTTTAGTGTAAAAATAGTATTGCTAAATGTGAGGTTA
>JAAEPI010000493.1 GCA_024232835.1 Cytophagales bacterium
ACAATGACAGATGAGAATCAGATAATCGTGTGGCAGGCAGATTATAAACCGTTTGGTGAGGTTACAATCACGACCTCGACTATCGACAATAACCTGAGGTTTCCGGGGCAGTATTATGATGCGGAGACTGGGTTGTATTACAACTACTTTAGGTATTATGATCCAAACACGGGGAGGTATATCACATCCGACCCAATAGGACTCAGAGGCGGGATTAATACATTCGCATATGTTGGGGGGAATCCGGTGATGTATATAGATCCTGAAGGGTTATGGGCTAAGTCAGCTCTTGTTGTTATAGCTGTTGTTGAGGGAGTCCGAGCTGCAGCAGCTTGGCCAGATGTGAAAAATTGGAGAGATGAGGCTAATAATAAATTCACTTCAGATAAAGATAAACATGCTTGGATAAGTGAGCAAATTGCGAGAGAGCATGGTGCGGATATATCGGCAATTTATGGGATTGGAAAAGAGGTGTTTGACCTAACTCCTTGGGGTGGTAATCCAGAATGGGCTGACCTTGAAGCCGATTTCGATGGTATCAAAAAAGCATGTGGTTTTTAGCAAAACTTATAGAAAGAATGGCTGTGTTATTAGCTATGACTTTTCTTGTTAGTTGCGTAGAGAACAAATCTGAAATTCCTACAAAGAAAGATATTGCTAACTGGTATCCAGAGTTTTATTTTGAATCTGCTCCTATAAAAGGCGTATATATTGATGTAGATGCTGATAACTTAATCTTTTATTACAAAGTAGATAAAAAAAATAAATTAACATTAATTTCAAATATCAATAAAAGTGCAAACCAATTTGGTTGGGAGAAAAACCATCAAGAAATAGTTGGGAAAGTTTCCACTATGCGGTTAAGCAGAATAGACGATGAAAGTCATCGGTATAAAAATTGGCATTCATTAGAGCTTGTGCAAATAGTTATTTGTAAGGATAAAATTATATTTGGCGGTGTTCAATTTGACTATGATAGTTATGATTCATTGCAAAATGTTTCTGTCACAGAAGAATTTGACACATCATTTTTTGATGTTTTAAGAAATAAGGGAAAAGAGTTCTGCCAAATTAGTGGTTAAACCTCTTTGCCTATGTTGGGATCAATAGGGTCAGTATCGATTGATAACAAAAACAGGGGTCAGAGTAAAGTTTAACCACCACGGCGGGTTGCACTACGCTAACCCACCCAACGGGATAGAGGTATAACGAACAAATGGCTAGAGCCGACGTAAGGTTTAAATAATTTAACCAGGG
>JAAEPI010000494.1 GCA_024232835.1 Cytophagales bacterium
AGACTGCCTCCCACCATAAAGATGGTTGGGTTTTTGCATTTGAATCCAAAGAACTCATATGCCTCCGTGATTCTAGAATCCTCTAAGATTATTCCATCTCGAACGGGATTTCCGGTAACTATTAGTTTGTCTTTAGGAAAATATTTCTCCATTCCCTCATGAGCCACACAAATTCTATTGACGCGTTTGGATAGCCATTTATTTGTCAGCCCGGCGTACGAATTTTGCTCTTGAATAAGGGTTGGTATTTTCTTAGCAGATGCTGCATAAAGCAAAGGCCCACTTGCATACCCACCTACTCCAACCACGGCATCTGGTTTGAACTTTCTAATAAGTGAAAAGGACTTCAACATACTTACCAGCACCTTGAAAGGAAACAGCAGATTTTGAACAGACAATTTCCGCTGCAATCCACTTATCCAAAGACCAACGATTTCAAATCCTGCCTCAGGTACTTTTCTCATTTCCATCTTTCCTTTGGCACCTACAAAAAGTATCTCAGGAGCATCCATTTGAGCTTGCAATGCCTGAGCGATAGAAATTGCTGGGTATATATGTCCTCCGGTTCCTCCGCCGCTAATCATGATTCGATATGTTCTCTTCTCACTCATCAAGCTGCTTCTCTTAGTTCGTTTGATGGACTGTTGCTGACAGTGGATTGTTCCCCTCTGCTAACGCTTAAAATAATTCCCAAGGCCAAACCCGTAAATAGTTGTGACGTTCCACCCATACTAATTAGCGGCAAAGTCAATCCAGTGATCGGCCCCAAACCGACTGCTACTCCCATATTCACAATCGCCTGAATGACCAGCGCGAAACTCAACCCAGCTGATAATAATCCACCGTGGGTTCGTTCGCTACTAGCTGCAGCTTTCATTCCTCGATAGAGCAATCCCAAGTATAGTCCCAATACGATCACTCCTCCAATCAAACCATACTCTTCAATAATGATAGCATAAACAAAATCCGAATATGGATGAGGAAGAAAGTTTCGCTGCTCACTTTGGCCCGGGCCCTTTCCAAAAAGGCCACCGGAAGCGATAGCCACGTAGGCCTGCTTGGCTTGAAAAGGTGTTTCCTTATAAATGTAATCTTCGATTCTGCTAAGAGCGGTATTGCCTCGTTGACCAAATGCAACTGCCGTGGTTCCTGCTACTCCACCAATGAGGACAAGCATGGCCAAATACTTCACTGGCACCCGGCCAATAAATAGGACCAACATACAGGTTATAAAAAGCAGAATGCCTGTAGAAATGTTGGTCATGGCTATCAAACCACAAATAATACCTATCCAGATAAGCATCGGGATGATGGCTTTTTGAAAGTCTTGAAGATCCTTCTGACATTTTGCCAGCATACTCGCAAGCGTAATGATCAAAGCCAGCTTGGCCAAATCTGATGGTTGGAAAGCTTGATTAATCAATGGAATGGTAATCCAACGTGAAGCTTCATTAATATTCGTACCGAAAACCCATGTATACAATAACAACGGCACACAAAGTATCAGGACAAGTCTCGAGATTTTCGCATAATATCGATAGTCTAGTTTATGCGCCAACCACATGGCTCCAAGACTTAATAAAACCAAGAGGGTATGTTTGAATAAATAATACTCTGTATCTCCACCCATCATTTTGTATGCCAGACTTCCCGTGGCACTATACACCACCAAAATGCTAAATAGAGATAGCACGAAAACGATGAACCAAATTACCGGATCACCTTTCAAATTACGATATGCCCATTCTCTAACTTCGT
The DNA here is from genome assembly GCA_024232835.1 of Cytophagales bacterium. Classification (GTDB taxonomy): domain Bacteria; phylum Bacteroidota; class Bacteroidia; order Cytophagales; family Cyclobacteriaceae; genus JAAEPI01. The sequence goes on from JAAEPI010000494.1 coordinate 1,759, forward strand.
TCATATCTTTTGTCTTTCTTTCAAATCCAAAACTGCTGCTCTAAAATGATCCCCTCGCTGCTCGTAGTTCTTGAATAAATCAAAACTCGAGCACGCTGGAGACAGCAACACCACTTCATTTTCATTAGCCAATTCCAATCCTTTTTCTACGGCAGTTTTCACATCCTCTGTTTCGAAGAATGGAAAATTCAACTCTTTGAAATACTCTCTTATCTGACTATTATCTTTCCCCAAACAAACAATCGCCTTTACTTTTTCTTTGACTAACTCGATCAATTGGTCATAATTATTGCCCTTATCAATTCCACCAACCATCCACACGATTCCTGATTTAACGCCATCCAGTGCGTAGTAAACCGCATCTACATTGGTCGCTTTGGAATCATTAATAAATGCCACTTTATCGATTTCAGCAACCAACTCTAATCGGTGAGGTGCATTCTTGAAATTCTTAAGGCCGATCAAAATATTTTCCATTGATACTTCAAAGTGAAGTGTACTCAAAACAGCAGACATAGTGTTGACCATGTTATGCTTGCCGATAAGAGAGATTTCCGAGATGGGAATTTTATATTGGTGTTGATTCTCTTTATACTGGTAATTAAATATCAGGTGATCTTCTTCTAAATATGCATCCAGCTTACGATCCTTATTGGTTGAAACAGCCCGCACACATGCGTTGACTTTTTGGCTACTTAGACGTTCAGTAACAGGTTTAGAATCCTTACAGTAAATAAAGCATTCTTCTTGCGTGAGATTTTCTGTAATTCTAAATTTAGACGTTACGTATTTATCAAAATTATATTCATAACGATCTAGATGATCTGGTGTGATATTCAGAAGAACAGCCACATTTGGTTTGAATTTTTGAACTCCATCCAACTGAAAACTACTGACCTCCACAACATAGTAATCAAAGCCTCCCTCAGCAACCAAGCGCGCAAAACTAGTTCCTACATTTCCACCGAGTGCAACTTTAAAACCAGCTATTTTCAACAAATGATGAGTCAATAGTGTGGTCGTTGTTTTTCCGTTTGTCCCCGTGATTGCTATCACCTTGGCTTCCTGAGTTAAGTGACTGAAGCCAAATTCAATTTCTGAAATTACTGTAATCCCCTCTCCCATTATTTTCAAAACTAGCGGGCTAGTATCCGAAATTCCCGGACTTTTAACTACAAGATCAGCATTCAGGATTTTCTCTTCGGTATGACGAGCCTCCTCAAAATTAATTTTATTGGACTTTAAGATGACTTTTCTCTCAACCGAAATACTACTTGCGTCTGACAGGAAGACATCATACTCCTGCTTAGTAGCAAGCAATGCTGCTCCAATACCGCTTTCACCACCACCCAGTATGACGACTCTTTCACTCAAAATTTTTCCTCCTTCTGGTTTATGCGTTTACTAATTATGTGATCGCAGCTTAAGGAATAGACAGACAATAAATCATAGCCTTCTTTTAGAAAGTTGTCCAATACAGCGAGTTTATACTTTCGGTTTTTCTTGTCAATCCTATCAAGGATGAACACCGATTCGTCTATCTCTTCTTCAATAAGCCTCATTGCTTGAGCAAACTGTTCTTCATCGGTTGACTGAACCAGCTTTGCCAGATACTTATCTATTAGTCTCGCTCCTCTAATCAGCGCTGTTGTAACATCCAAGAGTCCTCCTCCGGGCAACAAATCAACCAAAGCAGCGGCCTTTCGTTGAAAATGATCGTTTCGTTTTTGTAAGTCTTGTAATGTCATGATTTATCTCAGTTTTAAAGTCGCAAGTGTGATTATCGCCAGCATGATTCCAAGTGTCCAAAATCGTGAAACGATCTTAGCCTCATGTAAGCCCTTTTTTTGATAATGATGGTGCAATGGAGACATGAGCAAAATCCGCTTTCCTTCTCCATATTTCTTTTTTGTGTATTTGAAATAGAAAACCTGAACAATAACAGATAGATTTTCTACCACGATGATTCCACATAAGATTGGAATCAATAATTCTTTTCTAAGTACCAATGCCAAAACAGCTATTATCCCACCAAGGGCAAGGCTTCCTGTATCTCCCATAAAAATCTGGGCGGGGTACGAATTGTACCATAAGAAACCAATACAGGCTCCAACAAATGCTGCACAAAAGATTACCAGCTCTCCCGAATTTGGGATAAACATGATGTTGAGATATTCAGAGAAAATGGCATTACCAGAGAGGTAAGCCAAAATCGCTAAGCCCAATCCTATGATCGCACACGTCCCAGCCGCCAATCCATCCAGACCATCGGTGATGTTGGTTCCGTTTGAAACTGCAGTGATGATGAAAGTAACTATCAGCACATAAATCAGCCATGTGTGGTCATCCCAAATATTAGGCATCAACCAAGCATAATTGAACTCATTGCCCTTGAAAAAAGGAATAGTTGTAAACAAGCTTTTCGCATCTTGATAGGCGTCTCCAGTAAACTGTCTAATCACAATATCCTCGTGAAAGACCATTGTAAGCCCGACAATTAATCCAAGTATTATTTGTCCGATTACCTTGAATCTTCCCCTCAGCCCCTCTTTGTTCCTTCGTTTGATTTTTAAATAGTCATCTATGAACCCGATTGCTCCAAGCCATAGTGCCGAAACAATCAGCAACACGATGTAGACATTTGTCACTTTCGAAAAAAACAATGTGGGAATGATGATTGCAGAAATAATGATGATCCCACCCATAGTAGGTGTCCCCTGCTTTTCCATCTGTCCATCCAGGCCAAGGTCTCGAATAGATTCTCCCATCTGAAATTTGCGAAGCATGCTGATGAGACGCTTGCCGAATGTAATCGTAATGAGCAATGAAATCACTGCTGCCATACCAGCTCGGAAGGAGATATACTGAAATACCCCTGCTCCTATCAGGTCAAATTTCTCATCGAGATATGTGAATAAATAATATAGCATTAGTTCAACATCTCAGTTAAAATTTCCTTGTCATCGAAATGCTGACGAACGCCCTTGATTTCCTGATAAGTTTCATGTCCTTTTCCAGCTACAAGCACGATATCTTTAGCTGTTGCCAGGTTGCATGCCGTCCGAATTGCCTCACGTCGATCCTCTATTACTATTGTGTTTTTCTCCAAATCCTTGGGTACACCCACAAGCATATCATCGAGTATTGACCGTGGCTCCTCATCTCGTGGATTGTCGGAAGTCAAAATGAGTTTGTTGCTATATTGAGCGGCTATCTTCGCCATTTTTGGTCGCTTGTCTTTGTCGCGATTACCACCACATCCCACTACAGTGACCATCAACTCATTCTTTGTACGCAATTCAGAAATGGTCTTAAGAACATTTTCCAGAGCATCCGGTGTATGAGCATAATCCAGAATTGCTATGATCTCTGCGCTATTAGGCACTTGTTCAAATCGACCTTTTGCGGCTTTCAAAGAGGATAATGCCTCAAGAATTTCTATTTTTTCTTTATTCAACAAAACAGCTACAGCATAAACAGTAAGCAGATTATACGCATTGAAACCGCCAACTAATTTGAACCAAACATTGGTGCCATCCACATCAAGTTCCAACCCTTGAAGGGTATTGTGAATAATCCTGGCTTTAAAGTCGGCCATGGATTTTATTGCGAATTTTCGCTTGTCCGCTTTCGTGTTTTGAAGCATTATCCTTCCCTGCTTGTCATCTTGATTCACCAAGGCGAAAGCTTCAGTTGGTAGATTATCGAACAGCATTTTCTTTGCGGCGATATACTCATCGAAAGTTTTATGATAATCTAAATGGTCATGTGAAATATTGGTGAAGACCCCTCCAGTGAAAACCAGCCCCTCTATTCTATCCTGAATCAATGCATGCGAACTTACTTCCATGAAACAGTGCGTGCATCCTACTGAAACCATCTGAGCCATCAGTTCATTGATTTTAATAGCATCAGGAGTGGTGTATTTTGTCTCAATTGTTGCATCGCCAATTCGGTTTTCAACGGTGGAAAGTAATCCAGATATATACCCAAAATTTGAGAAAAGATCGTGTAGCAGGGTAACAATAGTCGTCTTGCCATTGGTCCCTGTGATTCCTACAAGTTTGAGCTTTTCGGACGGACGACCGTAGAAATTTGCAGCACAAATACCAAGAGCTTTTGAGCTGTTTTCAGTTTCTATATAGGTGACATCTTCATCACGACCTGTTGGCATCACCTCACAAAGCACAGCTGCTGCACCAGACGAAATGGCCTTCTGAACAAACAAATACCCATCAGTCGAAAGCCCCTTTATCGCTATAAAAAGGTACCCCTTCTTCACTTCACGTGAGTCGAGGGCAAGCCCCGTGATCTCCCTATCACGATCGCCCTGAATGCTCCTCAGGTTCACACCAAACAATATGTCTTTCAGCACCGCCATCAGCTTAGAGTAAGGGTTATTCGACTGCCTTTATTCAATTTCCTTCCTGGTAGTTGCGATTGCTCGGCTACTCGTCCTCTACCCTCTGTGCTCACCTTCAGCCCGAGATTCTCCAATACATAAATGGCATCCCGTAGCGTCATCCCTCTTACATCTGGGATTTGTTGGAGGCTCACTTCATTGTCTTTCCAGAAAATGGACTGATTGACGACCTGTGTGGTCACCCATGGCTCATCACCCGACGAATGATTTGAGATGCCCAGTTCATTGCACAAATATTTCAGCTCGTCATGATTGCCAGATTTGATTACCGGGAACACACCCGTCTGAGCTGCATACGTGTCTTTAATTTCATGCATATCAATTTCCAAGGCATAAATCCTATCGGCAATTTCTTTGAATACGGGAGCCGCCACATCGCTTCCATAGATTTGAAAACCCTTGGGATCATCGATCACAACAATGCAACTGTACTTCGGATTGTCCGCCGGAAAATAACCCGCAAATGAGGTGTAGTACTTATTCGTGTATTTCTTGTTTATGACCTTTTTCGCCGTGCCCGTTTTTCCAGCGATCGGGTATTTGCTGTTGCTGATGTTTTTGGCCGTACCCCTCAGCACTACACCCTCTAACATTGACTTGACACGATTGAGTGTCTGCTCAGAGCAAATCCTTCCATTAATAATTCGAGGCTTGAAAGTATCAATTTTTCTGTCTGCCTTATTCACTGATTTTACGATAATAGGCTGGATCAACTTTCCATCATTGGCAACTGCATTAAATAGCGCTAATGTCTGAAGTGGGGTCATCTTCAGTTCATACCCATGGGACATCCAAGGAAGCGTGACACCACTCCAAGTTGAATCCGATGTGTTTTTTATGTAAGGAACACCTTCACCCACCATTTGAAAACCAAGTGGTTTATTGAGACCCATTTCTTCGAAATACTCAATAAACTTATCTGGTTTGTGAGCGAAGTGCTCATTTACCAACTTTGCTATTCCGATATTGGATGACTTCTCGAAAATTTCCTGAACAGTCAGTTTTCCAAAACCACCTTTCTTATGATCCCGCATAATGCGATCATAGAACTCCATTTTTCCATCTCCTGTATCTACAGAATCTGTTGGCTTGATGTTCGTTTCCTCCAGAAGCGCAATCATGCTGGCCAACTTGAAAGTGGATCCAGGCTCTCTTGATCCCTGACTTCCAACGGCGTAATTGTATTTTTCCCAATAATTCCCGCTCTCTGTTCTACTTAGGTTTGAAATCGCCTTGATCTCACCAGTATTTACTTCCATAACCACGGCTACACCGTAATCCGCCCCGTGTTGTTTGAGGGCACCATAAAGTGCCGACTCAGCAATGTCTTGAAGATCTACATTCAGCGTAGTTCGAATATCAAATCCATCTACAGATCGAACCTCAGTTCCATCAAAAACGGGTTTCCACCCTCCTCCAGACATCCGTTGGAAAAGTGCCTCTCCATTCTGTCCCGCTAGCTGTTTATTGAAACTGAACTCTAAACCAACCGTTCCACGGTTATTGGCATTCACCCGACCGATCGTTCGATAGCCCAATTTTGAAAATGGAAGAAACCGTTCTTCTACTTTCTCGAAAATTATTCCTCCTTTCATCCGTCCATTTCTAAAGATCGGCCAATGCTCCATTCGTTTCTTGTCTTGGTAGCCGACCTGTTTTTGGCTTAGGATCAAGTATCTTCTTCCGGCTTTTCGGGAGCGTTCAATCTTAGCTTTATACTGCTGGTGAGTTTTGTCTTGAAAGTAATTGGCCAGCAAAATACTGAGCGAGTCAATTTTAGACTTAAATAATCCGTCCGAGGAAATGTACGGGTCAAATGCGATTTGGTAAAATGGTAATGAGGTGGCTAATAAGCTACCATCATCAGCGTAGATATTTCCACGTGTGGCCGGTATTTCCATCACCTTGAGCCCGATGGATTCACCCAAACCAATCCATTGCTCTCCTTCGATTACCTGTATTTTGACCAAACGGTAAATGATCCCTCCAACAATCAGGAAGGATAGAAGAAAAGCTATTCGTACGCGAACCAATATGGATTTCTTGATGCTCATTCGATAGAAATTAATATTGGTGATTTCTTATTCTCAGTCAATCCAAGATCTTTGGCGCGTTTGGCTACTTCAGACTGCTTGCTGGCAAACATGTAGCTGGCCTTCAGTGTGGTAAAGTCAGCTCGTAAGTCCTCGACCTGCACTTCCAATTGACTAATCGCACGAACTTTCTTTTCTGCGCTGTGTCTGTTCGCAATGTATAAAACGCAGAGAATGGCGATGAAAATTATCTGTGGTAGAAACCGAACGTGGATGACCTCTTCATACGATTCATCGATTTGTAAGAGGCGACTAAGCCACCCAAAAAAAGAATTCTTTTTTCGTTTTTCAGATTGTTTATAAGTATTTACCGCCATGTCCGCCGTTCGGCTATTCGTAATCGCGCACTACGCGCTCTGTTATTATTTTCTATTTCTTTCTCACTCGGTGTAATCAACTTTCTATTCACTGGGTCAAATGGCCGAAGCAGGTTTCCATAAAAATCTTTCTCCACACTTCCCTTCCAATTTCCTTTGGTCAAGTAGTTTTTCGCTAGCCTGTCTTCCAAAGAGTGATAGCTGATAATGACCAATCTGCCACTTGGTTTGATAACCTCCTTTGTCTGCTCCAGAAATTCTCGCAAAGCACCCATCTCATCGTTCACCTCAATTCGTATGGCCTGAAAGATCTGAGCCAGGTACTTCATCAATTTCCCTTTTGGTGCTACCCGCTCTACAATCGACTTGAGACGATTACTCGTCGTGATCTCCTCATTAGATCGCTCTTTTACAATTTCAGCTGCCAACGTTCTAGCATTCTTCACTTCTCCATAGGCACTTAGTATATGAATGAGATCCTTTTCAGCATACTCATTCACAACTGACTTTGCCGATACATCCTGCTCTTGATTCATTCGCATGTCCAGAGGACCATCGAACCTTGTTGAAAATCCCCTTTCCCCTACATCAAACTGATGTGAGGAGACGCCCAAATCGGCTAATATTCCATCTACCTGCAAATGCCCATTAAACTTGAGATATCGCTGCAGATGGCGAAAGTTTGATTCAATAAATGTGAAAGAACGTTCTTGGAATTCTTCTGTCAGCTTTTCAGCATTTTGCCTTGCATCCTCGTCCTGATCAAAGGCCAAAAGAGTTCCAGTAGTTAGTTGTTCGAGAATACTTCGGCTGTGACCCCCTCCTCCAAATGTCACATCCACATACACTCCATTTGGTACTACAGCCAGCCCTTCAATGCTTTCTGCTAGTAGTACCGGTTGATGATACTGGCTCATTGATCATCCAGATACTTCTGAGCCAATTTGGAATATTCGTCCATATCATCAATGGAATAATCCTCAAACACCTTCGGATTCCATATTTCAAAATAATTACCCATGCCAATCACAATAGCTTCACTATCAATATTGGCGTGAGCAAGCATAGCCTTAGGAAATAATATCCTACCCGCACTATCTAACTCCACGTGCGCAATGCCTCTGAAAAGATTTCGTTTCAATTTTCTCTCCTCAGCGTTGAATTCACTCAGGGAAGAGATTTTCTGATGAAATTTCTTGTACTCCAGCATGGGGTAAATAATGAGGTGTGGTTCGAATCCACGTCGAATCACTAGCTCGTTAGTGGAAACCTCAGGCAGATTGGACTTGACCTTTGCAGGTAAAGCCAATCTGCCCTTAGTATCCAACTTACACTCATACTCGCTTGTAAAAAAAGCCATAAGAGCCTTGAAAAATATAAACCACCGTAGCAAATGTATTTACATCTCTCACATTTTACCCCACATCCTCCCACTTTTTACCACATTGTGGAAAACTTTATGAAATAAATGTCCTCAGAAGCCTATATAAGAGGTTTATTGGATTGCAAAAAACAGGAAGAATGAGCTAAAATGTGCCTCAACTTGAATGAAATGGCGTCAATTGGGGTGATTTTGAAGGAATAGAGGAAAGGTGGGAGAGGGTGGAGTGGGAAATGTGATTGGGGAGTGTGCATCATATATTGAAATGTCACATATCACAAATTGAATTGTCGTGTATGTCGACCACAATTAAAAATTTACACTGTTCCGAGCAAAAATGTACACTTCTGTATCAGATTATTGGCTCTCAACAAAAGTAGGCCTTAATTCGCAACAGCTACAGTATCTGCTAGTACGCCTTCGGCATTTTCTATGTTAGCCTCAGGCACATCATCCCTGCCCCCATCTCTGAAAGTGCCTTTATCAACAAGACCAATATCGTGGTATTTAATCAGCTAATTGCGAAAATAACCTTCACGACCTAATTCCTGTAATTATACTCATACGCACTGACCATCTTACCATCCTTATCTATGACTTGCTTGAGTCTTCCAAATGAATCATATTGATAATAGGTGGTGGTACCATCTGGATCCGTCTGACTAGTCATTCCAACGCCTCGATCATAGGTATATGTTGTGATCAAAGCTCCAGCTAAAGCTGGAAGCGTCCTTAGCGCATTCAGTTCATCTCTTACAGTTTGTTCGTTGCATGTTCCTCCAAATGTGCATGTATCATCATCCTCCTCTGTTACCGTATCGATTCTAGCAACTTCTGAAAGTGCATCCTGATAAGTTGCATTCTCCAGTTTGGCCACTGGATACGTACTATTATACCCCCAAATAAATGAAATCAAATACCCTTTTTTATGATCAAACACCTCAAGCGGATTACCTCTGGAATCATATTCATGGACAGTCATCATTTCAACAGGTGTACCTCCTTGATATGAAACTGAGGTTGACTTAGGAAGGGGTATGTAATCAATCAGTCCGCTTCTATCCCACCGGTCATACTGGAGAATTGTTTTATTCAACTCTGTAGTTTCATTAGAAGTCTTTGTTTCGAGTGGGATTGAAATCAAATTCCAAACGTTTAGCAAGGCAATTGCCTTCGCGTTAGTCTGTGAATCCGGTATGACAGCATATTCATTTTCAAGACATGTGTCAAACGAAGTGAGGCAACTTTGATAAGCGATAAGGACATTTCTTTGACAATCTTCTAAATTGCCCTCAATATCTCCTTGACTTTCGTCAATGACATCTTCATCAGCATCAGTCTTGCAAGATGCTATTGCAGAGATATATGTAGTATAACAACTGGCACATGATGAGCTCTCCATAGGGTAAGTATAATCCTTGCTTAACTCTTCTCCATTCGAGTTCACAACAATTTCCTTGACAGGGTAGGTATGCTGAAGTTTATCATCATACTCATATGTGACAACTTCGGTTAAATCCCCAGAACTCATATACGTCTTGGTGGTCTTAGAGATAAATTGTCGCCAGTTCGATGAAATCGTAAAATTGGCGAATGAAAAATCCCATTCGTAATCTCTATATGTTGATGATTTAGTGCTTTTCTTCGCTTTGAATCCTGTGGCTTCACCCATTTTATCTGAATTGTAAGTATAATCCTCAGACTTTACCATAATTCCATTACTATCGAAGTAATTCTGAGTTCGAATAGTGGTTCGCGTAGAATGTTCGCTTTTACCTACAGTCAGACTGGCTGTGTTATCCAACTTATGCGTGAAATGACTTTCAATTCGCCCTGTATTTGATGTTGGGGTGCCAAGCCACTTATCAACTTTTTCATATGCAATCGGCATGAATGATGGACCTATTCCTCTTGTTGGAGTAGAACTTACCATTAGCGTTGTTGGTCCTGTTGGTCCATCTGATAATGATCGAATGTAATTCGGTGCATTAGAAACAAAATAACCTCCATACCCATAATCAAAGGTTCTGGTTTCAGGATTGATACTTATAGCATCCAAATTTTCTATCCTGCTTAATCGTAGACCTGCGGTTGGTCGAGCTGTGGGCTGCCCTAGTAGAGTTGGATCAACTTCCTCCAAGGTAAGATCAACTTTTACACTTTGCTGACCATAGGCACATAGATCAAAAATATATGTATTACCTGGAATGATTTCTGACGATCCAATGGAATATTCGTTATCGCTTGTGATGGTATGCGCCCTAATCACATTGGACGTTTCCGATTCTGTGATGGTTAATGTGGGATATCGCCCAAACTGATAGTCATCAACAAACAGGATTGAATAAACAAAAGTATAGTCAATATTAGGAAATGGTCCACCGTCTCCCCCTAGCCAAATACGTCTTGAAGAATTACATGAAATTATTTCATCCCAATCCGGCAAAGTCCTCTCAAGTCTTTCACCTAAGGTCACTTCAACAAACTCATCATAAATCGTTGTTCCAGGAATTGTATTTGGTTCAATGAACTACCCCGAGGCAGAGCCATCGGGGTATCAAATAAAGTTTGCTTCGCAAACGTAATTGTTTCCGACCCAGAGGGTCGGGGAATTAAACCGCGTATTGATAAAAAAACGATGTAGTACCATTTGTTGGATAGGTAATGGATGAAAGCATACCCATCTGAGTGTGGAAAAAACTCGGAGTTCGATCTGCTCCACCTCCGCACATATCAGATCCACATTCAACATCTGGAACTAATGAACTATTTGAAGCGCCATTATAGAAGCCATAGTCATCTTGAGAATTGCAATGCCTTACAGGAACAGCGGAAGAAGTGTATCTAAAGGAATGAGCCTTAGGATCTTCAAGATCTTCTTCTGTAATTGAGTTGAGTCTGGTCCTGTAACAATCAGGACCTGAACTACATGCAGATTGGAAATAATCTATATCAAAAGTGAAATTCTTGCTGTTAGCTCCATTACTCCACTGAATGGCATTTAGTTTTCTAAAATCTTCTAAGCTAGAAGAAGTTGTGAAAGTTAATTGTTCATCGTTGATAACTACAGTTATAATACTCCCCCTCTATGAGACCACTCGCTAAGTTTCAAATTTGAAATAACTTAGAAGAGTACTTATGAAAAAAACGAGAAGAAAATTCACGAATGAGTTCAAGGCCAAAGTGGCTGTTGAGGCGATCAAAGAAAGGC
>JAAEPI010000495.1 GCA_024232835.1 Cytophagales bacterium
CGTGAGCATATAAGCGTGGCATTACCTTCAGAAGAGGTCTACATCTATGTGAAATCGAAGTAAAGAGATATGCTAGAATTGCCAGAGTTGATCGCCTGGTCATGAGACGTTGGACAGAACTGTGCGAAAGACTTTCCCCAGCAGACTGCGGAATTGCTGAAACCCTCTTCACACGTTGTTACCAGCGTTGTTTTGCCAAAGAGCGGGCTGACAAATGCAAGAAATTATGCTCTTTGCGAAGCGAAGATGAAGTTATCATGAACAAGAAACTCTGGCCAAATAAGCAATTCCGGAACTCTCTAATTGTCAACCACACTGACGTCACGTTTTCTGAGGCCGAGCTGGATATCTTGGCACTTGGCCCTAATTTTGCGCTCTTCCCAAGGAAGGTGCCAGTTAGCGACTTCGTTGCTGGGGTAGAACCCAGTTTGCGGAATTTCCCAAATGGTGGTCAAGCCATTGCAGCATCGGTCTCTAGACTGTTGCGGACTGCCATAAAGTTAACACATCCAAACCTGTCTGAAAACCACAGACGAGCTCTTATGAGTATTCGAAGGAAACTGAAATCGCACCACACCATACTTCTACCCGCTGATAAGGGTGCTAAAACGGTCGTCATGCCAAGAACTGAATATTTGACGAAGATGGAAGAACACCTGAACAACAACTCGCTGTACGAGAAGCAGAGAAGGAATTGCAACCCCATTACTCGTGCCCGAAAGATGTTGAAGCCCCTCTTGGAATCATTTGATTGCAGCACAACTGTGCTATTATCTGAACAAACTGCCATTGTTCCCACCCCATATGGCTTACCCAAGATCCACAAGCATGACTACCCTCTTCGTATGATTGTTCCTATGGTTGGAACTGTCTCCTATCATCTAAGCAAACAACTGGACCGGCTGCTGAGACCTGTTGTTGATAGTCTGGAATTTCGCATCCAGTCGGGTGACCACCTTCTGCAGAAATTGTCACTCCTCGATAATCCAAACACCATGTTCATGGGTTCATTAGACGTGGTCGCCTTATTCCCAAATGTCAATATCTCCTACTTACTAGGTAAGCTGCCCACCTTATTAAAAGAACGAGCAGCATTATGGAGAAACAAGGACCTTCCATTGGGACATTTATCTGCTGAAAACGTCGTCAGTTTGTTGAAAGGAATCTGTGATTCGACCTTTTTCAAATTTGATGGGACATTCTACAAACAACTGAATGGCGTGCCCATGGGGTCCCCAGTGTCAGTTTGCCTGAGTGAACTTTTCATGCACTTCATTGAATCTGAGGCCTTGGCAACCTGCCAAGCTGAAGTCCTCCCCCTCTACTATGGCCGCTACATTGATGACATTCTCATCATATCCCCCACTGCTCAGTCTTTCACTGGTTTCCACAACCATATCAACAATGGACAAAATCTTATCAGTTTTACTAAAGAAGAAGAACTCTCTCAGAAATTGCCATTCCTAGATATTGTTTTGTCACGCGAAAATGGTCATTTTGAATTCTCCGTCTACCGAAAGAAAACGCACAGCAACCGATATTGTCACCCTTCGTCTGCCGTCCCTCACTCAGTACTGGCCGGAACGATTAGAAACATGAGACTACGGGCGCAGAAATATTGCTCTACCCAAGAAAATTTCGTCGCTGAACTAGCGACCCTTGGAGCTGCATTCCGAAACAACAACTACAACAACAGGATATTACATCATCATTTAACGACACCAATTTACGGCCCAAGACTGCCACATCCAATCCCAACAGCAAAAATCGTCCTACCATTTGTTGGAAAAACCTCATATAAAATTAGGAATCTTCTTTCAAACATCGGCGTCAATGTTTATTTCAAGTCGCCCATACGAACAGGCTCAATGCTCTACAAGAAATTTGTCTGGCAGAAGAATTCTCCGCTTGACCAATCCAACGTGGTCTACAGAGTGCGTTGTAGTGACTGCCCTGCGGTGTACATTGGAGAGACGAAGCGAACACTACGCACGCGTGGCGCAGAGCACCTGTCTAACATTCGCGCAAGCAACATCAACCACTCTGCTCTGGGGCCCGTTTCATCAACATAAAATTCAAATTTGAATTTGAAACTCAAATTTTCAAACCTCAAATAAAACGGTTCAAAAGGTCGGTTTCACTAAACATTTGAACGATTTTAAACTTTTAAGTTGTGATATGAGACATTTGAAACTTCATTTGAATTCAAATTTCAAATGATTTGCACTGTCAGCGTTGTTTGGTTGTCTCACGTTTTGGATTCCTTTCGGCAGCATCTTTTTCTTGAAGATTGAAGGTACATACATACAACGTAATACATACTGTTAATCTTCCAATGAACGCCCCTCCCCCATCCAGCCCCATATTACTGCAATACATAGTGCATATCCTGCAAATTTTGTCCTTTGTTGCTATTTGAATCAC
>JAAEPI010000496.1 GCA_024232835.1 Cytophagales bacterium
AGCTTCATCGACAGGCACGCGAGTAAAGAGAGAAACGACATCAAATGAGACCAGTATGTCAGTACGATGAACGTTCACTGTACGTAATTCTTCCAGAAACTGGGAGCTATTTCTAAGAGAGTAAGGCGAACGAGGCAACTGACTTATGACATTGGTTAAATGAGAGCAAAGACGGGCATCAATGGTATCAAAGGAAGGGGTAATAGGGCGGAATTTGAGTTGTTGTACTGTCGCTGCTCGTTCTGGCTCTTCTACAGGTAAGCTGCCCAATTTATGGATTTTGGGTAGGGCATAAAATGGCGCGCAACGCCCATGGGTTTTGAGACATTTTTGGTATTCTTTAAATTTGGTGGGATTTGTTTTCTTCATTTCAGTGATGGGACAATCAGGGGAAAAGGCTCGTTTAAGGGTATTATCAAATAGTTGATTGATTTTCGGGCTGGGATCCTCCTGTAGACATTTATAATCCCCTGAATTCTCCAACATTTCTGTGATCTTGGCGACGTAATCTTCTTGGTTCAAGACCACTAGGGTATTGCTCTTGTCTGCTTTAAGAACCATAATAGACTCCGATTCTTTCAACGACTTCGCCGCTTCTTTTAAAGGCGCAGGAATGGTCCATGTTAATGGAAAACGGGTGAGTTTTGAAATTAAAAATTGAGATACCGCCCCTCTAAAAGCAGCTGCGAGTTCTTTCCGGCCTGTCTTTAGGTTGAAGAGTTCCGCGGCAAATTCCAGTCGGGACATAATTTCCAATAAGG
>JAAEPI010000497.1 GCA_024232835.1 Cytophagales bacterium
CAGCTATTCAGATTTTAGCAAAGCACAATAATTATTGGTTTGGGTTTTAATTTTCGGGCATAGTTTTTTCATTGAGCTTAATTTGGTAAGCTGTGAGGGTATTTTGCGAGAAGTTGGTTTATGTTATAGTTATCCTCCTTTCCAAAGCAAGTGGTTTACTTGCTGAAATGGTTTTGGTGCACTGAATGTAAAAGAGCAGTGTTTCTCTGATAGATATTTCAATACCTGAGTTGTCTGCTCTGTTCTAATGCCAATTGAGATTCACCGTCTTGAAAGGTTTGCAATTGTAGACTGGCCAACATATTTTCCCAGAGTGATTGGATTGTTGTTTGACATTCCTCGATAGCCTGTTTAACCTTTAGTGATTTCTCTGTTAATTGGTTGATCATATGTGCTATCTGTAGCAGTTGGTAATAGTTCTGCATCGCCCCCAGATGTTTGTGAAAATTTGTGTTGCAAGCCATAGCCCTGATTCTTTTGGGTATTGAACCCTTCGTTTTCGATCTTCCACCTGAGCCTTCCAGACTTGCTCATCTGCCAGATATTTTCATCACTTACCAGCATTGAACTTAGGTGGGTAAACCTTTCCTGATAAGGCTGATCCAAATACCCCTTCTGATATTCCAACCAGTTCAGTTTGTGTTCTTTGTATTGAATACTGTTGACAAAGCCAGCTATTTCATACAACCAACCCTGGGCATCTTTATGCAAGGGCCTTTGCTTTTCCTGTAGGGTTAAACTGGTCAATTTTCCCAAACAGTAGTCAATATTGTGTCTTTGAAGGTAAGGATAAAACTCCAGTTATTGGCTTTTCAGATATCAAATACTGTGTTGTTTGGATAAAGCCCATCGGCGAGTATCAAAATGGGTAAACGGGGGTAACTATCTTTGATTTTTTTAGACAAACGAACAAATGCCTTGAGTTCGCAATCTTGTTTGTCTGTGATTTTTTGGGAATTGACATACCATTCAGTGCCCATCGAAATGCTTAGGCCATTGGCACAAATAATCTTGGCTTCCAATACATAAGCATGCCAGGTTTTTGTACCCTGTTTACTTGTCTTGAAGGGACACCCCTCAAAAGGCTCCTGGTCAAAATGCATCAGTCCGGTACCGCCCACTGCTACCTGGTGAAGGCCTTTGTATTTGTACTTCTCTATCGTCTTCTTTTTGATCAACCCATTGATGAGTGTTTTTTTGATCAGCTCAAGTTCTTCAATGGGCAACTTTCTCAAAAAGTCGTCTACTGTGTCCATGACTGGTAGGCGCAAGCCGAACAATTTGATGTAATTGTTTTCAAAACCATTACGAACCAACTGATCAGCATTATGGCGTGAGCCACGCTTGAAAATGAACATGGACAATCCTGCCATTATCAACTCGGCCACCTGATAGGTACTGCGCTCTCGGTGGTCGGGAATGCTGTTGAGCAATCCAGTGAAATCTGGGTAATGTCGCCTAAGAACCCCTGTGATCAAAATGATCATTTGTTTGCCAGAGAACTTTTGGAGGCGTTCTCTGCTTTTCAACTGTTTCTTCTTTCTTAACTTTTTTGTATATGCACTCTATAGAAAAAAAGTCAAGTTTAGAAATTAAGAAAAAATGTCACAAAGAACGTAGAGATCTCACTCATTATTAGTATCTTACCTATCAAAGGCAGGCCGGAGAAAGTCTCCATCAGCCTGCTTTTAATTCTACATCCTTTAAAGATGAGTACTAACGACCACTCGTAAGTAGTGGTGCGTCAAATGCCCATTAAGTCTAATTGATTCTTCTTATAATCCTAAACAAGACCCTCGATTAGCCCGAATATTATTTTTTAACCCCTTCGTAACTTGCTGAAAATCAATACCGCCTATAAAATCTGAATAGCTGATAAATAAGCCTTTAAAAACGTTCATATACGTTTAGTAATACGATTTACCTGGGGAACTTATTTGACAGGCTGTAGGTACGGGTGCTTCCTAATAACTCCATTGTACCTTTACCTTAGAATACAGACAGGCTCACAATGACGAAAAAAGAGAAAGAGAAAATGAGACTCGACATCATCACATGCTTGCCCGAGCTATTTGAAGGGCCAATGAACCAAAGTATTGTGAAGCGCTCTGTGACCAAAGGGCATGTTGAAATTCATATTCACAACCTTCGTGATTACAGTACCAATAAACATAAAAATGTTGATGACGCACCTTACGGTGGGGGTGCTGGTATGGTGCTCACAATAGAACCGATAGACATGTGTGTCTCCAAACTAAAGGAAGAACGGGCATATGATGAAGTCATTTTTTTGACGCCCGATGGCGAAACACTCAATCAAAACATGTCCAATGGTCTGTCGATTTCCAAGAACCTAATTCTCCTGTGTGGACACTACAAAGGTATTGACCAACGAGTCAGAGATCACTTGATCACCAAAGAAATCAGTATCGGAGATTATGTCTTGTCTGGTGGTGAATTAGCTGCCATGGTTTTGGCAGATGCCTTAATTAGACTTATCCCAGGTGTGCTGAATGATGAAACCTCTGCTCTTTCGGATTCTTTTCAGGACAATCTTCTTGCTCCGCCTGTGTACAGCCG
This sequence comes from Cytophagales bacterium, assembly GCA_024232835.1. GTDB lineage: Bacteria > Bacteroidota > Bacteroidia > Cytophagales > Cyclobacteriaceae > JAAEPI01. Next base: position 2,581 of record JAAEPI010000497.1, read on the forward strand.
TCCGGCAGAATACAAAGGATTAAAGATACCTGATGTTTTGATTTCAGGTCATGAAGCCAATATCGAAAAATGGCGACATGAGGAAGCAGTGAAAAGAACTGAAGAGAGAAGGCCTGATTTACTTTCAGACTAAATGGGATCTGCTGAATCTTAATATATCTCTGGCTAAGTATTTCATGGCACGACAGTTTTGGAGTCTAAACCAAATACTCAGGGTCTACTGAAAAAGTCTCAGGGGCATTAGATACGAACGGGCGAAGATGTATAGACATACTTCGAGCTGAAGCTCGTGAAGTACTATGGCTTGGCAGGGATGATGTGCCTGAGGCTAACATGAAAAATGCCGAAAGCATATTTCAAAGTACCGGAAATATCATCAAATACTCTTGAAATGCATGCACTTCAACGCTTGAAACAGCTATCCAATTCTTTGATAATCAATTTATTAAGTGTTTTTCAGCAGACCCTAATTAGTTGATGCACTTTATCAAACAAAGCAGAAGTTTACTTAATCATTGTTCATCTTCAGGGAAAGGGATGAAAATGAAATTTGTGAATTCCTCATCCACCACAAAAAGGCAACAAAATTCATCCGGATTTTTATACGCTTGCTTGAAATCATCAGCATTCTCTACTAATCCTCGCTGTTCAAACTCCTCAATGAAAGAAGCATTGTAGTACCAACTATTTTCAGCAAACCCAGGTTCATAGAGCATTTGGCCGATAGGAATTTCAACTTTTGAAATGGGGAAAATTGGGAATTTAGAGAAATTTTGTTTTCTTATTTGATATGCTGCATCTTTCAGATTATCGGCCACTTTGATGAAATCTGACGAAATCGTGCCAAGATATTTTGGATTGAGCTCTGGATCGTTTTGCATGGGTGGATTTATTCGAACTATAAATTAATCGATTATTTCAATAAATATAATGTTTTCTGCGTGACATGTTAGTCTGACTAAAAATAGCCTCTACTGTGCGTATTGATAGTTTTCTGATACAGAAAATTTTCTTCTGACAAAGAACCAACAAAAGCATGTGTATTTCTCAGTTTTTCCCCAGATATATTGGGTAGTAAATGGGAAATGCTTCCCATCTTTTAAAAAGATAGGAAATAATAGTTAGTGAAAAATCAATCGGATAAAAAAATATTTCAAAATTTATCAAAACACTGTAAATCAAGTAGTTGTCTTCGTGATTTTGTCAATTCATTTAA
>JAAEPI010000498.1 GCA_024232835.1 Cytophagales bacterium
AAAAATGATGGTGCTACAGGGAGTGGATTGCAGATTCCCAAGGAGGGGAAGGGCACAAGTGAAAGTGATGTGGTAAATCCATTGCAGGGAGACATGTCTTTCTACTGTTTTGCAAACAAGCCATTGCAAACCTATCTTAGGATGAAGGACTGGAAGGGAGTGGTCATAAGTACAGTATTGCAAAATTACCAAGTGATTTTGGTTGGAGACCATTTCCACCTCGGAAATTGGACTCATCAATTTGTTTTGAACCATTGCCTAGTAACACCCCTGGAAATTATTCCTTCAAAGCTGATGAAAATGAACTGGGCCACTTCATGGCCATGTATGGAGATGCATAACAGCTCGTTTTCACGGAGACCTCAAAGCGATTCCAGCTGCTATTTCCTTTTGTGGTATTCACAATTTTTTGAAATACATGCCAGCCAGTATACATGTGTTATTCATTTAGGCAAAAAGAAATCCACTTCTGAAGGAGGAAATGCTAGCATTCATTGCCATAATTTTACACATGTCTCTTGTTCGGCTGAAACGCCTTGCAGACTATTGGGACAAAGCCAAATTTGGCTCAACTTTTATTAGCCGTCTAATGAAATTCCATCGCTTCAACTACATTTATAGGAGCATTCATTTAATAGATGAAGATGAGAGTACTATTACTAGCAAAAGCAATAAAAGAAGTGACAAATATGACAAGCATTACAAGTTGTCATCATATTTGAACAAAATTTTGAGTTCTAGTCAGAAGTGTAGGAAGCCTGTTGGAAGACTTGCTGTGGATGAGATGATGGCCCGTTTCGCAGTAGGTCCCATTAAGGTGATTTTGCACAAGTGATGGAATTTG
>JAAEPI010000499.1 GCA_024232835.1 Cytophagales bacterium
GCTCGCTTTGTAGATGAAATTGAATGTACCGCTTGTGGCGATTGTGAAGAAGTATGCCCTGTTTTGCTACCTAATGAATTTGATGAAGGTTTGGGGCAAAGGAAAGCAATTTTCTCACCATTTGCTCAATCTGTACCGGCTGCATTTATAAGATATGCGGATGATTGTCTCGGTACTAATCCTATTGCTTGTGGAAGATGTGCAGAAGTCTGCCAAAAACATTGCATCGATTTGGATATGCAGGATGAAATTATTGAACTGGATGTTGGATCAGTAATTTGTGCCACCGGTATAGATTATTTCGATCCAAGAGAAGCAAGTGAATATGGATATACGAGATTTGAAAATGTAGTTAACAGTATTGAACTGGAAAGAATTTTGAGTCCCGGTGGTCCTTCGGGTGGAAAACTCGTTCGTTTCACAGATCAAAAACCTCCCAAACGAATTTCATTTATTCAGTGTGTAGGTTCCCGGTGCATTCATCGTGATATTCCTTATTGCAGCCGCATTTGCTGTATGAATGCCATGAAGAGTGCATTACTAATACGTGAAATTTACCCTGATGCACAAATTGATATTTTTTATATTGA
>JAAEPI010000500.1 GCA_024232835.1 Cytophagales bacterium
TATACGCTGGCCAATCCGGGTCTTGATTCTTGATATCTGTTTGATCAATTAATCCCAGACCGAGAAGTTCTGATTCCATTATATCGCCAACAGCTTTATGATATTCCGGAATGGTATTCCCTGGAACCAGAATCTGAGTGGCGGCTTTTTTAACTCGAAGCACCGCATCATAGACCTGTCTTTGGCGATCGCTAAATCTACCATTAACCGGTAGCACGCGTGTCATATCAGCTTTGTAATTTGCATATTCCGCACCCACGTCCATGAGTAATACATCTCCATCGACTAATTGTTTATTGTTTTCAACATAGTGAAGCACACACGAACTCTTTCCCCCTGCAATGATCGGATCGTATGCAAAGTGTCGTGATCGATTTCGCATAAATTCATGCATAAATTCTGCTTCCAATTCAAACTCCCAAACTCCCGGTTTCACCTTATCAAGTATTCTTCTGAAACCCTTTTCTGTTATATCACAGGCCGTTTGCAGTTGCTCAATTTCGATATCCTCTTTGACAGTCCTCAGATCATAAATAACCGGAGCTAGTCGTTCGTATTTGTACATTGGATATTTAGCCCTGCACTCTTTCAAGAACCGATCATTTCTTGTTTCCGTCACAGCATCTTGCCGAATGTGCTCATTTGTCTCCAAATATATATGTTCGGTCTCAGCAAGAATTGTCTGAAGTGTGAGCTCAAATTCATCAAGCCATTTTACATTCGTAACTCCAGTTGCCTTTCGTGCTTCATCTTTAGTAAGCTTATGCCCATGCCACACGGCAATGTGTTCATTTGTTTCTTTCAAAAAAAGTATCTCCTGCATTTTCTCATCTGGAAAATCAGGCGCCAAGATCAAGATACTTTCTTCTTGATCCACACCAGTTAAGTAAAGCAAATTTGCATTTTGACTTAAGGACATCATGCCATCCGCATTTGTTGGCAGCATATCGTTGGAATGTAAAATCACAACTGAGTCTGGTTTCAATTTATCTTTCAGCTTAGCTCGATTGATGACAAAAAGCTCAGGATTTATAGGATGATACTTCATTGTGAATTTTGAATTCGTATAATTGATCTGGAAATGAATTCGCTAAAATTAATGTTTCTTTTCATTCTACCCTCAATCTTATGGGGACAGAAGTTAAGTTTTGCTTTGGAGCAAATAGGAGCTTAGGAAATTATTGATATGGGACTCACCGGGAAAGGAGTGAAAGTTGGCATAATTGACGGGGGATTTTTAGGAGCGAATGAGTACCCTTCTCTCCAAGCTCATTTCAATCAGAATAGAGTCCAATATTATAAAGTTTTCGTTACGCCCGATCTCATGCCTTATACCAATGCAAAGGGTCTTGATAACATGCATGGTACTGAAGTTTGGGAAATTATTGGTGGCATAAATCCCATGAAAAATGTACAATTCGGGTTAGAGACAAATGCCATTTATTATCTGGCACGTACCGATCATGCAGGTTATGAAATGCGCAAAGAAGAAAAATATATGATTCAAGCTATAGAAGAAATGACCAGACTAGGTGTGAATATTGTGAATATTTCCCTTGGTTATAACAAATGGATATACTCGGGAATCTGAAAATCATACCTCTGATCAAATGGATGGCAAATCATTCTGGATCAACCGATCTATAGATTCTGTATTGGCCATCCATGATATATTAGTAATCACCTCAGCAGGGAATGACGGAAACTCCGATGGGGCACCCTCAGTGTACCAGCAGATTCGGAAAATATCATAACCGTTGGTCAAGTAAGTTTGATCGTTCTGAGGAAATGAAGTAGAGTGCCAAGGGATCTGAATTACTCAACTATTCGAAACCAGATTTATCTTGCTATTCTGCATCTGGCATATCGTTTTCTGCTCCGGTTATTACAGGACTCGCTGCTTGTTTGCTGGAGCATGACACTACCTTAAGCCCACAAGAGATCAAGACTCTGATCATTCGATCCTCAAATTTTTATCCTTACCCAAACAACTTCCTTGTCAATGGAGTCCCCTCTGCAAAGCGATCACTAATGCTCCTGAGGGGTGAAGAAATAGCGTCCTAGAATCCTTTGCAAAAGGGATTTAAAAGAGTTCTAAATCATAGCATATAGCTTATTGTATAAGTATCTTTAAATAGACAATGTGAGCGTATGAGTCAGTCATCTTTTTGCGATATGGAATTGAGGATCAACCGATCAAAAAAGTCACGAAGTGAATTCAGCGTTAGATAAGGTCAATAAGATTGTGGATTGGCAAAAGGAGGAAAAATCTCTTGTCTGTTACAGACAGGACAGCAGGATGGGCGAAAGCCAATACCAGTATTGGTAAAAGCAAAGATGTTGTTTGTTCAATACCTGTACAATCTTTCTGATCCTGAATTAGAAGACCCGATTTATGATCGGTTGTCTTTTCAGCGTTTTGTGGGCGTAGATTTTTTCCAACAAATTCCTGACTTCACCACCCTGTGGCGTTTCTAGGAACGAATAGTGGAGTTAAATCTGATGGACGCAACCTGATACTCAATGCACGGAAGAAAAA
>JAAEPI010000501.1 GCA_024232835.1 Cytophagales bacterium
ATCGAAATCCACTTGTTCAAACAAAGAAGCATGAAACTAGCTGATCGAATTTGTTCTATTTCTAAATCACTATATAATCTTTATTTTTTTGAAAGGAGGTGACAGGGGATTATAGTTTGTAAATAACCCAGACTGGGGCACAGTAATATGTGGTAAACACAATTAAAATGTAGCAAGAAGGAGATTGATTATTATGAAGATTACACACCATCAGAGTTTGAAGAGGATGATGAATATCCCTTTAGTTCCAAAGGGTCATATAAGACCTCCGCTTTCAAAAGACACCATTCGCATAAATGATTTCCTAAATAAAATGAACTCATTTCATTGTGGAGCATACTATTTGGACCACTTAGTTGAAAGTTTTCGGGGTCCGCGGTTTTCATGTCCTAATCGCCAACTTCGGATCTTGCTACATTTGTTATATAACGTGGAGAATTTCAATGGTGAGGTTGGGACACTACGGGTTTCATGTCCCAATTGCCAACTTCGAAGAATCCAAAAGGTAATCATCTGCTTTGCTCTATATTGAATTCGGATTGGGGGGGGGCAGATGGATATCATATCTGCTATGGTGTCCAAAGAATGGTGAGTCAAAATGGAACTAAAGAGATATGAA
>JAAEPI010000502.1 GCA_024232835.1 Cytophagales bacterium
CAGCCTTTGGTAAGTAAAAACAAGCAGAGGTATTCCTAGTCCTCTGTATCATTACAAAACGTACTTAGCGGGGGGCAACTCTTCTGCTCATTTAGATCATTTCAAAATTGTACTATTTTTACTTAGGGCTAATATATGAGCTAGGGCTATTATTCTTAACTTAACGACATTGGGCTCGCGCCAGCTAGGGGTTAATTGTTAGTTAGTTGTAAAACCATAAATAATAGGTATAGTAATTGCTATTATTAAATAAGTCACTAATATCCTCCAATTTATTTTTTTACTAGCCTCTGATTCATTTTCCCAACGATCCTTCAATTTGGAAATGTCAAAATTTCGTTCATATCTAATATAATTAATCAAGAAGGAAATGGCAATGAATGGATAAATGAAATAGGCATTTTCGATTTCAAAATCAAAAAAAATACTTGAAATAAAAACCAAATCAACAAGAGTCAAGAGTTGATAAGCTGATACCATACCTGAAGCATATAAAGCTGGATGATCATCATGCTTAGAATACAACTCCAGCCATCGATAAAAAATGTAGTCAAATAGTTTCATTTAGTTCCTTTAGAAATTGCGAATTCTGGCAATTGGCATTGGTGTTAGGCTTCCAGGCATTGTGATCCACATGTAATCATCAATATGGTCACTTATGCCTTGTCCGGTGGCAATTAAAGTTCCAATATCCAATACACCATAGATTCCTCCAATGATAGTTCCAACTCCGGGCACTGCGCCAACTATACCAAAAGTTGCATCAACACTATTCCCAAACGTTGGGTTTATTCCAAAATTAGTAAGACCAACAAGCGCTCCCGCAATTGAAATCTTGTTACCAATACGCTTTGCCGCCTCCTTACCAACTGTGAAGTCATTCCAGTGCATATTCTTAGGTTTAGACCAATCTGGATTGAAACTAAATCCAGCTCCAAGGATAAGAAGATCCGCTTGAGCTACAGTTGTCCAAAAGCCAGAACTTGCATTAGGATTAGTTGAATTACCCCCACCAAAATTGATATACCCTGCATCAATTTCAACTTTACCCTTCATTCTTCCATAATTTGAGTACTGAGCTGTATTCGTAGAGGTTGCCCACATGTTACCTCCCAGAGAGGTAGCACCCATTCCACTCAATAATTGAGATTTTTGAGAAGTAGAAAGGGATTCAGCCAGACTACTACTTAATTGAGATGCTTTTGCAACATCCGTACCACCAAATCCATCACTTATTCCATAATAATCTCTGAATCCACTTCTCCCCATGACATTCAAATTACCCTCAACCGACCTCACATCATTCCCCCAACTATCTCCAAACCTCGAAGAATTATTACTCCCTCTACCACTATAATATCCATAATTCAAATCCTGACTCAACCACTCCTCTCTATCCGAACTATACTGATCACCTAGCGGATCATTGTAGAAGATAGGATTGTTACCAGCAAACTGGTAAGGCGTCTGAGAAGCATATAGTTCAGACTTGATATCTACACTATTGA
>JAAEPI010000503.1 GCA_024232835.1 Cytophagales bacterium
TGCATGGGCTTCCATGTTGGAGTGTGCTTGCGCTCTGTTGCCTTTTCTATTAGGTTTTGTGATATTGAATTCACATCTCACCAAAAGGAGCTCTGCTCCTTTTAACAAGATGCTTGCATCTCATCATGGGAGCTTTGCTCCTTTTGGTGAGATGTGAATTCAATATCACAAAACCTAATAGAAAAGGCAACAGAGCGCAAGCACACTCCAACATGGAAGCCCATGCATGTCAGTATATATTATGGAAGAACACCTGCATGGGTTAGATCATCAGGGATATATGCAAGCACACCAACATTAGGAAAGTATGGATGCACACTCATGTATCAAAACACACAGACAATTATGTAGACACAAAGGGGAGGAGTTATGTAGAGACAAGGTCAGAGAGCATATGTAAGTGTATGTAAGCATATGTAAGTGAATATGTGTGTGTATGTGTATGCACATGTGTGTTTGGTAAGAGTATCATATAATGGATCACTTATTTTTGCAGATGAGTATTACAGAATTCTGGTGCGCATTTTAATTTTTGTGTCAGATATAAAATAAATCTGCCTCTGCAAAAGTGCATTAGAAAATTTCATGGTCTCCTCTTTGGAAGATTTTCCAAATGGAACCCAAAGGATATGTGAATAAGGAGGATGTATGAATATTGTTATAAAATGACATTGGCCTTCCTTCTGGCAGTATGATTTAAAAGATAATGGACTTGCGTTTGCACAGTGGCACCACATAACTCAACACATTTGAGGTGAGTCACTTACTGTACATTCAATAAATGTATTTCCTAAATGTGTTTGGTGCATGTTTCTTGTTTCCACAAAGAAGGTTCTGCATTGCCAGTAGAGAATTATAAAATGCCTGTGTATTCGGATTGTCCATACACCTCACCTGTATCATTCTACATCCGATTCATTGTAGGAGATTGTATTTCTACAACTACTTACAGCACCATGTCACTTTGTACTCTCTTCATCAGAAATTCTGAGGCCTCTTAGGGCAATAATGCTTGCGGCACTACGCACACCTGTGCAATGGTGTACTGCAACCATGTTTGATTGACCAAAAATGCTTCACGAGCCACACACTGTTTGTGTCTTGTGGGATTTTTAAAATGTTGTTCTGTTGGACAGACATGCAGGCGATTCTCTCCTTGAAAGCAGCCCCCAGGTGCTAAGATTTCATAATTATGCCTGGTTTGCAGCACATGAGCTAGAGTCACAATGGTTGAGTGAATAGAATATGTGAGTGAACACGTAATATCTCTTTACATGCCTTTTGGCCATTATCCGGTGCCGATTATTCCGGGACCAATAAATCAAAAGATAAGGATAGGTGCCATAACTGGAAATCGAGATAAGCGCACATTCCATCATCATTTCGGTGTTCCAATAGTTAATTTCAGTTAATTTCAATAGTACCGGACGATTTCGAGACGATTTCGAGATCTGTACCAATTGATTTTGAGATCGCAAAAGGTACCGGTACTTCCGTGAATGGAAGGCGCGTAAAGAGATATGACGTATTTTTTAAAAAATGCGTCACCTTTACAGTGAGTCATGCATGGCAAGTTTGACTGCGAATATGAATATCTTCATCTCTCTTCCCTCCCTCCCCAGCATGTCAATATTTTTGAACGTTATGAAAGTGTATAGCGCATGAACGTCAAGCAAAACTGCACATTTTTAAGTGGTGCTTAAGAGTGAGAAGCCTATGTACATACGCATTTATGGACCCAATTCGCACCTTTGCAGATGAAAGCCTCGTTCGGTGCAGACACGTTGGCCTATGTATGATGAACCTACATGTATATTTGAATCTTTCATGGGAGAGTCTGACTTTGTCAGTTTTTAATATTGTACACGCGCCCCATGTAAAGCCATGTTATTTTCTCAGAAAGAGTTTATTGAATATGCATGCATCAATTCTGATACCTCACAAGGTTCTTCACGCTGTCTAGCAGAAAATTATATGCACAGATCTGAATAATGTGCGTGTGAAACTGCGCACTTTGGTCAATTACAATAGAAGTGATGAAATGCGCGTTTATGCTGACAA
>JAAEPI010000504.1 GCA_024232835.1 Cytophagales bacterium
CTCCCTGGGGATATTTTTCCTAATTCTTTTCATAGCTCCAGTAGCTGATCGAAGCTTTTTGGAAAGCATTTCAATGTGTGGCTTCCATGTTAATTCATTGTCTATGATGACCCCCAGAAATTTGGTGGACGACACTTCTTTTATAGGTTTCCCATTGATTAGAAGTTCAGGGTCTATTTCAGTGTCATTCTCATCAGATTCATCTGAATTTGGCGGGGCCCCAACTCTTTTGGGCTGGAAGTGCATGTAGCAGCACTTTAATAAGTTTACATGCAGGAGATTGCTTTTCATGAAATCATTTATAGCATTTAGAATGGAATTGGCTCGCAGTATTAAAGATCTCTTGTCATCACCAATAAGAAATATATTGGTATCATCTGCATATAAAACTAAATTAGTTTTATCATCAGTAATGCAATTAATAATGTCATTGATGTAAAGGAGGAAGAGCAGGGGCCCCAAGACCGAGCCCTGGGGGACTCCATATACAATAGAGAGGAGTTTAGAATCCTCTCCGAGAAAGCTTGTTGATTGCTCTCGACATGTCAGGTAGCTTCGAAGAAGATCATTGGCCACACCCCTGACTCCATAATGGTCAAGTTTTTGCAAGAGTATATTGTGGTCTAGAGTATCGAATGCTTTGCTTAGATCAATAAATATGCCTAGAGCATGTTTTTTGGATTTGGTTGCATCCTTAATAATGTCAATAGAGTAGTGAAGGGCATGGCCAGTAGAGTGACCCTTTCGGAAGCCAAACTGACAGTTACTCAATATATTATTGGATGTAAAAAATCCATACAATCGGGCATATATCAATTTTTCCAGAATTTTTCCAAAAATAGGGAGAGTTGAAACTGGTCTATAATTTTCTAGTAACTCCTTGTTTCCTTTTTTGAAAATGGGAGTCACCCGACTTTTCTTCAAAATTTCAGGGAATTCTCCAGTTGACATACAATTATTGTACAATTGACTTAGGGCATTAGAAATTATTGGCCTAGCTGCCTTTACGAGCATGATAGGGATATCAGAGGACTTTCCCGAGTCAAGATCTTTAATGATACTTTCAATCTCACCTGCAGAACATTCACACAGGGAGATTGCTTCCTGACAAGCAGGTGATAAAAAAC
>JAAEPI010000505.1 GCA_024232835.1 Cytophagales bacterium
CAAATTCAAGATTCGGAAGAAAGAAACCCTTAGAAAACTGGACGACACAGACGCTGATCTGGATCGCGTGGAAGATTTGCTTTTTGAAATAGAGAAAAATCTGCGCTCACTTGAGCGGCAGGCTAAGCAAACGAAACGCTATTATGAGATTAAGGAGGAGTATAAGAATTCTAGTGTCGCTTTAGCTCAAAAATCCATTCGAAATCAGCAAGATGTTTTCGAGAACATTGAGAGGCAGATTGAAACTGAAACGGATAAGAAGAATAACTTCAATGCTCACCTGAAGGAAAGAGGAGCCGCTATTGAAAAACTGAAAACTGATTTAATTCGGAAAGAAAAATTGCTCTCCTCTTGCCAGAAGGATCTCAACGAATATGTGAGTAAAATTCGCCAATACGAAAGTGATAAGAAAATAAAGAGTGAGCGTCAGCGATTTTTGAATGATAAAATTGACAACCTAAAGGAGCAGATAAATCAAGACAAGCAGAGCAATGAGCGCGCAGCATTTTCTCTTGAAAGCTTGAGGAAAGAAGACGAAACGGCCAGAACAATTCTGAAAGATATTCAACTTCGCTTGGATCAGCTTCGCGATGATTACGAAAAACAGCAATCTATCACCACCGAAGCGCAACAAGACTTAAACAAACTTAATGCGGATTTTTCTTCTACCAGAGATGAGGTGTTTAGATGGAGCAAAGATTTGGAGATTAAGGATATCCAACTCAAATCGCTTCAAAACGAATTAAGCAAATCTCAAGAAGATTCGAGTTCTCACTCTGCCAACATTCAAGAATTCGAACAGCGCCTTGCAGAAATCAGCAAGGAGAAAGAAGAGAAAACGAAGGCATTTGAAAAATTGAAAGTTGAGCAGGATAAAGTCACGGAAAAGCTTGAGAACTTTCAACAGCAAGCTGACCTGATTCGTGACGAACTCACGAGCATCAATCGATCACTAGACTCAAAGCAAAACGAATACGCTCTGACCAAATCCCTTGTCGAGAATCTTGAAGGCTTCCCTGATGCGATCAAATTTCTCAAGAAAAGTGATGGTTACAAAAACGCCCCACTTGTTTCCGATGTGATTACATGTCCGGAAGAATATCGAATTGCTGTTGAAAATTTTCTAGAACCATACATGAATCATTATGTTGTTGGATCCAAAGTTGAAGCCCTTAAGGCGGTTAACTTACTCAGTGATGCGTCAAGGGGTCGAGCCAATTTTTTTGTATTAGATCAATTGGACTCTTTTCACAATCCGACAGAAATGATGATTCCTGGTACTTGTCCGGCTACTGAGGTGATCGAATATGAAGCCAAATACAAAAAACTAATTTCCCATCTTCTTTGCAATGTCTTTCTCTATGAGGGCGAAGTACCTGATGTGAGCCCAAAAAAAGATGTCGTTTTGATCGAGACATCAGGAAAAGTAACACAGCGAAGGTTTATAATTTCTGGTGGATCAGTTGGGCTGTTTGAGGGTAAGCGAATTGGACGTGCAAAAAATCTAGAGAAGCTGGCGGATGAAATCAAAAAGCTTGAAAAGAAGCAAGCTTCAACTGAAGCGAGTTTGAATGATAAATTGTTGGAGATCAGCAAGCTAAAAGAGGCATCTAAATTGGATGAGCTCGAAACCCTGAAAGAAGGGCTTGCGCAAGTCAGTGAAATGCATGTGTCTGTCCACACCAAGCAAGAACAATTCACAGAATTGCTTTCTTATTCGAAAAACCGACGTGAGGACATGCACAAAAAAGTAGAACAGCTTGAAACGGAGTTAACCGAACTACGCCCGAAGCACAAGAAAGAGTCCGAGCAATTGGCAGCACTCGATTTGCAGGTGAAGCAGAAATCGGTCGAAATGGATTCTCTTAATGAGTTACTGACTCAAAAGTCCACGGCGTTCAATGAAGAAAATGTATTATTTCATCAACAAGAAAACAAGGTAAACAGTGTTTCACAAGAGATTACCTATAAAAAAGAAACCTACGAAGGTAGCTTGCAGCGAATCGAGCGAAATCAAGAGGAATTGCATCTAGCTGAAACTAATCTCAATGAGCTGGTGAAGAAGTCCTCCGAGAGTGATGACGAACTGGTAGGGATGTATGACCAAAAAGAAAAATACGAAAAGACAGTAAACGAAGCGGAAAAGGAATACTACCAAGCTCGTGGGACCATTGACGAATCTGAGAAAAACCTTCGGGAAATTCAGCATAATCGTGAGTCCATTGATACGCTACTGATGGAACTTCAAACCAAGCGAAGTGAATCGCAGCTCCAACTCCAGTCCGTTAAGGATCGGCTCTCGGTAGAATTCAACGTGGAGCTAGATAACCTCAAGGGAGAGGTCGCTGAGGAGTTTGTAAAAATTGATGAAGATGATCTTCGACTTAAAGTTGAAAAACTAAAAGATCGAATGGAAAACATGGGGCCAATCAATCCCATGGCGATGGAAGCTTACGAAGAGATCCAGGAACGCCATGTGTTCATTACCACACAAAAAGAGGATCTAAATAAGGCCAAAGAGTCTCTTCTGGAGACCATCTCTGAGATAGATGCAGTTGCCAAGCAAACCTTCATGGAAGCCTTTGATAAAATCCATGACCACTTCCAGCGGGTATTCAGAACCCTCTTCACGGAGGAGGATGATTGCGATTTGAAGCTTACGGATCCGGAGCATCCGTTAGAAAGTAGTATTGAAATTATCGCTAAGCCTAAGGGTAAACGACCGCTTACAATCAACCAATTGTCCGGTGGAGAGAAGACGCTCACTGCCACTGCCCTACTCTTTTCAATCTACTTACTCAAGCCCGCACCCTTCTGTATTTTCGATGAAGTGGATGCACCGCTCGATGACGCCAACATTGACAAGTTCAATGACATCATTCGTCAATTCTCAAAGGAGTCACAATTCATCATTGTCACCCACAACAAACGAACTATGGCCAGCACAGACGTAATCTACGGTATCACTATGCTGGAGCAGGGTATCTCTCGAGTTGTGCCAGTTGACTTGCGAGAGTTGGCTTAATATTGATAGAATCAAGAACGAATCTTCCATCAGGTCTGTATCGCAAGAAATAATCCGTTCAATTTCAAAGTGACTTCAAATAATACATGCCATCAGAAACGTATTCTGTACCCTCTTCAATATTTTTCACCTCCATCCATCCTTTGCCAGTTGCACCTATTGTCACTTCCTTGGCCTCAAATCGATACTCATTTTCATTCTTAGAAACTAGCACTAACAAAATGGATCGCTCCGAAGACTGAAAAATCGATGAAGTAACTGCTGCATTCACAATTTTTTCACTAATAATTATTTCAGCTTCGACATATGCTCCAACTCGGAGCTGAGTGCTTTCCTCTTCCAAATGAGCATGTATATCGCTATATCGCTCCGTCTCATCAATGATACTGCTGATCAAGTAAACTTCACTTTCATATGTTTGAGGGCCTGACTGTGGTATGGTAAATTGCGCTCTTTGGCCATTCTTTAACTTGCCGAGATCGCCTTCAAAGACCTTCAATTCCACATGTAAATGTTCAGGGTTAATAATCTTAATAACTGGTTTTGACGATTCCATATATTCCCCAATCACCGAATAAACTTCAGCTACTTCACCTTCTATTGGTGATCTGATTTTTAGTTGATCAACTACCACCCCTTGATCAAGATCAGATAAATTAACTCCAATGAGTTTCAATGATTGTTTCAGAGATTCTAGTTGAGCGTTCGAGGAAAAATAATCAGCTTCGGATTTGAGAAAATCCTTTTTCGCAGTGACCTTTTCGTCAGCAAGAATTTTCATTCGATCGTAATCATCTTTCAAATACTTCAAACGACTCTTAACCTCCAGATAAGATTGCTGCAGCTGAAATAACTCTGGCGCATTCAACACGGCAAGCACTTGCCCCTTCTTTACAGACATACCCACAAGTACTTTGATATCGCTAACATACCCACCGATATACCCGCTCACTTCGGCTCTATTGTTTGGAGGAACATCCAAAATGCCTTTTGCGCTAACCGATTGGATTAGACGCTCCTTCTTCACTGTACTAGTACGAATACCCGCAGCTTCGACTTGCTCCTTGCTCAGCACAATAAAACCATCTTCTATTGCTTTGATTTCTTGCTCGGAGTTTTCCGAGGTTTCGCAAGCCGCTACGAATAGTAGTATAAATAGAATTTGTGTACTCTTCATAAGTTTCTTCATTAATCAATAATCAAATATGTCAAATCAATAACCAATTGGTTGTAGGTGTTAACCTCACTCAAATAGTCCAACTTAATTTTTTGGGCATTCTCTACACTCTGAATGAATACACTAAAACCAGATTCTCCCGTGACATACTTTCGTTGTGCTACATTTAAAAGTTCATCAGCCATGTCCAACGCCTCCTCTTCGTAAAAACTCAACTTGCTGCTGCTATTCCGCACTTCCAAACTCAACTGCTCATAAACTGAACTCAGAAGTAACTCATAGTTTTCGGCGAGCATATTCTGAATAGAGGAGGCTACTGACTTTGCCTGAGACCTGCGCCGTTGAGCTCCCGAGAGTAGTGGTAGGCTAATCCCGACCTGATACCCTGCGAAATTCTGTGCATTTTCCTTTGTACCTACGCCAAGAAAATATTCTAGATTGATATCTGGCAACCTTTTTTTCTTCTCCAATTGCTCCTCCATTTTGGTTGACATTAACAATTGCTCCTGACGAAAATTTCCTAAATTCTTGCTAGCCACTTCTACAAATCCATTGGACGAATAGCCAATCTTTTCGGGATTTGGAAGTGTAATTTCAACCAAACTATCAATTTGCAGTAATTGAGTATATCTTAGTTGTACTGCCCTTCTATCCGTGACAAGATTACCCCGCTCCTGCTGAAGAGAAACAAAATGTGATCTGGCATTCAATAATTCAAGTTGATCTGCGGATCCTAATTCATGCCTTCTTTCGACCGATTTGAAAGCTATGCCAAACAGTATATCAAGTTCATCGAACAACTCAATTTTTTGCCTGAGATTGGCCAATTGGTAGTACAGCTTCGAAACGTCTCTAGTGATTCTTTCTTTCTCTATTTCATAGCTCACCTCACTAATGGACGTCTTACTCGAAGCAACCTTCTTCTGAACTCCTCAAACGGTCGGAAAAGGTATTGACTGTGATATACCATAGACATTTAGTGGGTATCCATTTTCGGCAAGATTGTTCTTATCATGACTGTAGTAAAGTGACGTCTTACCAAAATCCATTGCTGCCTTTTCGAGGTATCCATTTCTATCTATTTCTAATTTAGAAGCTTTCAATTTGCGATTGTTTTCAAGAGCCACATCTATCGACTCTTCTAGGCTCAACGACTTGGGCTTCTGCGCATTCGCTCCAGTTGAAAATAAAAATGAGCTACCAAACAACATCAAAATCATCACAACTCTTGGGCTAACAGCCGAGTGACTCTTTTTCTCCCCAAACATCATGTACAGCACAGGTAGGACAACAAGTGTTAGAATGGTTGAAGTGAACAACCCTCCGATCACAACCGTCGCTAATGGTCGCTGCACTTCCGCACCGACAGATGACGAAAATGCCATTGGGAAAAACCCCAGTGCTGCTGAAAGGGCTGTCAACAATACTGGTCGCAACCTCTGCTTGGTTCCAGTAAGAATCCTTTCCTTAATATTTGTCATCCCTTCTTTTTTCAATTCATTAAAAAATTCAATGAGCACTATTCCGTTCAACACGGCTATTCCAAATAAGGCTATAAATCCTATTCCTGCGGAAATACTAAAAGGCAAGCCTCTCATCCATAAAGCCAGGACTCCACCAATTGCGGCCAGAGGAATAGCTGAATACACAAGTAGCGATTGTCTAAATGATCTGAATGCAAAATGCAACATCATAAATATTAGTAATAGGGCTGCCGGAACAGCCAGTTGGAGTCGCTTTACTGCACTTTGCAAATTCTCAAATTGACCTCCATAGGTCAGATAATAGCCACTAGGCAAATCAAGTTCAGAAGCTAGAATCCCTTGAATTTCTTCTACCATAGACGCCACATCTCGATTTCGAATATTGATCCCAATCACGATGCGTCTTCTGGTGTCATCTCTGGAGATTTTTGCAGGCCCGCTTTCATACGTCACATTTCCAATTTGCTTAAAAGGAACTTGAGTTCCATTCGGCAGGTCAATTTCCAAATTTTCCAGATGCCGAGTATCCATTCGAAATTCCTGGTCAAACTTCACCACCAATTGGTAATTCTTTTCACCTTCGTATACAACTCCTACATCTTCACCTCCAATGGCCGTACGTACAATTTGATTTAAATCCTTGGTATTCAACCCGAATGACGCCAGACGATTTCGATCATAATCAATATTGATCTGAG
Organism: Cytophagales bacterium; assembly: GCA_024232835.1. GTDB lineage: Bacteria > Bacteroidota > Bacteroidia > Cytophagales > Cyclobacteriaceae > JAAEPI01. The sequence goes on from JAAEPI010000505.1 coordinate 6,385, forward strand.
GTAGATTATCCGTCTTCTCCACCACAATATCCTCCGCCCCTTCCACTGTCGCAATCAGTGCTTTCACTTTCCCAGCATAAAAGTTGAGGGAGTCCAAATGCTCCCCATATATTTTTATAGCTACATCTGACCGCACACCTGTTATTAGCTCGTTGAATCGCATCTCTATCGGCTGTGTAAATTCATAATCCACTCCTGGTAAAATCAGCATTGCCGATTTCATTTTCTCTGCCAATTCTTCTTTAGTGGAAGCACTCACCCATTGATCTTTTGGTTTCAACTTTATAATGACATCCGCTTCCTCCATTGACATAGGGTCAGTAGGCACCTCTGCGGCACCAATCCGGGTCACCACCTGATCAACTTCTGGGAAATTATCGAGGAGGATATTTTCGAGTTGAGTCATTATCTCGATGGCTTTAGTAAGAGATGTACCTGTCTTCAAAACGGGCTGAACTACAAAGTCTCCCTCATCAAGCGTTGGGATAAACTCGCCTCCCATTCTTGAAAAGATAAAAACACTTGCAGACAAAAGTATGATCGCAATGCCCAGTACTAATTTGTGACTATTCAGAGCTAAGTTTATAACTGGACGATATAGGCCAAAGAGAAACTTCATGATCCTGTCAGACAATTTATCCAGAAGATTGTTTTTCCGTTTGCTGCTACATATCAGCGCACTGATCATTGGTACGTAGGTGAGGCTCAGCCACATAGCTCCTAACAAAGTAAAGCTGAATGAAAGTGCCATAGGCACAAACATTTTCCCTTCAATTCCTGATAAGGCCAGAATTGGAATGAATACAATCAAAATTATTATTTGCCCAAAAATGGCTGGTTGCATCACCTTACTCGCACTTTCAATTGTCAGGTCATCTTTCTTCTTCTGCTGATCCTTTCCTTCTGCTATGAAAATGTCTTTCTTTCGAGTAAACTGAAAAAGAATATACTCAACGATGATAATCGCTCCATCAATAATAATCCCAAAATCAATTGCCCCGAGGCTCATGAGATTGGCCGATACGCCAAAAAGATTCATAAGGGAAATCCCGAAAAGCAACGAAAGAGGAATGAGCGATGCGACAATTAACCCAGATCTGAAATTGCCTAAAAGAACAACCAACACAAAAATCACAATGAGTGCTCCCAGAAGTAAATTTTCTTTTATAGTGCCTGTCGTTTTATCTATCAGCTCGGTTCGTTCTAGAAACGGGTTGATTATGACTCCTTCTGGGAGTGTTTTTTGAATCTCTCGGACTCGTTCCTTTACATTGCCGATAACATCATTTGAGTTTGCATCCTTAAGCATCATGACTTGCCCCATCACCTTTTCTCCTTCTCCATTTCCAGTGATAGCTCCAAATCTTGTCGCAAAACCATATTGCACTTTTGCAATATCTTTCACCAGCACGGATACGCCATTTCGAGTACGAACCGCTATTTGTTCAATATCTTCCAATGATTTGACCAACCCATCTCCTCGTATGAAATAGGTTTCGTCACTCTTTTCAATGTATCCGCCACCGCTCACATCATTGTTCTTCTCGATAGCTCCCAACACATCCGTAATTGAAACATTGAGGGCATGAAGTTTTTGTGGATTCACGGAAACTTCATACTGCTTGAGAAGGCCTCCCCAAGTAATCACCTCCACAACTCCGGAGATTCCAGAGAGCTGTCTTCGCACAATCCAATCCTGAATATCTCGTAAGTCTATGGTTGAATATTTGGATTCATAACCCGGCTCCACATCAAGGATGTATTGATAAATCTCTCCAAGCCCCGTGGAGATTGGCCCCATCTCTGGAGTACCAAATTGTGCGGGTATGTTCTCTCTGGCAGAAACCAATTTCTCAGAAATAAGCTGACGAGGAAGGTAGGTACCCATGCTCTCATCAAAAACCACGGTAACTACCGACAAGCCAAATTTTGAAATAGATCGTATCTCCTTGACCCCTGGCAAATTTGCCATTTCCAACTCTACCTGATACGTAATATATTTTTCGACTTCCTCAGTTCCTAAATTTCGAGAAGTCGTGATGACTTGTACTTGATTATTGGTGATGTCTGGAACCGCACCTATCGGGATTTGGGTCAAAGAATACCCACCCCAAATAACCAACCCTAGCACCATAAGAGCTATGATCAGTTTGTTGCGGACACTAAAAGCAATAATCCAATGTATCATTCAGGAATAGGTTCTGGGATTTCGGTTGATTCTTTTATCAAAAAAGAAGAAACGGCCGTTTTCGGTTAATGGTTATTAACAAATATTGCAACGCAAAATAGAATATTTCTGTATCAAATCTACTCTGTAGGTACAAATAGAAGCATACAATTTTAATAACTCGATTCAATTATTATCTTACAAGCCAAAATTCAAACAATGAAAAAACATCATCTTCCATTCCTTGTCTTAACCATTTTTTTCTTCAGCTGCAATGCGCAGAACAACTACGAGTGGCAAATAGAAACCGCCACAATGGCTGCACCAAAAGATATGCGAGAAGGTGCAAAGGTACTAGGTTATAACGAAGCTGGGGAGTTGATCACGCTTCGAGAAGGAACAAATGAAATAACCTGCCTGGCAGATGATCCATCTAACAATAGTTTTAGTGTGGCCGCCTATCACAAAGATCTGGATGATTTTATGGCAAGAGGGAGAGAGCTTCGGGCTGCTGGCAAAAACAGACAAGATGTTTTTAATGCCCGTGCAGCAGACATGAAATCTGGCAAAATAAAAATCCCTCAGGGAAGCACGCTATTCATCCTCACAGGTGATTATGATGAAGAAAACGATACGATCAATAATCAATATTTACGCTATGTCGTTTACATCCCCTTTGCAACATCGGAATCAACAGGTTTACCCCTCCAGGCAATTGGACCTGGTAGCCCTTGGATCATGGATGCAGGGACGCATCGAGCACACATTATGATCAACCCACCTCCAAATTAGAGAATCGTTCTTCACTAATTTGTTATCGCAAACGAGTGCGGTTCTTATTATATTATTAAATCCTCGACCCCTTGGTTTTTAGGAGTTTCATTCGATTATTTTTACTTCTTGATTAAATTCATATGAAGAAGATTGCGGTTTTTACAAGTGGTGGTGATGCCCCAGGAATGAATGCATGTGTACGGGCAGTTGTACGTGGAGCCTTGTACAAAGGATTGGACGTGTACGGAATTCGACATGGATTTAATGGACTCATTGAAGGAGATATCTTCCCAATGGCCTCTTACGCAGTGAGCAATATTTTACAGAGGGGTGGCACTATCCTCAAGTCTGCCAGAAGTGATGAATTCAAAACAAAAGCTGGGAGAAAGAAAGCTTTTGAACATTTGAATCAACGAAATATCGAAGGCATAATCGCGATAGGTGGTGATGGTACTTTCAAGGGAGCTCAAATCTTCCATGCAGAATTTGGTATGCCTGTTATTGGTATTCCGGGTACAATTGATAACGACTTATATGGTACCGATTATACTATCGGATTTGACACAGCTGTAAACACAGCTTTGCATGCGATTGATAATATTAGAGACACGGCCAACTCGCATGATCGGGTTTTTTTTATTGAAGTAATGGGAAGACTATCGGGCTACATCGCGCTGCACTGTGGTATTGGAGGAGGTGCTGAATTGGTAATGGTACCAGAAACAGAAACCACTATCAAAGACGTGATCAACACCCTGGAAAAGGGACGAGATAAATCAAAAACCTCGGCTATAATTATAGTAGCCGAAGGTGATGAACAAGGCAATGCACACGAAATAGCTACCAAAGTCAAGCAACAACTAACAAAAAAATTGGATATCCGAGTATCTACACTTGGACACATGCAGCGCGGCGGGTCACCAACTTCTCGTGACAGAATTCTGGCTTCTCGACTGGGATTAGCGGGGGTTGAGGCCTTATTGGAGGGTAAATCTTGTCACATGGCTGGGGTTATTGACAATAAGCTTGTATTTAACACACTGGATGATGCCATCAATAAAGAAAAACCTCTACGAGAAGACTTACTCAATCTCGTAGAGGTACTGAATACTTAGTTTATAATGACTAGAGTTTAGAGTGCCTAGAGTTTTGGAAACAGACCAACGAAAATGTTTCCATCTTCCAACTCTAAACTCGGAACTCTAAATCAAACAAGGTTCATTTCCTTCAGCACATCATTCATCTTGCTCACTGCCGCTGCGCTCTCCTCCATGTTCGCTTTCTCCGCATCATTCAGGTCTATTTCGACCAGCCTCTCAATGCCGTTTCTACCAATAATTGCAGGTACGCCCAAGCATATGTCACTCAAACCATACTCTCCTTCAAGGTAGGATGAGCACGGAAACATCTTTTGTGAATCACAAGCAATTGCCTGAACCATCGCGGACACTGCCGCTCCAGGAGCATACCACGCCGACGTTCCCAATAATTTAGTCAAAGTCGCACCACCTACTTTCGTTTCATCCCGAACGTAATCCAGTTTTCCCTGATCCAAAAACTCTGATACCGGCACGCTATTTCTGGTGGCCAGGCGAGTTAACGGAATCATCCCTGTGTCACTGTGGCCTCCGATTACCATTCCGTCTACGTCCGATGCTGGGCAATCCAAAGCTTCCGCCAAACGATACTTGAATCGAGCTGAATCAAGTGCCCCTCCCATCCCGATAATTCTATTCTTCGCAAGACCTGTTGCTTTATGCGCCAAATACGTCATCGTATCCATCGGATTAGAAACAACGATAATGATCACGTCTGGAGAATGCTTCATCAAGCTCTCTGCTACATTCTTAACGATACCAGCATTTGTAGAAATTAATTCCTCACGTGTCATGCCTGGCTTTCTAGGGATTCCAGAAGTGATAACTGCTACATCACTACCGGCAGTTTTTGAATAATCATTGGTAGTGCCTGTTACTTTCGTGTCGAATCCATTCAGCGAAGCTGTCTGCATCAAATCCATGGCCTTACCTTCGGCAAATCCTTCTTTGATATCAATCAATACCACTTCTGCGGCAAAATCTTTTATAGCTATATATTCAGCACAACTTGCTCCTACGGCACCTGCACCTACGACGGTTACTTTCATTTATTTGGGTTTATTGTTCGTAAAAAAATTGGAGGCCAAAAGTAGTCGAGTGTGGGACGAAATCAAAGGGCATTGGTCAGACAAAGGGATTCATTAGCCATTGAGCTCTACTCACCTGATGTAGCCTATCAAAAACTCGATTACATTCATCTAAACCCGATGACCAATAATTGGAATTTGGTCGTTGATCCTTGTGATTATGTTTATTCCTCGGCTGCATATTATGATCGAGGGGATGTGCGCTTTGAATTCCTTAAACCCGGATTATGCGATAGGTTTCGTTATGAGATTCAAAAGAACAAAGAATCAGTGAGTTATGGATGAAAAGCATAGCACCGCTATGGTTAAGGACATAACTCGAACGAAGTAGCTGATTCACA
>JAAEPI010000506.1 GCA_024232835.1 Cytophagales bacterium
ATTGACAAACTATGTCCAATCTACTTTTGCGAGTAATCATAGTATGTACCTGGTCCAAGCGGACGCTTGAACCAGGAACATTTTTTAGATGCTTGGACGAGGTGGGGGGGGAAAAGACGTTAGTTCATTGGTTCTCAACATAGATTGGTTTTACTTTCAGGCAAATTGGATTTTATGAAGAAAGTATTCTCAATTCTGCTTCTCGTCTTTTTTGTGTGCAGTCTTAGCGCGCAGAAATTATCAAAAACTGAAAAAAAAATCATTGCGGCTGTGGATGCCAACCATGACGATGCACTCAAATTTCTAGAGGATGTCGTAAATATGAACAGTGGAACAATGAATCTGGTGGGAGTACGAGAAGTAGGCAAAGTATTCGATATGGCATTTTCTGAATTGGGAATGGAAACAACCTGGAAAGACATGCCCGAAGAAGTGAATCGAGCAGGACATCTGTTTGCAGAACAAAACGGCACCAAAGGCAAGCGACTTATTCTAATTGGTCATTCGGATACGGTATTTCCAGTAGATAGTCCATTTCAAAATTGGACGCTTCAAGATTCCATTGCCTATGGACCAGGTGCGAATGATATGAAGGGTGGAAATGTGGTGATCGTCTATGCATTAAAAGCATTAAAGGATGTAGGTGCCCTTGATGACACACAGATTATTGCTGTGTTGCATGGAGACGAAGAAGCCTCCGGCAAACCAATTAGCGAAAGTCGCAAACATATAATCGAAGCAGCTAGGCGAAGTGACGTGGCTCTTGGATTTGAAACTTCCACCGGTTTCAGTCATGCTACTGTCGCTCGGAGAGGATCGAGCGGTTGGAGTTTAACAGTGAAAGGAAAGCGTGCCCACTCTTCTGGAATATTTAGAGAATCCGTTGGTGCAGGAGCAATTTTTGAGATGAGTCGCATTCTACATCAGTTCTACACAGACGTCAAAGGAGAAGAATATCTAACCTTTAATCCCGGTGTAATTCTTGGTGGAACTCAAGTCGATTTTAATGACGTGCTTGAAAGAGGTACGGCATTCGGTAAATCAAACGTGGTTGCCCAAGAGGTCACCGTCACTGGTGGACTCAGGTTTATTTCAGAAGAACAAAAAGAAAGGGCAAGAACGGAAATGAGGGAAATTGTGGCAAACAACCTTCCTAAGACTTCTGCGGAAATAGAGTTTATTGACAGCTATCCCTCCATGCCCCCAACTGATGGAAACCAATCGATACTTGACATTTTCAGTCAGTTGAGCAAGGATATGGGGCATGGCGAAGTAAAGGCATGGGACCCTGGTCGAAGAGGAGCAGCTGACATCTCTTTTATAGCCGAATATGTTGATGGTATTGACGGATTGGGTACTATGGGCGGAGGCGCTCACACCCCAAATGAATACGTTGATCTTAGGACATTCAAAGTCCTCACTCAAAGAGCAGCCATTTTAATTTACAGACTGAGTAGATAAACTATAATCCCGAAATATCTAAAAACTCACATATAAGTAAATTGCTAATTTGATTTGAGTGTCCATATTTCATGATTTCCCCCAATGAAAAAGGTGCTTTTCTCGCCGTTGTTGGTGTTCTCATCATAGCCGTCAACTTAAGAAACCCATAGGAAAAGAAAGCAACAAGGGCGGAGACTTGTTAATGCTCGGGACTGGACACAGCTTGTCCTGTCTTTTTTGCTGGAACTCACATGCATAAGGGACTTACACCCTCTGGAATAATTCAGTATCTTCAATACTAAATGCCCATGCTGGGCACTCACAACTTGTAATAATGATAAGAGTTTTAGTACTTAACCCAAAGTTCGGAGCATTTTACAAAGTCCTCAAAATTCACAATTTTTCGTATCAATATTTAAAATATAAATTGTAATTTTCGATAAGTACTAAACTGAAATGTGAGTGTTTCAAAATCCCATACCATTCATACACAACACATTATCGTCAATTCTATAAATGAATCCTAAAGTATTTGAATATAAAAACTTGACTTACCAAAAAAAAACCATTTTTGGTAAGATTGTGATGGGCGAATTTGATAGAATTGAAAAGTATTTTAAGAAAGACGAAGCTTGTTTTATGTTTGTTGATAATGGAGACATGATTTTACGTACTCCAAACCAAACAATACTTATAAAAAATGGAGATGGACTGTTTGCGAAGTGTGGAAACTATTTTTTTGAAAAACAAACAAGTGAAAAAATTACCCTGGTTGCTGCATACTTTTATCCCGATATAATAAAACCGATCTTCGCAAATGATGTTCTTACATCTGATTACAAAACAAATTATGACGCAAAGAAAATAGTCATTGACAAACTGCTATCTGATTTTAAAGTTAATATCTCGTATCTATTAGACCATCCAGATATAGTTGATGATTCGCTTCTGCTGACAAAACTGAAAGAATTTATAATACTACTTGCTAAATCAGAAAACGCCCCAAGTGTAATAGATTTTGTCGCATCTTTTTTTAAGCCATACGAATATGACTTTAAAACGATTATCGAAAAAAATACATACTCCGATTTATCCCTAGATGAGTTTGCAATCCTGTGTGGGATGAGTTTGGCGACTTTTAAACGTAAATTCAAAGAGTACTACAATACAACCCCAAAACAATATTTGGTTGATGAAAAAATCAAAAGAGCCGTTCAGTTATTAAGCATAAAGGAAAACAGAATAATAGACATTGCTTACAAGTGTGGTTTCGAAACGATCACTGCTTTTAATAGGAATTTTAAAAAAATAACCAACTACACCCCTACCGAATATCGTAACAATTACGATTGAGCCAAAATGGTTACTTATTGAGCCAAAGTAACTATCCGCTCGCACTGCCTCCTCCTACATTTGTAGTATTACTTATCAATAAAAATATTATGAATGTAGTCAAATTATCAGCCGTAGCGTTGGCATTAATACTAGGTACTAGTGTTCAAGCGAAAGAAAAAGCGCCAACAATTATTAATCAAGAAATTGTAATTGATGCACCAATAGAGAAAACTTGGGAAATTTTGGGGCCACAATTTGAAAATGCTCAAGTATGGGCGTCATCAATCAAACACTCTGAAGCCTTAGATAATGAGTCATTGAATGGTTCTAATTGTACTTCTAGAGCATGCTCGATCTCTGGAATGGGGGAAGTTAAAGAAACATTAATATCCTATTCTAACGAGAACCACTCGCTTTCCTATGAAGTGAACGAAGGCATGCCGAATATGGTAAAATACGCTTCTAATCATTGGCAGCTAATCGACTTGGGAAATGGTAAAACTAAACTCAAAATGAAAATTGAAATGAAAACAGGTGGTTTCATGGGTTGGATGATGAACGGGATGATGAGGAAGAAAATGACTAAGCTTTCATCTGAAATTTCAGAGGAGTTCAAGTATTATGTAGAAAACGGGAAACCGCATCCAAGAAAAATTAAAGCAAACAAAAAATCTTAAGATTATGATTATCAAAAAAGAAATAATAATAAACTCTGATATTGAAAAAAGCTGGAGTGTATTAGGAAAAAATTTTGCGAATGTAGACAGGTGGGCTTCAGCAATAAAAATCTCAGAAGGTAGCGGTGAGAGTTTTAGCGGCTCTACATGTTCGACCAGAGGATGTGACGTGAAAGGAATGGAATCTATAAAAGAAAAATTACTCAATTATTCAGATGACACTCACTCCCTTAAATATGAAATTATTGAAGGTTTGCCCTCAATGGTTAAAAAGGGTACAAATAGTTGGTCATTAGAATCTATAGCTTCCAATGAGACAAAACTAACTATGGAAATGAATATGGACATTCGTGGTTTTATAGGAACATTAATGAAACCAATGATGAAAATGCAAATGGGAGGTATGGGAAATAAATTCTTAGAAGAATTCAAATTTTACGTTGAAAAAGGTAATCCTCATCCAAGAAAAATTAAAGCAATTAAACAATAAAAGGCAATAATAACTAGGGATTCATGTGGCCTGTACAACCAAACATGAATCTGCTGTTGAACGAAGGCGTTGATGGTGCCATGGTGATCTTTGAAAACTGTTTGTATAGATCCCTACAAAACAACAACTAGAAATAAGCTGTCATGACCACCGTACCTGTGTGTATCGGCGCTGATCCCTCTGAAGTCCGGCCGCTGTATTGCAAGGTCATTTGCACCCCACTGCCCAACGTCTGCAGCCAATTGAATCGCCAGGTCGCATTTTGTCCAGGACTCAGTGCTTCCAATAGTTGATATGCCACGAAGGTGTTTTCTACTCCGGTAAAGTCAATCTGAAGCAAGCGAATATCTGCACTTAGTGTGCCTTTCCCTGACTTGTTCCACGTAAGGTTTCCGTGCCATTCCTTCACTTTAGATCTTTCGTTGGAGTCAGTGGTCAATTGGTTTCTTGCCTTTCTGAACTCATACCCTCCAATCAGTCGAATCGAATTGAGTGGCTGCCAGATTACCTCCGGCCCTAGGCCATAGCTATGGATTTTCACATTTCTATTTTCAAGAAAATCGGATGTGTTGAGCTGACGTCCCAGTGAATTCTTGAGTTGGATGGTATACTCCTGATCCAGTCGCCACCTGAGAATAGAATTCCAGTCCCTGCGTTCACTCAATTCAAATCCATTGCTCAGGAGTTGCTTGCGCTCGGTCTTTGAAAAGCTCCCATCCCACCCAAGACCTGATCTGGCACGATTGAAATATGCCACATATCTCCAGCGATTAGCAGCAAAGATTACTTCCTCAGTTCTGGTATGGACGGTAAAAGGATTGAGCCTTTTGGAGGCTTCTTCGGATGTAGTTTTGAAATGAGAGTTGAGACTCATCTGCCCTGACCATTTCGATAAGAAGCCAGCAAGGCTCCCTTTGTTTCGCCAGGCAATCGGAAACCTCCCATCGATCACATGCTGATATCGGGTCTCGAATGCAGTAATGTATTCATCTGTCGGTGTGAAAATTTTGGCATATTGCCGCTCATCAGGATTCACCGCTTCATAAAATTCATTCAAGTCTTTGACACCATCGTTATTTTCATCTCGCCAGGCATGGGTTCCCTGGTTCCCTCCTACTTCGATGTAGATAAATTCACGTTTGAGTTCACGTACATTTCCTACCTGATAGGTGAGCTGATGCGAGAGGTTGTCTTTTAGGAATTTCCCTGACCAATCGGCTCGTACATTCAACCATTCGTCAGTCAGACTGTTCAGTTGATCATTTACTTTCCGATAGGTGCCCACGAACCCCACTCGGTGTTTTCCAAAGGTGCTTCCAAAGCTCCCCTGATAGGAATCGGTATAGGTGAAATCCACCAACTTACCTTCGTGTGGTGTCTGATTCTGTCGCTTCTGATAGCTAAATCGAAACTGAGTCTGACTCGAGTCTGCATTAGTCAGGTAGTACTCATGTGCGATGTAGTGCATCCGAGAAGATCGGATACTATCCATCTCTGAAAGGGTATTCTGGTCAAGAGAAAATTGATACCCAGGAACGAGTACCCCTTTTCTGAAGCTCAAATCATTGTAGGTACGAATCCAATCACTTTTCAAATCACCTATATCATTGGATAAAAGAAAATGATTGGTTGCCAAACGGAAATAACCAAATTGTTGATTCAGCACGGCACGTTGCTGCCAGCCATCAATGGCATCCGTTCTGTTTCTTCGTTGGATTTGATAATTCATCTGTTGGTCTTTATCCCTATAGAGTCCCGATGAGAACCACAGGATATGGTCCTTGGCTTTTTTCGAATCAGTTGTGTAATCCCAATCTCGGTTGTACTCTATTGGTCGGTATCTATCAATTGGATTGAAATTCATTTGATCCAATTCCCATTTCAATTCAGATGATAATTGATAATTGCCAACCTGACGCTCAGACGATGAGACAACACCCATCCATGCCAAACCTTGATTGTCCAGATCGTCTACGTCCGAATACAGATTTTGATCTTGTTTGGAAATGGCTAATTCCTGACGGATAGACTCATGGGCACTGAACTTATGATCGACACCCACGGTTATCAGCTCTTTAGAAATTGGTAATGGTACCTGCCTGGTCGGTTGATAATTACCTTGCGAAATACCTCCTTGTGGCGATATCCATTGGAATACCCTGCCATTGGCCGTGGTGTTGAGTAAGATGTAATCACCTGCACCAAATGCAACTTCGGTGAAATTCACAGCAAAAAAGGCACTATCAGGATGAGTAGAGTATTTGAAAATGGATTGTACTATTCCATCCTGATCAAGGGTATCCAACTTTTTGTAAAGTACTCTTCCAAGATTGAAGGCAATTGAATCTACACCCGAGACTTGGGCGAGCGAAAGATCATCACCAATAGTTCTTAACACGTCAAGATCAGTTTGTGATGGCTGAAATCCAAGCGTACCATTGTTGTTATCCTTCTCTGAATAGTAGTTGAAACGGAAGCCCCATTTATCATTGGACAACTCTTGGGCTACCGCATTTGACGTACGTGTGTAAAACTGCTCGGCATATTCAAAATCTACTCGTATTCGAGTAAAACGCGTGACAAGTACGTTGGCGTTGAAGGTGATTTCACCGAGGTTGTAGTCGATCACATAGTCTCGATCAAAGCCTCGCTCCAATGGTTTCCCGTCGACGAACACTTTCTCTGAATTGGCTAGAACTATGATAAATCGTTCGCCATTTGGTCCACGAAGTTTGTAAGGACCCTGTGAACCTTCTATAGCTGTCAACAACGTCGAAGCAAATTTTCCTTTTGCAGCTGATCCTGCTACCTGGGTAGAACTTTTCAATTTTTCCTTCCGGGTTCGATATTTGAATTGGAGCCCCTGAACATTTTTATAATACTTCAAAAAGTAACTCTCCTCATGCGGATTGGTCAATACGATATCGCCTGCTGTCAGGTCGAAGGCTTCATTGTACAGCCTGATGTACACGTTATCAAAATCACGAATCTGTTGGGTGTTGCCTTCAGGTTGATATGGAATATTTTGATCCGTAATGACTGCTTCAATGTTTACATTTTCAGAAACCTTCCCTTGTATCTGCAAATTCAAGGTGGAATTAACAAATAGGCTTTGCCGATTCCCGAAGGTTACTCCTCGAGAAATAGCTCCTGACTTTTGAATGTCACTTCCAAAATCAAACAATTCATCCGGCGGCACATTTGGACTCTGATTACTCGGTTCAAAAACTGAAACATCGTACGTACTGATGTCTCTATAGTAGATCTCTGGCAAGAGATTAGTGGGAAGCACACGATAACAGACAAATACAGAATCAAGTATCTTCGAACCAAAGGAGATTGTTTGTGTAGCTAGATCATAATCGAATGAAACAAGCGGTCGGATACTAATTGAGGAAGGCTCAATAATGGCTGTATCTAATTGGACAGGATTCTCACTTGGAGTAACCCATTTGCATTTCAAATTTTGGGCAAACGAAAGATGGGATACGAATAGAATTAAAAGGCAGCTACAAAGCCTCATACACCGGAAGCGAAATATAAAACGTACTACCCTCACCTTCTTTCGATTCAAACCAAATATTTCCTCCTGCGTTCTCAATACCCTTTTTCGCTACGGCAAGGCCAATTCCACTTCCAGTTATTTTTGTACTGAAATAGGTAGTGAATATTTTCGTCTTTATATCCTCGGGAATTCCTGATCCATTATCCTTACAACGGATTTCTACCTTATTGTCCTCCAATATTACGTCTACCGACAATTCTATCTTTCCCTCCTTTACAGCCTGTATTCCATTAAGCAACAGGTTATTCATTATCCGTCCAAGTATATTCGGATCTGCCCAAATAATGATTTCGTCGGATGGTAGGTTAGCTTGGATACTCACCTGCTTTGATCGGTGCAATCGTACGGACTCGGACACCACATTGACTACATCAAATTCTATATTTTCAGGAGCAGGCATTTTTGCAAACTCACTAAAAGAGTCGGCAATGTCGCTGAGTGTATCTATCTGAGTAATCATCGAATCCAACAACTTAATTTGGCGTTCATCAGTCAAATCACGCTGGAGCTGTTGAATTTTTAAGCGCATAGGTGTCAACGGGTTCTTGATTTCATGTGCCACTTGACGTGCAATTTCCTTCCATGCTGATTCCTTCTGGCTTCTTGCCAATGCTTCCTTGTTACGTTCTAGTTTGATTAGCATTTGATTGTATTCCTTCACAAGCACACCTATCTCATCATCACTAGAATAGTCAATCGGCATGTTGTTGTCTTCTAAAGTAGTGCGTTTTATGTGTTGAGAAACCAAGGTCAATGGACCGATCAGGTAGTTGAGAAGGTAATTGCCCGATATTAGTGCAAATAGAAATATCAGCGCAAAAATCATAAGCAAATTGGCAAACACTTCCTTCTGTTGGCGTCTCAAATGGTTTTTTGAGTCAAAAAATGGTAGAGCAACAATTCCGTACAACTGCCCATCCGAATATCCAGATATTACTGTATAAGTAGTCTTAAAATCAAGTAATCCTATGGATTCGTCAACAATGATATTTTGATTGTCTGTGGTCAAGGCTTGCAACGCGATAGGATTTATATGGTCAGACAATAGACCCAATCCAAAAACGCCTGGTTGGCTGGTGGTAATCAAAATCCCATCCGCAGTGTAGATATTCAAATCGGCTTGAACGAATCTTGAAACATCCCCTACATAATTGGCAAATGCATTGAGGTTGGATGCATTAGATGTAAACTGTACGGTCTCGTCTACCAGATTTTCAGAAATCCTGAGAGATTTCTTGAGGTAACTTCGTGTAATTTCATCTTTGTAACTCTCATTCAATGTATTGAGTAAAGTGAATCCGGTGATGAAAAGAGGTATCAAAAAACCAAGTGCGAGATAAAGTTGGATTTTATTGGCAAGGGATAATGTTTGGTAATTCAGGACAAGCCTATAGAATAGGCCAACCGCGCTAATTAGAATAATAAATAACAAAAATATAAAGGAGAAGTTTACTACCCAATTGCGATTAGGATAAGACATTGAGGTAATAACTATTGTTCTGCCATCCTCTGTAGTCTTTCCATAGAAGTGTCTTTCATCAATAGATATCCCTTCTTCATATAGCTTTTCGTTTTGTAAATCAGATACGTCCAAGTAATTGACATGCCCAAATTTTCCTTGTCCGTATAAGACAGTGCTGTCTCTAAAAATGGTGTAGTCAAAGGTATTACTAGCTTCTTGCTCGTACCTACTTTCAACCAGTAATTCGGGAAATACACTGGTGGAAACATTCTTCTTCCTGTTTAATTCAATTGCTAAGAATCCAGCGCTTTGAATGGGCAAAAGGCACGCATATTTCTTTAGCGCAATATTCTCCGAATCGTCGACAAGATATATCTCATCATAATCTGTCTCAAATTCTGACTTGGCATACCTCCTTAAAAAGTCACCATACGAATCTCCAGCAACATCCAATTGCACACTGTCCTGATCAAATAAAAAAACCTCCAAATCGTATTTATCGAAATAAGAAGAAACGAACTGTCTTCTTACTTTTTCACGTATGTTCTGTCTTGCAAATATTCCTCGTTGGATTCTTTCAGAAATAAACTGGTCTTCTCGAAACTTCTCAATTATTTCGTTCAAATAATATTCTCCTAACACGTCCTTTTCCAATATCAATTTGTTGGAGAATCGCTTTTTCGATTCCAATTCATTTTTCTCAAAATACTGATATGCCGTAAAGGCAAAAACCAAAGCCAGGAGTGCCCCAATAGAGAGAACGTACTCAAGTGCTACTTTCTTAACTGCCTTGAATTGAAGAGATAAATCTGCCAGATACATAATCCAGAACCAAGAAAATTGAAGAATGAAAACTGGGAATTGATCAGGTTGGTATTTGATGAATGTTGCCAATAATAGAATGTGGAAAAGCAAAAACAGACCTCCAGTTGCCCTCATTAAACTAATCCATCTAGCTAAAACATGGTTGGCTAAAAAATAAAAGATCGCACTCAGCAAAATAACAATTAGTGCAATGATGCGAGTAAAGTCAAATGTTATTGAATCCGTGATATCAAACTTAATTTGAGAATTATCCATTAAATCCCGACACG
>JAAEPI010000507.1 GCA_024232835.1 Cytophagales bacterium
CAATAGAAGATAATATTTTGATTATTCTTTGCAAGTGGAATTGAATAGTGATTTATGAAGAAAATTTGTGTGATTGGGGGTTCATTTTTGTAGAAATGGACCCAAAATTTGAGGTTGGACAAAAATCAGTATGACAAAAATTAAAAAAATATTTGAAGTATTCTGATTCTTCACTCTACAATTACTGTTAATTTGTTTTCTTTTTCAGCATTTTTTCATTAGTCGATGGTGTCCATCGAGACTCCGTGAACATGATACCTCCTTACAGCTCTATCTAGCATTGCGGTCCTCATTTCATCAACGGGCAGCTTCACGTCACGAGCGATGATGTCAGGATAGGTGAGTGGGCGCCTACCCCGGGATGTCTGCTGGAGGCGTAAGGGGAGAATTTTGATATTTCCTGGTCCTCAGCTCTCATACAACAAATCGTGCACTTCCCTGTGCTATGACTGTGGCTATGGGAGGAGATTGCCATAAATCTCTCTCTTGGTTGGGTGTTTCTTCCAAGAGGGGTTCAGAGCTCAGAGCTCTCATAAGGAAACGAGTGTAGCTACCATCGATA
>JAAEPI010000508.1 GCA_024232835.1 Cytophagales bacterium
CACTTCCTCTCTCCGCGCAACTCCAGTCGCCTGCTGAGTTTCTAGGCTATGAGTTGGGCAACCGATTTACCCGTCATAGTGATGTAGTGAAATACTACGAACATGTGTCCAGTAATTCCTCCATGGTAAGACTTGAAGAGTATGGACGTACATATGAAAATCGACCTCTTTTATTGGCTTATATAGCATCCGATAAGAATATGGCGAATTTAGAAACTATTCGTGAAGACAATTTGAGAAGAGCAGGAGTCCTTGACGGTACTCCAACGTCCAACATTTCAATTGTTTGGCTCAGCTACAATGTCCATGGGAATGAGGCAAATTCCACGGAAGCTTCCATGGCAACCATCCACGAGTTACTCACCTCTAGTGAAGCCCAGAAGTGGTTAGAAAATACTATTGTGGTTATTGATCCATGTATCAATCCCGATGGAAGAGATCGCTACGTGAATTTTTATACTCAATACGGGAACCTACCCTTCAACCCAGATCCTCAATCTATGGAACACAAGGAGCCATGGCCTAGTGGTCGAGTGAACCATTACTTGTTTGATCTGAATAGAGACTGGGCCTGGCAAACACAAGTTGAATCTAAGGAACGAATCAAGGAATACAATAAATGGCTGCCCCATATTCATGTGGACTTTCATGAGCAGGGAATCAATAGCCCTTATTATTTCGCTCCAGCAGCTAAACCATACCACGAATTAATCACGGATTGGCAAAGAGATTTTCAAGTCACGATCGGTAAGAATCATGCGAAGTATTTCGATGAAAACAATTGGTTCTATTTCACTAAGCAGTACTTCGATTTGTTGTACCCGAGTTACGGTGATACCTATCCAGTCTATAATGGAGCAATAGGAATGACCTATGAGCAAGCCGGGCATGGTAGAGCCGGCCTGGGGGTATTAAAACAAGAGGGGGATACCCTCACTTTGTTGGATAGACTCACCCATCATAAGACCACCGGCTTGTCTACAATCGAAATCACTTCTCAAAATTCTGCTAAGGTGATTAGCGAATTTGAAAAGTTTTTCAAAGCACCCGTAAAAGGGAAGTACAAGTCCTTCGTGCTAAAGTCTAATAGCGAGGATAAAATGCGGCATTTGATGAATTGGTTAGATCTCAATGGGATTGTCTATGGAAAAGCGGCGAATCAAAGCGGCTTGAAAGGTTATCATTATGGCTCAGGACGAGAGAGGAATTTCAATATCAAAGAGAGCGATCTGGTAGTAAATACGAATCAGCCCAAAGGAGTGTTAGCCAAAATTTTATTTGAGCCAAACACAAAGTTGACGGATTCTTTGACCTATGACATTACTGCCTGGGCTGTTCCTTATTTCTATGGTATGGAGGCCTATGCCACGAGTGCAATGATTCCAACCAAAGCACACAGATTAGAAGCTTTCAATCCTAAACAGCCAGAAGGAAAGAATGTATATGCTTTTCTATATCGATGGAATTCTATTAATGATGCCAGGTTTCTTTCTGAAGCTTTAAAAGCCGGCATCAACATACGTTTTGCTACGAAATCTATTCAAATTAAAGGTGAACGCTTTGATAGAGGCACACTGATTATTTCTAGAAGAGACAATGGACATTTAAAAGATTTTGAAGGTACAATGATTGAGTTGGCTAACTCCTGTGAGCGAACGGGGTACCCCATCTACACAGGCTTCATGGACAATGGTCCTGATATTGGCTCATCCAATATACGTTATCTCCAAAAACCGAAGATTGCCATGCTGGCAGGAAATGGTACCAACATATACGATGTTGGCGCTACTTGGTACTTCTTGGAGCAAGAGTTAAGTTACCCTGTTTCAATGCTAAAAGTAGATGGGCTAGGTGCTACCAGTTTATCTGACTACAGTGTATTGATAATGCAAGAGGGCAGATACTCCAATTTAAAAGAAGAGGGACTTCAGAAAATTTCAGAATGGGTGAATGAAGGAGGCAAACTTGTTTTATTCCAATCGGCTATCCACAAATTTGTGGATTCAAATTATGCCAATATTTCAAAGTATAATTCTGATAAGGAGGAGGCAATCATGGATGAACTACGATTGGAAAGAGAGGAAGAAACCCAACTTGCACGATATGAGGATAGTGAGCGAAATAATGCTAAAAACAACATAGGAGGTGCAGTATTCAAAGTGAATATTGATAATTCTCATCCCATGGCTTTTGGTTATGGAGATACCTATTATTCATTGAAAACTACTGGAGCCAGATATGGCTATCTGGAAAATCAGAATGTGGGTGTGATAGAATCATCGAATGACCATTTGAGTGGATTTGTTGGACAATATGCAGGTGATGCCATCCCCAGATCAATGGTATTTGGTGTTGAAAATAGAGGCGGAGGGCAGATTGTATACTTCGCTGATAATGTGCTGTTTAGAGCTTTTTGGCACAACGGAAAATTAATGGTGGCCAATGCGTTATTTTTTGTAGGTCAATAAGCAACATTGTCAATTTTTAGGAGATCGACTCGGACGCACTTCAATCTTGGAGGTCAAGGTTCTCGGATCGAGTTTTAGTAAGTCAACTACTATTTCACCTATATCCTTGGGCTGAATCTTCCATGGATCATTCTCATCCGGAATATTGTCATTAAAGTGTGGGGTCACTGAACCCGGCATGATCGTACTTGTGTTTATTCCCTCATTTCTGACATCCAACATCATGGCTTGAGTAAATCCAACCATACCAAACTTGCTTGCATTGTATGCTGCACCCCCGGCAAAGAAGATTGTGCCGGCAAGACTACCTATGGTAATTATATATCCCTTTGAAATTTTAAGGCTCGGCAAGCTAGCCTTCAATGAATTAAAAACACCCGTGAGATTTACGTCAATGGTTTCATTCCATTGGTCGCGTGTCAAATCAGAGATAGAAGCAAAATGCCAATGCCTGCATTCGCTATGAGTACATCTAGACGACCCCATTTATCGATGGTTGATTGTACGGCATGTTCCATTTCATCATACTTTCGGACATCTGCCACCACACCAACAACTTCACCACTATCCGTATTTTGCAAGCGTTTTAACGCCTCGTTAATTCCATCCTGAGATCGCTCGGTAATTATAACGTTCATGCCTTCTCTAAGCATGGATTCTGCTATTCCCAATCCAATACCTTTCGTCCCTCCTGTAATTAGCGCAGTTTTCTTTTTAATTGATCTCATGACATTCTGATTAGAGTTAATTCGATGAGCTAGAGAGCAAGATGGTGACTCAATATGTTCTCAGAGTAATGATCATTCCTTGACACCATAGGCAAGGTCACCGGCATCACCCAATCCTGGAACGATATAGGATTTGTCATTTAGCACTAGATCTTTAGAAGCAGTGTAGAACGATATGTCGATTTCGGTATTTGCCTTCAAATATCCCAATCCATCTTGTGAACAAATCAAGGAAGCTACGATGACTCTTTCCGGCTTTCCTAATTTTAATAACTCATTGATAGACATGACCATTGACTTACCAGAGGCGAGCATCGGATCAATTAAAATGAGTGTCTTTCCATCGATCTTTGGGAAGGCGTAATAGTCCATTTGAATATCCAGTTTACTTCCTTCTTTCTCTTTCCTGTATGCACCAATAAACCCGGATTCGGCAGTTTCAAAGTAATCCAGAAAACCATCATAAAATGGGAGTGAGGCTCGAAGAATACATATCAGAACAATGTTATTTTGAGGTAGATTTATCCCTTTGATGCCCAAAGGTGTTTCAATTTTCTCTTCACTAAAATCAAGAGTTTTAGAAATTTCATAGGCGAGTAAATTCCCACATCTTCGCATGTTTCGCCGGAAAAGGTGCATGTTTTGTTGATAATCCTTGTTTCTAATTTCACTTAAGAAAACATTTAACACCGTGTTCTCCTGATCCAGTATATTTATGTCCATCTGTTGTAGGTTGGCTTTTTTGATATGAATAAAAGTACGATGTTTTTGCTTGACTAGAATTATGGGATGCTTCTTTCCTACGGACGGACGGACATGCCTTGATGATTTGTTTTTATTATAACAGGTCAGTTCTGACCAATCATTGAACTTCTCATTCTTACTGAATCAAAAACAATATTCTTGACTTTTTCTACATCAGAAAGACATCCATTTACCATGTTAACTTCTTGGCAAAACTGGTTGCTTTCTTTGCACCCGCCATTGAAACAGGGAATGCCACCGAAATCTATATTTCTAAATGCGGGATCTATATTCGAACATAGTTCTTTCATTTTAAACACGCTTTCATTTCCGGTCATTCCTACTTCGTTTAGTATTAAGTAATAGCGGCAGAAGTCAAAAGCCGCTTTCCTTAATTGGTTGCACACCAAATAAGTGACCACATCTTCTTTGGGTCTACTATCCTCTTTTTTTGCTTCATCCAGAGCATTCATGCCACTTTGGAGAACTTTAGATGCTATAATATTATCCATGGTTACTTCAATTTTATGAGTGGAATGTACCCATCTCCATTGAGAATTTCATTGATAAATCTCACAAAAGCTGATGATCTGCATCACAGCATAGAATCTGATATTTATATCCTGGCAGCCTGATTTGAATCATATTTAGTTGATTCCAAGAACGGTACTTTCATGGCACATTTCATTACTTAACAAACGAAATTCTATGCATAGCTCTACAGCAGTGAAATCATACATGGTCGTCACATCTCCCATCTGTGACGACAAAAAAATAGGAACAGTAAATATTGAAGATCAACTGGTTGTAACGGTTGATTATGAAGAAGTCGGTGGGTTCAAGAAATTCTACTTAGGCCAGACAGGCACAGCCCTTGTCGTATCCTATTTGAGCCAATCCAATAAAATTAAGCGAGATGCCGAGAATGCCCGATTTGCAATGGTATTTGGAAGTGAAATGGATGAAGCTATTGGCGTGGTGATTGAATATGATGATGGGACATTTTTCTTGCATACGTTCTATTCAGATGATCAATCTCATGGAAAGGATTTGGACAAAATAGCTGCATCGTACATTTTATCTGAATCAAAGACCAAGAAAGTAGAACGATTGAAATCGTGGGAGCAGATTGCAGATGGAGCCGCAATCAAGGAAGGTTTTACAAGTATCCAAACTAACACTGGTCTTTGGGGACAACAAGTCCCAATAGTAAACGATGACTGCAATATGTGTCTTAGCTGCATTTTGCAATGCCCTGACGATTCTATTGATAAAAATCCGATCACAAATCTTGCTGAGTTGACAGATGCTACCAAATGCAAATCTTGTGGTATTTGTGCTGATGTATGTAACAAGGATGCGGTAACGATGGTAGACAAGTCTGAAGTGAAAGCGGCAAGGGAAAATGTGTTTTCAGGAAAGTACGGTAGAAAAATTGAAATTGATGGAAATGGTATTTTAGAAGAATTGACTTCATTAAAAGCGCTCAATGAAGATCAACTAGCCGCAAAAGGGTATGAATTACTGTATAAGAGTTTAGCTGGGCAATCACTACTAGGATATCAGATATTGCAGTTGAAATCTTTTGAAGAGCAAGAACGCCACACGATAATCACCTTCATTAACAATGCAGAAAGTGGATGGAAAAAAATCATTCGACCCTTTGCTCATATTTTAAGCTATGGATTTTCAGATAATGATCTAACGCTTGCGTCGAATATCCAAAAAGAAGGATACTATATTTCTTGCCTCCCATCTGTGGATTCCCCAGGGTTTAATTCAAAAAGGAAGGAGTTTGAGGGTGCAGGTTACACCTCTTCTTCAGCTCTTGACGAAGCACTGAATCACGAGGATTATGATGCCGTGGTTTCTGCCTTTTATCAAAATATAACCAGTGATACCTATAACCTAATTAGTGAGAAAATAGGTGTGTTTCTTTCTCCATTTATGTTGAATTTCTCCAGAGATAAAGTACTGGACGATATCATCAAAGATGAGGAGAAACAAATGGTTGGATTCACGAATCCGCATCATGACGAAGAGCGCCCAATTGGGAAAGTACTTTCCCAATGTAAAGACATTTGTTCCGGACATAGGGCGTGCACAGGTTGTCCAATCGATAGCACGTTTAGCATGGCGATGCAATGTGTAAGGGAAGCGTTTGATTCTGAGACTATTGAAATTGTCAATTCAGGAGCAACAGGTTGCGCCGAGGTAGTAAGCACCGTATTCCCTGATACATCCTGGAAGAAGTTCCTGCATACTGTTTTTGGAGGGCTTGGTGCCAATCTCGAGGGAATGAATGCTGCTTATAGATTTTTGAAGAAGACCGGAAAAATTCAAAAGAAATTCAAATTCTTTGGATGGGCAGGAGATGGAGCTACCTATGATATTGGACTTCAATCTCTTTCAGGATATCTTGAGAGAGGATTGGCCACTGATTCGATCTATTTGTGCTATGACAATGGTGCTTATATGAATACTGGCGTACAGCGCTCAAGTGCAACACCCATGGGAGCAGCTACAAGCACGACCCCAATTGGAGACATCATTCGAGGAAAACTCCAGTTCAGAAAAAATCTTGCCGAATTCGCAAATGCACATGAGGGGGTTTACGTAGCGACCGTTGCAATTTCCTCAGAAATTGATTTTAGGATGAAGTTGCAAAAGGCAGCCCGACACGATGGACCAGCATTGATTATAGCCTATTCCAATTGCACAACAGGACACATGACAGCACCCCGGGTATCTGTTGATCAATCGAAGCTTGCAGTAGAGTGTGGTTACTGGCCCCTCTATGAAATTGAAAATGGAGAAAAGAAGATCACTTATGAACCCCGATTTATCCGCAAATATGAAGAGGCCAAACAAACTATTGAAAAGAAAATCCTGATGGGCGATAAGATCGCGGATCTTACCAAGGAGCTCGAAGAAATAAAAAGAACCTATCAAAATAATTTCACCGAGCATCTGGCTGGCTGGCTAAGATCAGAAGGAAGGTTTGCTTTGCATTTTAACAAAGAAGGAAATCTGAAAAATGCTGAATCTGTGGCCTTACTTCTTCATTTATATGAAGAATTGAAGATAGATTGGAATAAGCTCAGACAAGCCGACAGGCTAAATAAGCACAAGGAAGTATTGATAAATATACTTGCGGAGTATCTACATGAAAAGGATACTGAAGAGCGTACCCAACTTCTCAATGGCAAGCCGGACCTGTATGGAATATCCACAGACAAATCAGCACTTCTTGACGAGTACATCTCGAGCAAATCCTTATTGGATTCTAGTGGCACGAAGTTCAAGTCAGAATTGCATCGAATTTTCTTGAATATTAAGAGACAACTCGATCCAGAAGTATATCTAGCCATGTATAAACATGAAGTAGATGTATTTGATCCTAAAAAACCGAAGCTAAATGATGAGTTAAGAGAGCTCGCTGCATGTCTATACTCGAATTATTTTGTTGATCAGGCAGACAAATCCGCCATTGAGCAAAAAGCGCATGTTAATGAAGTCGAGGAATTAAGGGTAATCAGGGAGCGGCTGGATCATGTTGATAAGATCGTCTATACCCGTGAAATGGAAGAAAGTGAAAAACAACTTAACAGAGCTGTGCTTGGAGTTGAGCCTCTTCCGGGTAGAATTTTTGCCAGAGCAGGTGATGGAGGGGTAACATCTGCCAAACTGTTTGTCAGCATTTTAAGGCAAATAGGCATATTTGGGAAAGCTGCTCCGGATTATGGTCCGGAAAGACGTGGTGCTCCGGTGGGCACCAATTTCCAACTAGGTGGCAAAGAGCTAAGAACTCAAGCGAGTTATGACAAGCTGGATTTGAGTATTGTGAAGAACCCTTCAGATTTAGGCTGGGGCAGATCAGAGTGGCGAGATGCCCTCAACGATGGTGGAATGCTGGTCATTAATACGCCCTTCTCAGTTGAAAAATGCCGCTCATTTTTTCACATCCCTTCTACGATCAAACTTTACGTATTGGATGCCACTAAACTAAAAAACGAGCATCACGTGCCTGAGACTGTTTCTTTAATGGGTGCTGCTTTCAGGGCTCTATCCGACATGGGGATAGATTTTGAGAAGGAGTATTTGAGTGAGAAATGGAAGATGCTTCTTAATAAGGAGTTTGCCTCCAAGGCCAACAGAGATAAAATCGTTGAGAAGAACGATCTGTGCTTCTGGATAGCTTTCGAGGAGGTCGTATCGGATTTTGAACAGCCCAAGGACATCCCAATACTAAGATCAACTTTAAAGTCTGATGGGTTCGAGAAGAAAGTGCCAAGAGAATTAAAAACTGGATCTGAAGCAGTAGCAGAAGCATGGAGACAAATAAATCCTGGCGTGTTCGCAATGTTCCCAATCACACCAAGTACAGAAGTGGGACAGGAGTTCTCAAAATTCTGGGCTGATGGCAAAGTGGATACAGAATACATTCATACCGAATCTGAGCATTCATCCTTTATGACGATCATAGCTGCTGCTGCATGTGGCGTGAGAGCGGTTACATCCACAGCTTCTCAAGGTATGCTTTTGGGAAAAGAAGGTGGGTTACTGGCTGCTACCTTGAGACTTCCGTTGGTGGTGAACGTCGGTAACAGAGAAACAAATGCACCATTGAGTATTCATGCAGGACATACGGATGTATTCCAATTCAGAGATGATGGTTGGATACAGTTATTTGCTCGAAATAGTCAGGAGGCATATGACATTTCCATAATGGGTCAAAAGATTGCCGAAGAAGCCAGATTGCCCGTTTTTATATGCCAAGATGGGTTCATCGTGACACATACTAAAGACATGCTCAACACATTATCAGATAAGGAAGTGAAGGACTTTATTGGCGAGTATGACCCAGAAGATAGTTTGTTAACAAAAGATATGACGTTGAATCCCATTTCATTGCAGAATTATTATTCTGAGCATGTAAAGCATGCGGACCATGCGCAAAAATTGGCAGTGCCGATCATTGAACGTGTGATGACAGAGTTTAGTCAACTCAGTGGAAGAACCTACCGACGAGTTAGAACCTATGAACTAGAGGATGCTGAAGTAGGGATTGTATGTCTTGGATCAACCGAGGGCACGGTCATGGATGCCATTGATGGACTGAGGGCTAAAGGACTCAAATGTGGCCTGATGTCTCTTAAAAATTTCAGACCTCTGCCAACTGCAGAAATTGCCGAGGCGCTAAATCAAGTTCAGACCATTGTAGTAATGGACAGAATGGGGTCGCTAGGAACGCAGCTTTCTCCTCTCGCGACTGAGATTAAAGCGATAATCAAAAGAGATGTGCTAAATCTGGAATATGGCCGTGGGGGCAGGAATACACCCAAGGAGTTGATTGAAGAAGTCTACTCTATTGGTTTCATTCTAAAATCACTGGATGATCACTATAACAAATCGGCTGCTGGTTATCTACTAGATGAATCGGGATTTCGACCGCTATTTTCCGAGCTTGAACTAACAGAAAGCCCATCATTTGTTAAGTCATTTAAAGACAAGCTATTAAACGGCAAATTTATAATTGCATTTGGTCCGAGAGAACACATTGATGTACGTGAAAATTCGCACACTAGAGA
Organism: Cytophagales bacterium; assembly: GCA_024232835.1. Lineage (GTDB taxonomy): Bacteria > Bacteroidota > Bacteroidia > Cytophagales > Cyclobacteriaceae > JAAEPI01. The sequence goes on from JAAEPI010000508.1 coordinate 9,532, forward strand.
TTTGAAGCTAAAGATACTTGCGTTGCTTGAATCTTGTATGCGAAGCTCTATTGAAATAAATAATTGACATTTATAAGCACCAAAATTATTGAGAGATGAAAGTATTTGATGAAAAACACATAAAGAACATAGTCCTGTTGGGGAGTTCAAAGGCTGGGAAAACCACCCTTGCCGAAACCATGCTCTTTGAAGCAGGATTGATTAATAGGAGAGGAACGGTAGAAGCTAATAATACCATTTCCGATTATCATATAATCGAACATGAAAGAGAGGGCTCGGTTTATGCAACCTCGCTTCATACGGAATGGAGAAATTACAAAATCAATCTTATAGATACTCCAGGATTGGACGATTTTATTGGTGAGGTGGTTTCATCGGTTCGTGTGGCTGACACATGCCTCTTTATCATAAATTCTCAGCATGGAGTAGAAGTTGGCACTGAGCAGACCTGGAATTACGTGGATCAATTTAATAAACCTACAATTTTTGCCATCAATCAATTGGATCATCCGAAATCAAATTTTGAAGAATCGTTTGAATCTATTAAAGAGCGGTTTGGTGCTGCAGCTACTCTCATGCAATATCCGATGAATGAAAATGAAGGTTTCAATGGTATCATCGATTTATTGAAGATGACGTACTACAAGTTTTCTGAAAATGGAGGGAAGCCTGAGAAGTTACCGATCCCTGAGGAAGAGCAAGAAAAAGCAAATAGGTTGCACAATGAACTAGTAGAGAAGGCCGCCGAAAACGATGAGAAATTAATGGAACTCTATTTTGATAAAGGTACATTGAATGAGAATGAAATGAAGGAAGGATTGAAGATTGGAATGACTAATCACGCCGTGTTTCCAATATTCTGTCTATCCGCAAAACGAGATATGGGAAGTGGGAGGTTAATGGGATTTATTGATAATGTTGCGCCCTCATCGGTGGATATCAGTCCAGAACCAACGGAAGATGGGAACGTGATCGCGCATGATCTCAATGGCCCAGGGGTATTGTTTGTCTACAAGACGCTGCTTGAACCCAGATTAGGAAAAATGACATTTTTCAAAGTAATCTCAGGACAAGTGAGGGTAGGTGACGAATTCATCAATCACCAAACAGGACATACAGAGCGCATAAGCCAGCTTTTCATAATTGACGGGCATAAAAGGAATCCGGTTGATAAGCTGGTGGTTGGAGATATTGGAGCCACTCTCAAGTTAAAGTCAACTCAAACTAATCAGACGCTTCATTCGAAATCCATTGACGTGGCTGTTGAGCCAATAGAATTTCCTGAGCCTAGAATGCGCACAGCAATTGTTGCAAATAATAAAGCTGATGACGAAAAACTGGGTGAAGTTCTTCAAAAAATAAATCAGGAAGACCCGACGGCTGTTTACGAATTCTCTTCAGAATTGAAACAACTCATATTATCTACTCAAGGTGAATTGCATCTTTCTGTAATTCAATGGATGTTAGAAAATGTGTACCATTTAAATGTAGATTTTGTTTCTCCCAAGATTCCGTACAGAGAAACTATTCAAAAGCAGGTGGACACAAATTATAAACATAAAAAGCAATCGGGAGGTGCGGGACAATTTGGTGAGGTCTACATGAAAATCGAACCGTATCATGAAGGTATGCCCGAACCCACGGGTGTAAACATTAGAGGCAAAGAGGAGATAGATCTCAAGTGGGGAGGGAAGCTGGTGTTCTACAATTGCATTGTTGGTGGAGTAATAGATTTGAGATTTTTACCATCCATTTTGAAAGGTGTTATGGAGAAAATGGAAGAAGGCCCATTAACGGGCTCATATGTGAGGGATGTGCGCGTGATTGTCTATGAGGGAAACGCGCCCGCCG
>JAAEPI010000509.1 GCA_024232835.1 Cytophagales bacterium
GAAATTCAAAAAGGGTCAGATAAAACGGATCTCCTTCGATTTATTGATTATCACTGTCGAAATTTCAGCCATCAATTCCGCGTCGGAGATGATTATACGCAGGTCGTCCCGTGCTACAGTGTGTGTTGGCTGTTTGATATGACCCCTCCCCATCATGATTATCACGAGATCATCACCCTGACATCCAATAAAAAACACACCGATTGGCATGTCAATTGGGAACTGGTCGCTATTTACCCTCGTTGTATTACACCCTCTCATCTGAAAAAAAAGCAATTAGATGCGTTAGAAGAATGGTTGCTCTTGGATGTGGTGACGGATATCAAGAAAGCGAAAGAGATCAAGAGTCTGATTCATTCTCAGGTTGTCCAAGAGGCATTTGAACAGCTTGATATATCTGGGTTAACAGACGAAGAGATTGAAGAACTTGAATTTCAAGAGGCCATTACGGAACGATATAAAGTCTCGTATACCAAATGTATTCAGGAGAGTCAACAGGAAAAAGCCATTGATATTGCTCGTAAAATGCTCAAAAATGGCATGGATATTCATGTGATCCATGAATTAACAGGGATTGAAAAGTCGGACATTGAACACTTGATTCAAGAATGAGCCAAGAAAGGGAGAAGACAAGAACGAACAGGACGAGCAGAAGGCACAAAAGGCAAGAGGAAAGCAGATCGAACAATAGCACTGAACGGCGACCAACAGGTACGCTTGTCA
>JAAEPI010000510.1 GCA_024232835.1 Cytophagales bacterium
GGGGCGACTTCTACAATATCTATGCCAATCAAACGTTGTTTCGCAAATTATATTGACCGCCTGGATCATCTCTTTGGAGCTCAGTCCGCCTGGAACGGGAGTGCCGGTTCCAGGGGCATAACAAGGGTCAAGGACATCAATATCAATTGAAATATACACACCGTCAGTCTGTTCACGTAAATATTGAGTGGCTTCTTCAAGAACAGAAACAATCCCGCGTTCCCAGATATCGCTGATTGAGTATAAGGTGATATTATGCTCTTGGAGATACGCATATTCATCGGTCGTAAGGCAGTGTCTGTGGCCAATCATGACGAGATGTTTTCCCTGAATGACGCCATCATCAAGCAAGTTGCGAAATGGTGAACCATGCCAAACATCATCAAGAGTAAGATAAGATTCCCAAGTATCACAGTGGCTGTCGAAATGAATAATTCCCGGTATAACAGACGGCTTTTTTTCCTTCAAGCCTTTCACGAGTCCTTTCACTGCCGGATAGGTCAGAGAATGATCGCCGCCAAGGATAACAGGAAAGGCCCGTTTGGCGACTTCATAGCTGAACGTTTCGATTGATTCAAGGGTTTTGGGATAATCGGTCGGAAAGATGGTGAAATCACCAAGATCAAGAATCTCAGGATGATTGAATGTTATCGCTTTTTGGCGTTGATACAAATCAATCATGGTTCCTTGCTTGGGATTGGCGCTTGGATTGAACCATGCAGATGCTTGCCTGATGGCGGCAGGTCCCAAGCGTGCGCCAAACCGATTGCACACTCCGGTATCCATCGGAATGCCAAAAGCGCCGATTTGGTAATCGTCAAGCTGTTCTATGGTACCATAATCCGATTTAAAAAAAGTTGGAATGCCTGTATATGAATATTCTTTGCTTTTATCAATCATGAAACGCCTCCTTATATCCGTTAATCAGTAGGGTGTATATTTTTTCAATACCGTTCTATTTCATAAAATCACAAAAAAACAAAATTCAAATGACAAATAAATCACAATATCCAAAATGACAAAAACTGTCGATACAATCGTGTCGAACGCCATTGATATTTTTATGAAAACCCTTATTACATTATAACGCTTCCAGGTTCACCAATTTCATCCTCATATTTTTCCATAAATTCAACACATCTGTCAACAGTGCGTATCCA
>JAAEPI010000511.1 GCA_024232835.1 Cytophagales bacterium
CCCTGAAGGCTGTCGCAAAGAGAATCTTCAAGTTCGCATCCTCTATAAATCGCCATATGAAACCTAATCTTGGATTGGTTGTAGCGCCAAATCTCGTAAATTGATCGTGCCTCACACCAATCGTTAAATCAATATCTTTGGTAATGTTCCACTCATCTTGCAGATAAAATGCCCATATATGTCTTGTCGCTTTTCTTGTAAAGGGGAGATCATGTGTAAAGTCTGTGAATGAGGGAAGAGGCATAAGCGTCAAAGGATTAATATTTGCTCGATAACGTATATCACCCTGGTGAATCCACTCGTATTGGAAGCCGAACGTCAATTCGTTTCCATCAAAGACGTTATAGTTGAGTTGGTTTTCAAATCCAATGGTACTTATTTTGAACCTTGCTATTCCCTTTATGCCATCAGGATAGATCCCTAGAAAACCATCTGGACGTGATACTACAGGGGTTGCTTGGCTCTCGTATTGGTCAAAATACGCCCTTGATGTCATATCTAACTTGTCACTCAGGTGTGACTTATATATGAGTTCACCAAACAAATAGGTGTCTTTCCATGTTGTTTCATTATTAAGTGCATAATCAAAACCAATGTATCCTTTTTTCCTTCTATTCAAATACTTTCCTTTAACTTCCAGGTTACGGTACGATAGCTTTAAATTCAGGTCTGTCTTTTCTTTTTCATTATGAGATCTTCCGGGACTCATGGAGGAAGGGTCTCCGAAAACAATATCCTTTTCAATTGTTCTACTAAAACCATTTGTATCAAAATAATCAAGGAAACCTGA
>JAAEPI010000512.1 GCA_024232835.1 Cytophagales bacterium
CGTCAGAAATTGACTGCCCACCAGGAAGAACCTCAGTGTGCCAGTTGTCACCGTAAAATTGACCCAATTGGTTTTGGTCTGGAAAACTTCAATGCCACTGGTAAATGGCGTATAAAAGACGAACACGCAAGGAGCAGAAAGCCTATTGATGTATCGGGGCAGATCTACAAAGGTGCAGCCTTTAAAGATTTCTTTGAGTTAAGAGATAGAATTTACGATAAGAAAGATAACTTCGCCCGGGGATTTACCGAAGCTCTAATTGAGTATGGTCTTGGCCGTCCTTTTGCCTTTACAGACGAAGATCTGGTTCAGAAGATTTTGACTCAAGCAAAAAGTAAAGATTATTCTCTAAGTGAGTTCATCCATACTTTAGTTCAAACTAACGAGTTTCAGTCGAAATGAGATGCTGGGTAAGGGTAGGAAAGGCCTTTCGGCCTCCCCTCCTTCCGAACCGTACGTGCGGATCTCCCGCATACGGCTCTCCGGTCAGAGATTAACTCCGAAGAGATTGAACTTCAGCCTCGTACATACTGTACAGTGAAACGTATCCTTGAGACTGAAACCAGGCATTAGACCATTTGACGTGGTCTGACTTGATCCTTCCTGTTCCAGGTTTTCTTATTCGTTTCCTAAGAATTCGCCTCATGCGTCTGCGAATAAAACCATCGAGGCCTGAGAAAGTGTAGCTATTGCTATGCTTAAAATACTGAAACCATCCTTTCATGTGCGGAATAAGTAATGAACATATTACGCCAAGACTGTGAGGATTATTCCTTCTGGTTATATATCGAACAGTATCCTTAAGTTTTGTGATACTCTTTGATCTTGGCCAGCGTCTAATTCGACCTCGTCTTGTATGCTCGAAGTGATAGCCTAGGAATTCAAAATAATTCCCTGCTAGAGTCATATCGACAATTCGAGTTTTCTGCGGGTGGAGTCGAAGTTTCATCTTAGCCATCCAGTCGCGAACTAGATTCAAGGCTTCTTCTGCTTCGTTTTGACTTTCACACATTATTAGAAAATCATCCGCATAGCGAATCATATGGTAATTGTGTTGCTCCAGTAACTTATCCAAAGGATTAAGGTAGATATTAGCCAATAATGGGCTGATAACGCCTCCTTGGGGGGAACCACTTTCGGGCTCCGAATATTCCAGACCATCCATGATTCCCTGTTTCAGGAACATCTCAATTAAATTGAGGATATTACCATCACTGATCTTATCTTTAACCAGATTCATCAGTATTTCATGATCCAGTTCATCAAAATAGTTTTTGATGTCTGCATCAACAATAAACATTCTCTTAGAATGCAGTTCGGTAATTACAGTTCGGAGTGCATCTTTACACCCAAAACCCTTTCGAAAGCCAAAGCTGCTATTAGAGAATTCACTATCAAAGATTGGTTCTATTACATTTAACAGGGCTGTTTGGGCAACTCTGTCACGTACCGTTGGAATTCCCAGCGGGCGCTTTTCTAGAGTCCCGGCTTTTGGAATGTAGGTCCGACGAATATCATGAGGCTGGTAACTGTGATCTTTTAGTTCATCCTTAAGAATTTTAAGGTTATGGGATAGTTCAGACTCATAACGGCTCACCGTTACTTTATCTACTCCATAACTACCTTTATTCTCCAGAACACGGTCACAGGAATCCCGAAGATTACTCATTGAGAAAACCTTATCGTAAAGGCTATACCAACTGCCTCGTTTCACTCCATTGCTTAGAGCGTTCAACATCTGCTTTGTCCAGACAAAAGGAGACGCTATTGCGGGCATAGATCTTTCAATCATTCTGACAATTCCTTTTACCTGACATTACATATTCTCTTTCCTGCCTTCCTTTGCTCGACTGACTTTCATCAGCGTCAACACTCATATGAAGGCTCCGACTTCTTGCTAAGTAAATCACTGTCTCAACAAGATCTCCCAAAGTCCACGTACGATACCTTCATAACCGTTCTATCCCTAACCATCTATCAGTGAGATAAGACCGCTTTTACACCACTGTTTTTTTTTTCAGCGTCTTAACTTATTTCTAAACTTCACCAAGCGCTCGAAAGCTCGTTTCACTGATCGACCAAATCGGGTTCGTCATCCTATGGACCGGTTATTCGTCTTGTATTACTTTCCACCCCATCTCACGATGACGCAGTTACACTCAACTGCAGACTTAACAGTTTAGTCTGAAGAGGACTTACACCTCTCTGATTTCGCACGATCCTTGGCGTACGAGCGTAGGCGGCCCGCCTGCTTTTTATTTAAACTAAGAAGTGCTTTAGAGAAATAGTCTCACGCAAAGGCGCCAAGTCGCACCCATTAAAGAAACGTCAAATAAGTCCGCAAAAATATTTAAACATTGCAGGACATTTTCCAAAACTTTTTGCCCAGACAAGTCTTA
>JAAEPI010000513.1 GCA_024232835.1 Cytophagales bacterium
CACCAGAAGTTCTCGTAATTTCACTACAGTCTCGCTTCTCCTCGCTGACCTTGTGCATGAGCTGCAGAAGGAGCGGGGCCTGAGTGCCGGCTTTGTAGGTTGTAGTGGCCAGAGTTTCAAAGAAGATGTACTGAAACAGCGAATGCAGACAGATGAGAAACTAGGTTTATTCTTTCAAAATCTTGATATCAACGCCTCCGGGGAAGGACGTTGGGGATTGAGCGATAAATTTACTTATTTACAGAAAGAGTTATATCGATTGACTGTTGTACGCAATGCTATTGATACATTGAATGATGGTGATTACTTTGATTTTTATTCGAACCTCAATGCCCATGCTATCGATATCATTCATTACCTCCAGGTGTTCACCAATGATGCTACTCTGGCGAAACTGGGAAATGCCTTTTCCTCTCTGCTCCGCTTGCAAGAGCGTGCCGGACAGGAACGGGGCGCTTTGAACGGTATATTTGCATCGGGAAAACTAGATGCAAAGTTATTCCAGGAAATAAGCGCCTACGTTGCCGATCAAAAGGCCATATTTAATAATTACTATACGATAGTTTCTAATGAATACCAGGACATGCTACGAAAAAAAATGAGACATCCGGTCGTCGTTGAAGTTGAGGCATTACGGGCAGCAGCCATAAACAAGTCTAGAAGGAATGAATTACTCAACGATCTACAGATAATGATTGGTTACGGTGGGCTAATACACGACTTCAAGGACTACGTCATTCGTGGTAAGGACTGGTATGCAGAACGTTTTTCTAAATTTTCTATTGATGCCAAAAATATTATTGAACAATACAGGAATTTACCGGGAATGAGCCAAGAGGGAATCATTAATCTCAGTAAGATTGAAACGACTTTTGACCAATATCAGATCATACTGAATGATGTGATAAAGATGAAAGAGTCGGGACATTCCATTACTGAAATCGATGAGTTAGTCGATATAGATGACAAGCCGGCTATAAACGCAATCAAACAACTACGTAAAGACGTAACCAGTCAGGACACTAGTGAGTGGTGGGAAAAAGCCACCTTCCGAATTGAACTAATAAAAAATGTCAGTGATGCTATCAGGTCAGATATAGTTTATCGTACCAGGCAAATCATAGCGACTACAAAAAAATCAGCCAGCCTCTCTCTTGTATTATCCATAATCACCATTGCTATATCTTTTTCTCTAGGATATCTCCTAATGCGTCGGCCTGTTGAAGAAATTGTCAATATTTCAACCAATATGCGTAACATGCAGAAAAACAGGGATTTTGATCAACAGCTCTTAGTAGGCGGGCATGATGAGATCAGTGATTTAGCGAATTCCTTCAATGAAATGATTAATGAACGCAAGCGGGCAGTTGAACAGATTCAAATACTATTCCATGCCATTGAACAATCCTCCAGCACAATTATAATTACGGATACCAAAGGCAATATAAAATACGGAAATCCAAAGCTTTCTCAACTTACCGGTTACAGTATAGAAGAAGTCATTGGTAAGAATCCGCGGATATTTAAGTCA
>JAAEPI010000514.1 GCA_024232835.1 Cytophagales bacterium
CTTTCCAGTACAATTTTCAGGAGGCTTAATGATCGGCCGGAGTCGCCTTCGCTCTTCTAGCGTGAAGGGTTTTAGATACTCAGGTAACTTGACACAGGACAGGTCATTATAGACATAATAGAATAACATGAGATCGGCGGATAGGAATCTTACTTTCATTGGTAAGAGATCCAGGTCCCGAAGTCTCATGAGATATTCTAGATCATTGTATGAGTGATCTTGCTCAGACAAAATCCATTTGACCGCCCTCTTTTGAATTCTTTCAATTTTTGTAATCGAGTTTTCCGAGGAGGGTCTCCACACTTGAATACAGTGCTCAAATTGGCTGCGCACGATTGCTAAGTAAAAGGCCCTCCTCTGTTTAGGACATTTGACAAAGTGCATGGTTCTTTTCAACAAACCAAGTCTTGAGCTAGCTTTATTGAGAAGAAGATCTAAATGCTGGTCCCATGTAAATTTATAATTAACGATAACACCAAGATCTTTTTCTTCATTGACATATTCAAGATCTTTTTCACCAAGTTTATAGAAGAAAGTTTTATTTGGAAGGGGAAAGATTTTAAAAACAAGGTCCTGAATGTCTTTGTCAGAAGGTGCTATAGGCACCACTTTACACTTTTTAAGGTGGAATTTCATTTTGTTTTCAAGTGACCATTTATGTAGTGCATTGATATCTCTCTGGAGGATTTCATGATCGTTCCATTTACATATTCTCCTCCATATCTTAGTATCATCTGCATAAAGGGCTATCCCGGTTCCCTCACTGACTTCCCCTGTCATATCGTCTATGAAGAGGACGAACAATAAAGGACCCAGGATAGATCCTTGAGGTACTCCAGATCTTACATTGGCCATATTTGACTTTTTACCAGATATAATAACACATTGCTCTCGGTCTTGAAGGTAGTTTACCATAAACTTGAGCATTGTGCCATCAATTTTGAATCTATCCTTTAACTTTCTCAGAATTATGTCATGATTGACTGAATCGAATGCCTTTGCAAAATCAAAATACACCACATCTGTTCTCAGGGAAGAATTGATAGCAGTGGCAATGCTATCTGCAAAGGTTATCAATTGAGTGTTGCACGATTTATTGGGTAAAAATCCATGTTGATCTTTACTCAGATGAGCCTCACATTTCATCATTAA
>JAAEPI010000515.1 GCA_024232835.1 Cytophagales bacterium
AGTCAGAAATCCACAAAAATGAGCATATTTAAGCCAATATTTGGTACTTAATTGAGCTCTGTATAAAAATTTTATGATCTTTTGACTCAAAATTCATAGGATATGTAATGCTTCTATGATGATAATCATTTGAAAGTGGTCTCATTGAAAAAAAATAGAAATTTAGCCAAAATATGATTCAAAAACTGGCAAATCAGGTGCACGTATCCGTGTCAAAGCATAAATTGCAGAGTATGTAAAAATTTACAACTTTTTCTAGCATCGAGATATTTGGTTCATTAATTTGAGTATTTTCATTCGTTATGTATACACTATGATAAAGATACTCATTTACAGGGCCAGGGGTCAGCACTTTCAAGATGTAGCCCTTTGCTCAAAAGTACATAAAGGGGAAGGTGGACAAAGAGGTCAGTAATCATTTTGGTAAATTTTGAAAAGTGTTGCAGTAATTTTCATTTGAATTTAGAGGATAGCTGAGTATTTTGCAAAGTTTGGAAAATAGCGCATCATGGGTTCCGTTATGAAGGTCCAGGCCCCTCCATTTCCTCCTTTTGCATCGACATTTAGTTATGATAATTATAACAATGAGTATGATCAATAAATTGACCCGTCTTTATTTCCAAACTGTGCTCCACTATAGTGATTATGCGAGCTTTATAATTATAACAATTGAAACAATCGAAAATGGAAAATTAATCTTCCATGAAACTTCTAGGTTGCCCATTATTCGATTGTTTCAATTGATATAATAATGATAATTTAATATTATGATAATAATTATAATAATAAAGGACAGCATATTTCTACCACTTTCCAAAAATCTCTCAGTCATCTAAGTTACGTTATAAATCATTTGATTATACATTTCCTAGATTTTCAAAGCACTTGAAAATTCTGATCGAAGTTATATTGCCTTAACCAGCCATTGACACATTACAGAAAGTAAGGTATCATTCCTCTCCCTAATCTACCTTTTAAGTCCCTCAGAACCCTTGAAGCTCTAGCTCTCCTCTTCTACCATATAATTCCCTCACACCAGATTCCTCTATTCTTGTACATCCAGATTCCTCTTTCTCAGTGAAACTTCCAACCCCCAGAGCTTATGCTCCTTCTTAGTTCCATCCATCTTGCTCATGCTCTCCTTAGCCTCCATCTTTCATCTTGAGCTATTGCCCCCTTACTTCTTAGCCTCTATCCAGCCCTGAATATCTAGCATCCTCCGCCATCCCTTAAATAGACCTCACCCTCTATCCTTTTACATCCTTCCCTCCTTTCCTCCTTCCAAATTTCAAATGATCCTCCCTCACGATGCAGTAGATGACCTCATCAGCTCACTCTTTCCCTACCTCCCATTCTCTTACCTCATCATCCTTTCTATATTTCTATTCAGCCATAATTCATAAAGCCCACCCTCCTCACCCTCTCCTTCTCCCCAGCTTCTCCCCTCTCCAGGCCCAACTTCCATCAAACTGACTCTCACATAATCCCTTTTCAGGAATCCCTTTTCAGATTCCTCTTTCCAGCTGCTTCATTTATTTCAAGTCACTGCCTTCTTCTCCCTCCAGCCCACGTTTTCCTGTTCCCTCTTGGCAGCTCAGATCCTTCCCTTTCACAGCTCTGCTTCTTCCCACGCACTTGCGCTAACTGCCTCCACTCGGGCCTCCAAAATCTTCTCCCTCACCATCTATCCCTTTCAGAGATACAGTCCCCTCAATCCAGTTTCTTCACTACAGCTTAAACTCCACAATTTACTCTCCCCGGCCCTGCATCCATCCCCCTTGTATCCTCAGTCCTCATTATCTCTAAGCAGCCGTAGAGCCCTAGCCCCCCAAGTTGTCTCATTCCCTTCAGATCCTACTTTCATGCCAACTAACCAAGTTGTTCTTTTAAGCTCCATCTCTACAACTCGATCTCTTTCAATCTCCCTTGTTATTGCCCCAAATTGCCCCAAATTACAGCCTTAGAGCTCTAACTCCTTCCCCCAGACCACCCTCATCCCACCCGCCAGTACCATTGCATACAGCCTCTTCTATCCTTTCCTATATACCTTCTTCCCTCTATACCTCATATTCTTCCCTTTATACCTCCTATTCTCCTACTATCTCTAATTTGTCTAGTCCTTCTTGCATCCATGCACCTCCAGCTGCCTCTAATTACAAGTCCCTCACTCCTTCCAGCTCCCTTCATCCATCAACTCCTTCCCTCCATCCAGCTCCCCACACCTTCTTTTTAGGTCTCCTTCTCTTTCCTACTTTCGTACTCCCTCGCTTTTTATCTCTCAAACTCCCTCTCTTTGGGACACAGAACTGTCTGGCTACATTCCAGTTCATTCCACTTTGCCCTTAAATTCCTGACCTCCCTATTGGTAATTGGACATCCCTGCAGCCGGTACCCAGCTCTTTCAAAGCCTACTGCTTTTTTCTAGGTCCCCCTACTTCTTATTTCCTTCAGCTTTTATCTTCAGTGCTTACTCTCCAGTTCCACCCATATCTCCCTCACTCCATCCAAGCCCTAGTTCCTTCTCCAGCCCGAAGCCTTCTATGTCCCATACAACATCAAGAATTCTGAGTTTCAAGATGGCGAATAATGGTATCTCATCAAACCCAATCCCTACATACCTGCAAATATCTGAACTCAGATCGACCACCAAAGGCCGAAAACAAACTCCAAATATATTCTCTGATGCGGCCGTAGCTTGCTCAGTGCAATGCACACGCCTCTCTGGTGGCAGGAGCAAACTCCAAATTCTTTTAAATGATTATCTCCAAAAAAACAAATGTGCAGGTTTGAACCCCTATAAATTGATATTCTGGCGCTTTAGGTCCAAGTTTTGTAAATTTATATTTGATTCAGAGTAGTCAAATTTCCATTTTGTGTAAGATTTTTGTTATTTTACCATTAAAAATGCTAAAATATACTATATTGTTTAAATTAATAATAAAATTATAATAATAAATTACAATACCTATTGAAATTTGCTCAATAAAAATCATTAAAATGTAGCACGACACTAACAGTTCAAATTTATATTTTTCTGTCATTCGTGCAGCTGCATATATGATATTTTGGCAGTTTTTGAGTCCTAATTTGGCTAAATTTCTATATGACCTCTTACAATTGATTATTA
>JAAEPI010000516.1 GCA_024232835.1 Cytophagales bacterium
AATTTTTAAAATTTTATATAAATTTTTTTATTTCGTTATATTTACTTGGGAATTTGCTCTGTTCAAGCTGGAAATGAACTGGAAATGCAGCGAGGAAGATCGATTCTTCAGCAGATGATGCTCCGCGGGCTGACTGCGCTGCAAAGTCAAAATTCGCACGAATGAACATTTTGCCTTCATTGTCAAGAAACAGGTTGAAATGAATACGTGGATTGGCGGCTCCTGTTCCTTCAGCTTGGCCGATGTTCTCTTCAAATCGGAAGTGAACTGGAGAAGTAGCAAGAATGATGGATTCTTCAGCAGAGGGTGCTCCAGTCATTGACTGCTGCTGGGAGAAGTTGTCTGGAGTTTGCGGAGTAGTCACTGTTGTTGTGGTGCGAATCTCCTTCTTCTTCCTCTCGTCCATCTCCTCGACCTCTGTGCTGCCAACTGGCGCCTACATGCCAAATGAATTGTAGTGACAATTTCCTTCACTTACATACACTGCACAATACGTATTTGATTTACTGTTAATGTTACTTGGTTATCTTAATAAATCATCCTACAGATTTGGTGTTGCTCTCATTTCTCCTCATTTCCTCCTCTTCCACTGCGGCCTCACCCAATTCTTCAGACTCTGCCACCTTTCCACTGACCGTGCCCCCTTTTAGCAGTTTCACAAACACCTACAAATAAGAATATTGTGGTGGAAAATGCTTATGTCAAACAACTTGGAAAATAAATCTGCCATAATTGCATGCACGAATGCATTATGTACATCATGTAGATCACCACCTCTATTTCTAAAGTCGGCACATCCAGTTTCAGAAGCAAATTGCGAGCCTGCTCTTTCGCACGTCTCTTTCTCTCCCTCGACCCGCTGGCTTGATTATTGTAACCTCATTCGATTTCACGTAATTTTCCAGTTTTCTCCAATTCACTCAATGCTAAAGGAAGAAATCGTAACGTCTTTTTATTGTGAAGCTTCAACTCATGATAGATGACGCTG
>JAAEPI010000517.1 GCA_024232835.1 Cytophagales bacterium
AATTGATGAGCAGATCCTGGGTTTCAAAGTAAGAAACTGTTATAAGATTTTCACAATTAATGGTACAAAGTTCAATATAAATTTGCACAAAATGCAAGCAGCCTACATCAAATGGGGTCTGTTTTATTCAAAAGCAGAATAATGCCAAAATTGTGCCAATTAACATCAGCCATTTGATGCAGACCACCCACTCTTGGTAGAAATCTAAGTGGTAATGCATGCCACATGAGAAGCTGCAATGTTTTTTTGCAGGGAAGAATGGGCAATCGCACTCGTAACCCAAATAAACCTGGCAATAAGAAAGTGGGCATTAGATTTTATGTACTAGCTGACAAAGAGGGATTCATAATGAACATGATTCCGCATGGAGAAAGAAAATTTAAATATTCTGAGAAAGGAGCATTGTTTGGCTGGATTTTTGCTCTGTTGGGTAGTGAAAACCTAGATGGGGGTGCTGACGAAAAGGGGGGAGAGAATTTCCTTGGAAGAGGACATGAGGTACATAGTTTTACTGTGGGAAATGAATTCTGTCTAAAACAAGGAACAACATTGATTAACTTGAATTGCAGGTCTTCTTTGATAATCTTTATACAGAGCTGTCTACCTTGATAGCTTTGAAGCATCTTGAAACATATGCAGTTGGAACTCTAAGACCACGAGCATTCTTCCCAAAGCCATTGATGGTGACAAAGGAGGCAATGGTACTTTACACGGACCACAAATTAGTTTAATCAGAGTTGGTGTCTTAGTTCAGCTCCCATTAATTGTGTGATCAACCGTTTTTGTCATAATTTATTAATCATAGAAGGAATGGTAGCTGAAATAGGGTTCTCTGATTTGCAACATTATTTGGAATAGTATACTGTCCAAACATTTTAGTTCTAAAGCTTGAAAGTTTTCCATTTGGATA
>JAAEPI010000518.1 GCA_024232835.1 Cytophagales bacterium
TTCAACAATTGGGACTCTTTTCCTACCAGAACATGATGGCATACCTGGGAACCACGGTCGAAGAATTCATGGCAAAACTTTCAGAGAACAAAGATTTTTTATTTCTTATTTCCCAGTATAATTATTTTACTGCAGGTTCTCCCGACAAGGTCTCGTTTCTCGCCATGATAATCCTGTGCTTCAGAAATTTCCTGATGGACCATCCAAATTTTATTCGTGGAGGGAGCCAGAATATTGTGGATAAACTTGTCAGCCAGATCAAAGCGAATAACGGTGAAATTATACTCAATTCTGAAGTCAGGAGAGTTCTGACCGAGAACGGAAAGACTATAGGGGTTAGGCTTGCCAACGGAGAAACGCACTTCGCTGATTACGTAGTTGCCGATGTTTCTGCCGAGGTTCTATTCAACAGAATGGTTGATAACAGGCAATTAATCAATTCTGAAACAAGAAATGAGCTGTGGAATTACAAGCATTCTAAAAGCGCCTTCCAGGTCAATCTTGGGTTGCCCTTCCTTCTGTCCGATTATGGCTTTGACGTGGTGACTAATTTCTTCTCTGGATCGAAGGATCTATTGGAAATCCTGGGTGATGGTAAGTGTAAGATGGATGATTTTAGTCAATGGATCCTACTGGATGCCACAGGCCTGGGAGATAAAGGCTACTATGCACCAGAGGGTAAAAGCAGCGTGACCCTTGTGAAACTAGATGGTGATATCGAGGAATGGTCAAACTATGACAAGGTTACCCATGAGAGAAAAAAACAGGAGATAAAGGAGCAATTCATAGCTACCGTCCAAAAAGTAACCGGTTTGCCGCTGGACAAGGCGGAAGAGAGTAGAACATTTTCACCTAGTGATTGGGCACGGATTTCGGGAAATCCTGATGGAGGTGTGATTGGCGCCTACGCAAACCCGTGTCAGGTTGCCGGGAACAGGTTTAGCTATAAGACCTGCATTGAAGGACTGATACTAGTAGGAGCAGATTCTCCATCGGCCGGAGGTACTTCGTCATGTCTTGATTCCGGGTTGTGGGGCGCAACCACCATAATGAGCGAAAGTACCATGACCATAGAAAAAATGAGTGCTCTTCTCAAGCAGAAACTTGGAGGAAGTTAGGTATAACCATCTCACTGTTTTTTCTAATAAGTCAATATTTCAAAATTGGTTTAATGTGATGTTTTGTTTTGCAATAGACATTGCTGAATATGAACTATGACGAATACCATCAGAACAATGGCCTGATTGCATCAAGGAAATTTATGAAGTAGATCCATTGTGTTGCCCTAATGGAAGAGAACCAAAGGAAAATTTGAAAAGGATTATCGCCCCCTTTTTTACGACCAGTCGTGAAAAAAGGGGGACGAATTAGGACTTCAAGATGTTTTTTGATATAGTTCACCAGGCCTTTAAGGGGCAAGATAATTTGTGAAAGCTAGGCGGGAAAGGATACAACCCTTAGCGTGAACATTCCAAGAAAGGTGGAACAATGGATAAGAATACCCGTATTTGCATTGTAGGGGCTGGCCCCGGAGGTTTAATGTCCGCGTTGACCTTGCGCCGGCTTGGATATAACCATGTTACTGTTCTTAATAGGGATGCGTGTCATGCGCATCATATAGGTGGCAAGTGCCATACTGTGAAGCATGATGAAATAGCGTGCGACACTGGCGCAGTCTTCGTTTTAGGCACTTACCCGACAGTTAAACGCCTGGCAAAACAGGCCGACATCCAGCTGATAAAATCGCCGCCTTTTGTAATTCAATGTAAAGATGGAAGCACCAGACCATTCGGGTGTCCGCCTCATCCTATAAGTTTTTGGAAAAAAGCGGCTGAGTATATTCGGATATTTATTCAGGTAATAAAATATCATCAAATATTTAAATGTTCTGTAGGGGAAGTGCACCCACGTATTGTAAAGGATTTGGCATTACCCTATTCGGATTGGGTAGCGAAATATCGCTTGAATTTTTTCAATGGTGCAGTGTATCCACTTATGCGTTCCTTTGGTTTTGGCTATGATGAACAAAAGGTTCCCGCTGTCTATATTCTCAAATGTTTTCCGTGCTTTGCAACGAACGGAAACTGGCTATCCTTATGGAATCCCTCGAAAATAGATCTTTATCGAATTAAAGAAGGGTATGGCGGGCTTTGGAAAAGACTTGGTTCGGATCTGGATATTCTTTCGGATATCAAAGTCGATCAAATTCAAAGAAATGAGCATGGAGGCGTGGTTCATCATAACGGCAACATGAAAACAGAATTTGACAAGCTAATTCTTTCCTGTCCATTGGATGAAGCCCTTAAGTTTCTTGATGCATCTTCGGAGGAAAAAGCCATATTCAGCAAGATTAAATGTTTTTCCGTTTGGCAGGCAATCGTTCAAGCAGAAGGGCTTGGTGATGCGGTGATCATTGAAAAATATCAATCTCACGCTTTTGTCGGCCATGCCATGTCCTATCATCGATATAATCCGGAAAAAAACTGGTATTACTTTTTCGGATATACCGGGGGCAAACCAGAAAATGAAATAATGGAAATACTTAAGAAAGATATTGAGGATTTTGGAGGACGCTTATTGAGCGAACCCATATTAAGATGTTGGAAGGATTTCGATCCTCATTTTAACACCAAAGATGTTGCTGACGGCTATCAAGGACGATTGGAAAAGCTTCAAGGGAAGAATTCCACATACTATTCGGGGGCGCTTCTGAACCCCTTTGGGGTAGAGCTTGTTGCTTCTTACGCGGAAAAACTCATGAAAAAACATTTTCCGTAACTATCTGTGCAATTCATTACTATTGGTTCGAAAAATGAAGTAAGTAAATTAAGGAAGGATTAATAAATCGTCTCGATGGAGAATTCTTATGAA
>JAAEPI010000519.1 GCA_024232835.1 Cytophagales bacterium
ACAGATAATTGACTAACAGCCGAAAAATCACACCCAATTAAATTCAAGACTAGGAAAGTCGGGTTATTCAAAGGCTTCATTAAATCATTCATACTACTTAGGGTCTGCTGAAAAAGTCTCAGATGCATTAGATACGAACGAGTGAAGCGATGATGTATAGGCATACTTCGAGCTGAAGCTCGTGAAGTACCATGCCTATAGCTTGGCAGGGATGATGTGCCTGTGACTAACATGAAAAATACCGAAGGTGTATTTCAAAGTGCAGGAAAAATCATCAATTAGTCATGAAATGTATGCACTTCAACACTTGAAACAGCTATCCTATTCTTTGATAATCAATTTGTTAAGTGTTTTTCAGCAGACCCTACTTATTTGGTTTAAATGGTTAGTTCTAACAAAATGATAAATTTAAAATTTGTCAGATGGAATATTTGCTCACAATATTTCGGTTTCGTTCTCACTAACATCTTGATCGATATATATACCGTTATTCGTATTTATATGGGAGGACAGGTGACTGTCTTCCTCAGCTTTTTCGGGTTCAGACATTTCCTCGCTTTGAGTGTTTTGGACATTTGTCACCCCTATGTCAAAAAAAGCAATGGTCTCTCTGAGTTGACTAGCCAAGCTTGATAACTTTTCTGAGGAGAAAGAAATTTCACGAGAACTAATCGCGTGTTGCTGGGTGATGCCACTAAGATGTTGAATTGCGCTATTGACTTGCTCAGCACCAAGACTTTGCTCGCTGGTAGCGAAATTTATTTCCTGAACAAGCTGAGCAGCTTGTTGTGTTTTAGGTACTAGGGCTTCAAAAAGTTGCCCAGCACTTTTCGCAACTCTGACGCTGCTCGTGCACAGTTCACTCATCTGATCAGCTGAGGATTGACTAGTTTCAGCTAATCTTCTTACTTCAGTAGCCACCACCGCAAATCCTTTACCTGCTTCACCTGCTCTTGCTGCCTCAACAGCAGCATTTAAGGCGAGGATATTTGTTTGCCTGGCCGTTTCGGTTATTATCGATATTTTATCTGCTATTTTTTCCATAAAATCTACAGTACTGTCAATAACAGTTTTGCCTTTGTTGACATCATCAGCTGCTTCCAGCGCCATTTGTTCTGCCTTCTCAGAATACTCTGCATTTTGCTTAATGTTGTCAACCATTATCTCCATTGATGCAGAAACTTCCTCATACGAAGCAGCTTGCTCGTTAGCTCCAGAAGCCATTTCATTGGATGAAACAGACAACTGCACACTTGTATCTGTTATCAGATTCGCCCCACTAGAGAATTTTGAAACAATGGTATTTAGTGCCCCCACCATGCCTCTCATGCTTGAGTATAGACCGAAATTTTTGTCTTGATGAAAAGAGAGATTGAGTTTCCCCTTTACGATCTTATCTGCGATTAGGGCAACTTCTCTTGGTTCCCCACCTAAAGCACTCATTATGTTATTTGTAGTCACGTAGATCAGGACAAACCCAACAATGACAGATAGTAAGGTGAAAACGATGGTTACATTTTCAACGGAATCAAAAGAACGATATTTTTCCGCCATCATATAATCAGTGGCCTTGCGTAGCTTGTCTGTCATTCTGCTCATGCCTGTGGCCAGCTCTTCAGAATTTGGCAATACATTGTCATCATAGATTGGCAACACATCAAAAATTTTCATATCATCCTGATAATCTGACGAACTTTTTAGAATGTTCATGATTTGACTTTGATGCTCCAAATTCTCGGAGAATAGCTTGGAATAATATACCAAACTATCAGCGCTCTCAATTTGATTATCCTCAAGAAGCACTTCTAATTCTACGGAAAATTCTGGATAGTCTTCAATGTGAATTTTGGTGAGTTCTGCTTTATCGATTGGATTTGGCGTGTATATCCAACTGTTCGTTAGCTTTCGGGAACTAGACACCAAGCTGCCGAGCTTTTCTACCTTAACCAGTAAAGGTAAATAGGAGTTAGTCATTGATTTATCAATGACCCTACTTTCCCTTAAGACAGATATTCCGTAAAATCCACTAATGCATGCAAGCAGAATAACAATAATATACCCTGAGGCTATCTTTTTACCTAGACTAAGATTTCTTAAAAAATTCACTTGCCGTATTTTTGGATGACAATCAAGCTCAATTTTGCAGTGTTGCAAATATCAAATTATACTACTTCACAAAACTAGTTTTGATTAATTCTCATCGCAATAAGAAGAATTGCTTAAATCATTCTAAGCATAAATACTTAGCAGCATCTGGGGTTTTTGCGCAAATGTGATTTGGTGTTGATCGATCGCTCTTGTGCTTCTACTATCTGTTTAGTGCTTTGCTGCATAGCAATCCATTTCGTTTTCAGAATGAAGGAGCATTCATGGAAATGTGTCAAAGAATTTCTTTCCTGATCTTTGATGGATCAGGTTGTCGAACTGGAAGCATCCAAATATTCCCCTGTTGCTAAAAAAAAACAGCCAACGCTGACAAAAAGGTGTCTATCAGATTGATGAAGCAGATCTTGGGGTCTGGAGAAGTAAGGGTCAATACTACCTCTCTTGTGGATCGTGACAGATATAGCAAAAAAACCAATTATTAATCTATAAATCCATATAAACAGCTATGGGTGTTGAAGAAATCTACAAAACATTGAAAGCAAGATTGCAGCCGATCAACTTTACAATGACTCCTTCTATTCCTACTTTCAGAATGCTACAAACGACCTGCATTCACAATACCCCATTCAAAAAATGGCCGTACTAAATGCACTTGAAGGATTCAAGAGATATCTCAGCTCGTAAATCCAAAAAAACCTGTGTGAGCAACTGATACTAAAATTGATCAGAAAAAATTTGGCGGTAAATTGTGGTCACCTAACCCAATCTCTTCATGGACAATATCTCCACGATCGTTCTTGCTGGATCTTTAATTATCATCATGTTTGGTATGGGGCTTTCGCTGACCATCAATGATTTCACTGATGTTTTCATTAAACCCAAGGCCATACTAACGGGACTTTTCAATCAGCTGATTCTCTTGCCATTGATTGGGTTTGTGCTTATTGCAATTTTTCCTATCAGGCCTGAGATTGCCATTGGAGTGATCATTCTGGCGGCCTGTCCGGGCGGTCCAACCTCCAATCTCATCACTCATCTGGCGAAGGGAGATACTGCCCTTTCGGTGAGCCTTACGGCAATAAGCAGCTTGCTTACGTTGATCACGATTCCTTTCATAATCAATCTCGGCCTTCAATTGACGTATGGTCAAAACACCCCAATCCAGCTAGACATTCTTACGACAATTGCTCAAATACTTGTTATCGTCCTTATCCCTGTGGGAATCGGGATGCTCCTTCGAGCTAAGAAAGGGTCTTTTGCTGACCGTATGCAACAACCCGTTCGAAATGCTTCTGCCGTGGTTTTTATTCTCGTGCTCGCCGGGGTGATCTTTAAAGAGCGCTCAAACATCGTGTCTTACGCAAATGAAGCCGGACTCATTTCATTTGCACTCAACCTAGGCACTATGATATTAGGTCTACTGATGGCGAGGATCATGCATCTCTCTTTCAGGCAAAGTATTTCCATCTCTATAGAAAGTGGAATCCAAAATGGCACGCTCGCGATAACCATTGCAACAGTGCTCCTTCACAACTCCGAGTACGCTATTGCACCTGCGATTTATAGTCTGATCATGTTCTTAACAGGAAGCCTGATCATTTTCTGGTCAGTAAGGCATACGAAGAAAACCCCCAATCACTAGCTACCAATTTATCTACATCAAATTCGATCACATTTTTGAGCGTTGAAAGACAACCCTCTGTACAAAATACAGTTACAAGTGACTATGAAACACATATTGCTTAGAAAATATCTTAGACAAATTACTACTGTAATGTGCTTGAATTGCACCTTCCTAGCTATCGGACAGTCTCATGGTGAAGTAAACTCTTCAGATACAGAAGTCATAGAAATAGGTTATCAATTGATTGAGAAAACCAGACTTGATAGTGAATATTTTTCTGAAGTAGATGAAAATAGAAAAGGGAAACCCATCAGCATTCACCTTTGGTATCCATCTAAAAAACCTAATAACTCCATGAATATGACTTATGGAGATTATGTGAATTATTTGATAGGGAAAACAAACGAAATTGAAAATCAAAACCTCTTTTATCGAGTTATCAATTCTTATGGTGGGATAGATTCTGCTGGATATGAAGATGCAAAACGCTCATTTTTTCCCAAATCCACACGTGCAAGCAAATCACCAGAATTTCCTCAAGGCAAATATCCACTGATAATTATCGGAAGTGGGTCTCCGATTTCTCAGTTCGAATTAGCTGAATACATTGCTTCAAAAGGCTTTGTCGTAGCATCATTTCCGCGTTTGGGGAAAAAACAAGGGGAAAGGCTGCCATTTGATCCTTCTGGAAATACAGAATATGCGAAAGATTTATCCTATACACTAGACTATTTATCGTCCCTCGAATTCGTGGATACTGATCAACTATCATTCATCACATGGAGCTTTGAAGGTGTACCTACATTGGAACTGGCAATGAAGAATAAAGCCACCAACATATTTATCAGTTTGGATGCCTCCATTGGGTATGATTATGGAACTGGATTACTAAAAGATTCAACATCTTTCTATCAAAATGATATTTCATTCCCGCTTGTCCACTTCACTGGTCGAAACATGGATTATGGAAAAAGCTTTACCATACTAGATTCATTGTCCAAATCCACAAATTCTATCACAATTGATCAGTCAGCAGATTTGCCTCATGCCAATTTTACTTCGCTCAGATCAATGACGATTCCGAGCATGGTAGGAGAAAAGTCCAACCAAACCTACCAACAACTTATTAAGACTGTCGTTCTTCTTCTCCTTCAGAACAATTGAACGAATATCCAAGAATGTATTTGACGTTGCTTTGTTGGTTCCTTGAAGATAGTTCGACTTCAAAAACTGGGGTTAATGGACAAAAAGGAGTCTAGAAGAGGCAAAAAAGAGGGTTAACATATTGATTATGTTAGAGTTACAAAAAATGAAAGGTTATGAATAAAAAAAGTGCTTTCACTGTAACAGCCCAATCACCAAAAAATGTGGC
>JAAEPI010000520.1 GCA_024232835.1 Cytophagales bacterium
TCGCTCTTTCAGGAGTGACCCTTTACGCGATTTATCCTTTCTGTGTGGGACCCTGCCTAGTGCATTCGCGAGCCATTCGCAATATCCCTTTTCTGACCAATCAGCATTAAATCTGGCGGGACAAAGAAATCTTAGGAAAAAGTTGAGCCAGAGTTTTCGGTACATCCGTCGAGGATCTCTTAGGTTGAATTTCTGCTTTTGCTTTCGTCTGGGATTTCCTGTTCACCGCATTGAAGAAGAAAACTTCAGAAAATAATATACTGTCTCAGCTGCCCACCACCAGCCCACAAACTGGGGCGACACCTAACTACGACCATGAACACCAATCGAACTCCGCCACTGCAGCCAAGTGAGACCACTATTTGATGAAAAGTCACCTACGAATTGGCATGTCTCATTGCGCTTCTCTTGAACCTTAAGCCAGACCTCCCATTCACACTGCTTCAAACCCACACTAGCTTTACACTCTTTCTACAATTTAACTTTAAATATCTTTAATATAAACAACAACTTAGATGAAATTATTTAATTAGAGATAAATTTCCTTCTCGAAAATATTCTATTTTCTGTGACTAAATTGAAAAAGTTAGACTAATGTACTGTTTCTACAATTTATCAACATTTCAGAGGACAAATAGCATTGAATTCTTTAATTATGGGGAGAAATATGGCTCCACAGCACAAAAGGTTTATTAAAACGCAATGTACATAAATCAGGTCCCCAACGCACACCGTTTATCATGGTTGAATTTGTTGCATTGCATCGCTCTTTCAGGAGTGACCCTTTACGCGATTTATCCTTTCTGTGTGGGACCCTGCCTAGTGCATTCGCGAGCCATTCGCAATATCCCTTTTCTGACCAATCAGCATTAAATCTGGCGGGACAAAGAAATCTTAGGAAAAA
>JAAEPI010000521.1 GCA_024232835.1 Cytophagales bacterium
ATGATTAGAGTGCTTCAATCGTAAATCCAAAATCTAAAATCCAAAATCGAAAGGTAGGAATTTGAAATAATGAGCGAACATCACGTTTCAGAAGATAATCTGGTTCTTTCAGAATATCCGTGTACCCCCCAAGATATAGTGGGGGAGAACGGGGGAAAATCAGGTAAAAAGAGCATAACCTTCAAGATCAAGGAAAAGACGTTGAAAGAGATGATCAAGATTAAACAGGCCATAACAGCGACGCTTGAGAACTTTAATTTTGTTGTTGAGGCCCTCCACAAAACCACTGCTATGACGGTGTAAGAAGTAGTTGGTGATTTCATCCAGATAGGTATCCAAGGTGGTCAAGAAGGGGTCGAAACAGGTCAACTGACAGGTCTGGACTTCTTGACGCCAATCCTTGATGGCTTGAGTGGCCAGGGTTTTAGTCAAATCATTGTGGAAGATAGCGGTCAGTTTTTCGCGGAAGTGATAAGCTAACTTTAAGGAGGGTGCATAATCGAATAAACGGTCAAGCAACAGGGCTTCTTGGGGTTTCAAATCAACCTTGTTCTTTCTGAAAGGCCACATTGTGCCTTTGATGGTGTTGTATTGATCTGCGGACAACTCAGTTTTGAGCCGTTTCAATTCTTGTTTGCGTAACTTGTCAGCACAGTCTCGATATTTTTTGGCCACATGAAAGCGATCAACCACGACCACTGTCTCGCTCAGAACTTCTTTGACAGCATTAATATAGGCTTTCCACATATCAGTGCAAACGGTGTGAATGGTGCGTTGCAGTCGGGTTGGAATACGGGCTAGAAAGGCTTTGACGGTTTCCTTTTCACGGTTGGGCAATATGGCCAGCACTTTCACTTGACCATCTTTGAGCCGCGCCGTGACAATGACCACATAATCACGATGTCCTTTTTTCAAGGCAATCTCATCCAAACCGACCACCTCAAGCCGGTCAAGCTCAAACCAATCAACTTGGGTACTCACATAGCGATTGACAATCCCAACCACGGCTTCGTAACCTAGATTTTCTTTGATGGCCACATCTTGAATAGTGCTATTGACCAACTGCAACAAGACCTGGGCCTCATAGGCTTTGGTATGGGGACTTTTGGGGCTATACCAAGATAATTGTTGAGTACTGATTTTTCGATGCTTCTTACTGGAACAAAAGCCACATTCATACCGCTTGGGCCGTAGACGAATATAGACTTGATGCCCCAAGATCGGCAGATGGCGCAATGTAATAGCTCGATCATGGCTGTGATATTTGCTGATTTCTCGACCACATTGATGACAGCTAGTGCTATCTAATGTGCTTTCGACGGTAATGACATAATCCCCTCTTTTGTTTGTCTTGATGTCTATTACCTGCACATCCGGTATATCCAGGGGTATTGATAGTTTTGAAAACATTCGTTTGCTGACCTCTTTTTGTTTTTGTATCGCAGCTATCAGTTTAACTGATTTTGTCTTATTTGTGAATACCACTACATCTTGTAGGTCGCACGGATTCTACCAATGAACCTTATTAGCTTGATGCCTATGGACCAAAGCCCCCCCCGGCCCCCCTTGGGGGGAGAATTAACCCAAAATTCCCCCCTCTGGGGGGTTAGGGGGGCTAAAGTTCGCACCTATGGGCGACACACCCCCTCCGAGCCTAATTTAACATTCTCGGTATCGCCAATAATGTAACAACTTAGAATTGAAAACTACTTAAAATCAGCCACGTGTGCGAAAGATTGAGTTAATAAGGGAATTTCGGTTGGAGCTTTCGGGAGGGTGACTTGAACGGTTATCTTTTATTTTTAGTTTCCACAATGGATAAAGTAAAAAGGAATATATTGACAGTTGAGTAAGCATAGGGGACATCAATTTCAACTTTGGTACTCGTA
>JAAEPI010000522.1 GCA_024232835.1 Cytophagales bacterium
ACAGATAATCCTTTCTTAGCAATCCTTGCGGTACAAGTAATTGCTAACTCGTTTCCACCACCAAAAGCAAATCCATTAAATGCACATACAGTTGGTTTGCTGCAATTCTCGATAGTATTAATCAGTCCCTGAAAGGTATGGGAATTGTTGTAACCTTCAGCTGGAGTTTTTAAAGAGGCCAGCATGTTGATATCTGCACCGGAAACAAATGCCTTTGTTCCAAAACCTGTGATAACAATTCCTTTTACGCTATCGTCTTTTTCTGCCAATTCGATTTCACACATTAAATCCTGAAGTACTTCCAGATTCAAGGCATTTAAAACTTTTGGTCTTCTGATAGTTAACACTGCTATATCATCAAGTTGCTTGGTAACAATTCTAGAAACAGTCCATCCTCCATTAACCTTAGCTTCGTTTAAAGATTTTGGGAACGGGAATTCAGTATGTTCTTTACACCATTCTTTTACCAAATCATGTGCTTCATCAATTCCAACTTTATTCATCATTGTAAATGGAGCACCAATTACCAATGCTATTTCCGTAGCCATGTCCAAATCATTGACATTTGAAATGCCTAGATCGATGATATAACAACAAAGTGCAAAATAACCTCCCAGGAATTGCTTGCGAAGCAGCTCTGCTTTTTCCGGATCAACATTAACCTCTTCACCTCTTTTAGCGGTTTCCCACATAGTTCTATTGGCCGTAGCCTCTTGCAATGTAACCGGAGATCTGAACCACTGAATATGAGACTCTCTCATTTCTTCCAATCCGTGATTTGTAATAGGATTTCCACCCGTAAGATTCAATGCTGTAAAAGGACCGACACCTTGATGCAGGGTCTTCTGAGCCATTTTATCAATTTCTTTTACTGTGCCATACCCTTTTTCTAAACATAGAATTGCCAATTCACACAGACCTTCGAATATTGGATCAATTGCATAGCCATATGAGCTTTTTACTTCAATTGGAACTTTACCAATCTCTTCGTAGAATGCCATCAGGTCTTCGGTAATTTTTGGATTTGTTTCAGCCCCGGGAACAATCTCAACAATGG
>JAAEPI010000523.1 GCA_024232835.1 Cytophagales bacterium
ACAGGCCCAGAAAAAGATTAGACTTTGAATCTCCTATATTCGTAATGAATAAATTATTGTTTAACCAAAAAGTTGCATTAGTGACTTGAATTCAGCTGTTATAGTTGATGCATGAAAGAGTATTGGGGAATGCGAGCCCACGACATTGTCATCCTAATGAAGATGATTCAGTCACGCGATGAAAACCAAAAACCCCCAGAAGGATGTTTTGAGATGTTACTTTGCATTAATTGGCTTTACAATAAACTCTTCCCACTCTAATTGGTCTTAATTAATTACCTTCAAAGTTGTATTCTCACCAAACCATTTGCATCATGCCAAAACACAGTTTGAAACTATCGCTACCCGCTACTGAAATTGCTAATTCAGATGTGATCATTGACGTTTTTCAGGATGGGAAAAAAGCACGGAAAGCTCCAAATTTCGAAGGGAGGTATTGATTGGCAACCTAAGAATGCCAATTCAAGCATATCACTCAACTGGACACAGTTCGACAAAATAGTCAAGGAGAGTAAAGGATAATATTAGTTAGGGAGGTCGCACAGAATAAGAGATTAATTGAGCCAACCACTTCCTTTCGTTTTGATAATTATTCCCTATTCGAATAGGGAATAAAGGGTTTACTCGTTCGTGATTTCTAAAACGACCACTTCAGCTGCCCATACACCAAGTACGCATCAGGCTGGGAATCCGTAAAGAAGAGCTGACTAACCAGATCGAAATCTAAAACGGTAAATAATATTCCATATTCCGATTTGGAATATTTGTTTCGTTTCTCCTAAAACGACCACTTCAATCGACCATACACCAAGTATGCATCGGACTGGATTTAACTAATACATGAACGTGTCAATTCGCGATTCGCGATTCGCGAATTATTGTGTTATATTTGACGTATGAAAGAGCATAAAGGAATGCGAGCACACGACATAGTCATCTTAATGAAGATGATTAGTCTGGCAGATAAACCATGGTACAAGAAAGACCTGTCGTATCAATTAGTTATTAGTGCGTCTGAAATCACAGAGTCATTGAATAGATCAAGAATTGCTCGACTGGTCAATTCAGAGAAGACCCGAGTGAATACACACGCATTCATGGAATTTGTGTCAGGCGGTTTGTCCTATGTTTTCCCTGCAGAACCTGGACGAATTACAATAGGAATTCCAACAGCTCATTCTGCTGCACCCTTAGAACAGCATATCCATTCGCAGGATGGCTATGTGTGGCCCTATGCCCATGGGCGTATGAGAGGAGAAGCAATTGCCCCATTGCATCCCAAGGTGCCGGAGGCTGTTCAAAATGATCTTGCATTGTATGAATTGCTGGCTCTTGCTGATGCCATACGAGTGGGAAGGATACGCGAAAAGAAGCTGGCAGTAGATTTATTAAATGAGCGAGTCAATGCCTATTAACACCATTATAAATTTGAAAGTAGTCCGTTGGGTAGCCGATGCGCTTGGTGACCTCCGAAAAGAAATGCTATTCATTGGAGGAGCTGTTTCTAGTTTATATGCCGATGATCCAGCAGCTTCAAAACCCCGACCAAC
This sequence comes from Cytophagales bacterium, assembly GCA_024232835.1. Lineage (GTDB taxonomy): Bacteria > Bacteroidota > Bacteroidia > Cytophagales > Cyclobacteriaceae > JAAEPI01. Next base: position 1,551 of record JAAEPI010000523.1, read on the forward strand.
TAAGGATATTGATGTTTCCGTACAGGTAGGGTCATATGCTCAAATGAACAGGTTATCCAATTCTCTGGCTAAGTTGGGCTTTCAACCAGCACCGGAATCTTCTGTGATCTATCGGTACAAACTCAAGGAGGTTTTGGTGGACTTTATCCCGTATGAGCCAACATCTCTTGGACCAACGAACTCATGGTTGAAACCCGGATTCAAAGTAGCTGAAGTGTATGATTTAGATGGTTTGGAAATAAACATACTACCTGTTTGTTATTATTTGGCGTCCAAATGGGAAGCCTTCCTTTCCAGAGGTATGGACGATCCTCTAACCAGTCATGATCTGGAAGATTTCATCTATGTCATAGAT
>JAAEPI010000524.1 GCA_024232835.1 Cytophagales bacterium
CGATCTAATAAGGAAAGCGCAAAATAGTGAGCTCGCTAAGATATTAATCAGTAAAGCTTTTACTCTTGGAAAGATGGGAGGGTTTGAAGAATCAGTCGATCTATACGAACAAATCGAATTACGATACGGTGAAATTCCAGAACTCTATTACTATTGGGGAAGTACGTATTTTGAAAATAATTATATCGAAAGAGGTTGTGATTTGATCAGCAAGGCTGCTCAATTAGGATATAACATTAATAATTTGGAAGCTGATTGTCGCTAAGTTCGCCTGAGAATAGAAATAAATCCCCTAGCTGGTGCGAGCCTATCCGCATCGCTAGTTCGAGCTTGTAGCTCGGACTTTGAGAAAAGGATAATAGGTACGAGCGAAACGCTCGCACCAGCATCTGAGAAATTCCTCATGAATCGATTCCTGATTTTGACTTCATGCTTGCTGGATTTCCATGCCAACCGTTTTCAAATGCTGGACTGAGAAAGGGAATTAATGATGAAAGAGGGAATCTATTTGAAGAATGTGAAAAAATAATTTTAGAGAAAATCAACAATGGTAATGCACCAATGGGATTTGTCTTTGAAAATGTCCGGGGAATTCTTTCGTCTAAGATGTCAGATGGAACGAGCATCCCAGATGAAATCGTCAAAAGAACTAATAAATTAGGTTATAACACGGTTTACAAACTTGTTAAGGCGAGCGATTACGGAGTTCCCTCCGCTCGATATAGAGTAATAATTATTGGTCTCAGAAAAGAATTAGGAACCTTCAACTTTGATCGATTTAATGAAATCGTCCAAGAACATGGAATTCCAAACGAAAAAATTGATCGCTATGAATTGATGCTTGGATCAGTTTTATCAGATATTGATGAGACCATGCCCCATCACGATGAACACTGGAAATATTCACCCTCGGGAAAATATATGATTGACAAGATCGGCCCCTGCTTCGGTAGCAAAGAGATTTTAAAACAGTTCAAGAAAAAGACACCAACTGAAAAAATGCCGCCAGAAATTCATCAAGGAAGATCATGGAAAAATATGGACAGGGAGGATATGTCTCCAAGGTTTCAAAGAATACACGATGATCCCGTTAGATATCAAGCTCCTAATTTTTATCGACGATTTGCTCTAACAGAAATCAACGGAACAATCACGGCATCAGCACAACCAGAAGCATGTGGAATAACTCATCCTTTGGAAAATCGAAGGTTTACGATTCGGGAAGCTGCTAGAATTCAATCATTTCCTGATGATTTCATTTTTCCGTACTCAACAATATCCAATGGATATAAAGCAATTGGAAATGCAGTACCTCCTGTTCTTGCATGGGTAATTGCAAGTGCAATCTCGAAACACTTGGAGAATGTTGAATCATGACAAGGCTTATATCCTCGGGCTATTAGCAGGAGGAGGACGGTTAGATAAGGATAATTTTATCATAGAGTTACCATTCAAGAAATGGGGAATGGATCCCCATAAAATGAATGATATTGCTGTTGACATACTGACCAAAATCTCAAAGAAATTCAAGACTGAATATTCAATGAATGTTGGATATGAAATAGGTAACAGTAAGTGGACTATTAAGCCAATAAAGCTTGACAATTATAAGTTGCTGCAGGATGATCTTAAATCTTTGAGTTTGCCAACGAATGGATTCCTGCTCAATGAAGCTGATCTTACAAAATCAAAAAAGGCACTAACTGGAATTAAAGCCGAAAGCTTCCTTTCAGGAATTTTTGACACTCGTGTGAGCATAACCTTATCTCACAGGAGATTTAATAGCGATGCACCAGTTGTTTCAATTGAAGTACCAGGAAGCACTGGCAATTTTAAATTGTTGTTCAGATTTGTTCCTGGCTTACAGATTTAGGAAGCACAACTGATCAAATTTTATATAACCATCCGAATCAACATTCTTCTTCCGATCCTTATTATACGGGCTGGAAGAAAGGATTTAAAATTCGCTTCTTGATTAAATCTTTTCTTGCGAATCATTCATTTGCGCTTCAGGCCAAATCAATAGATGCTAAACTGATTGAAAAAAATCAAAAAAAAGAAGAGCAAACAGGCTGTCCTTTTCGAAAGATCAAGAAACCGAGTCCCATTGCTATCCATAATCAAATGGATTCTTCTAAACTTCCAGAAAGTGTCCGGAATAAGGTTTTCTTCCATTATTTCCATTTCTGTTCAGCCCATGGCTGTGAATATGCTCCAAATCAAGAAGTTGATAGTCTCTTGAAGGAAATGAATTCGTTAATTACGTTTTTCCCGAGACTGTCCAAAGGTGACAAGGAGGAACTGCTGACAAAGTTCGAAAGCATTTTGGATTCACATTTCAAAGACAAATCTCTGAAGACAATAAATGCTTCAGTCAACAAAGTATTGTCTTCAAATTCGTATCAAGGATACTACGGGCTTGAACAAGGCATTGCCTATTTAACATCAAAAAAATTAAACGGTAAACGGCACTCAGGCCCGATGCAAGATGTTTTGAACGACAACCAGAATACTGAACTTAAGATTTTTAGAATAAATGAAGAATTCGAACCAATCTTAATATCCAACCCTCAAAATGGAAGAGCGATAATTTGTTCTGATGTAAAAAGTAAGATCAATCAAAAAATGATAGAATCACATGTTGTACTAGAAGAAAAATCCGTACTGCTCAAATGAAAGAAATAGATTTCTACCCAGAATTTTCTGAAAAATTTATTGACTATTTGAAAGGATATTTACCAGAGGGAATTAGAATTTCATATAGTTGTAATAAATCTCTGGATTCAATGATTAAAGAAATTGAGTCAGACTTATCCATCAAGGTTGATTTTCAGAATGAGTATGTCCCGAAGTTGAAACTGGACGTTTTATTTGCTTTCGAGCAAGGAGGCCAAGTGCATTTGATGTTGATTGAAGCGAAATATTTGAGTCAACTTGCTCTCCAAAATCATTCCCAACTCTCTGGTTACTTGCAGGTTGCAAAAAATATAAGCACTGGAATATTGGTGTTAATCAACAAGGGTCACTCAGCCAATAGACTGTCAAACGATTTTAATGAGATTATCCAGCTAGAAAAACTGCCAATGGACTGGACTCAATTGGTTAAATCAAAGCAGTACCAATTTCAAACTGGTATTGTAACATTCCAACCTGGTAACGGGATAGAATGGATTGATACGTCTGAACTTTCTGGCATCTCAAGTTTTCAACAACTTGCTGAGTTGATCGCAAAGGAAATCTGATAGTCTGTGGAGAATAGCACGAAAATCTAATCGAGTAGACGGCCGTGAGCCATAAGCCCACGGTGCACCTCTCACACCACCGTACGTACGGGTCTCGTATACGGCGGTTCATTAAGTAATGGAGAAACTTTTAGGTAATGTTCCACTAGAGAACGATAGCCTCTTCTCCTCAATCTTCGCAAGGTGATGGTCGTCCGTAGAATGGGAC
>JAAEPI010000525.1 GCA_024232835.1 Cytophagales bacterium
AGTACAAAGGACAGAGATGCCTAAGAATGATTATTTGGAGTTTAATGCATTCAACAAAATGATTATGCATCCTGTATTTATTGTGGCAGATTTTGAGTCGAATATTGAAAAACTTGAAACCAGTTCTGGCTCGACCCAGAAAACAGCGCGCCACACCCCATGTGCATACGCTCTAAAGGTTGTTTCTCACTTAAAAGAATGGGATTTGCCTGTAGAATGCTATAGAGGGCCAGATGCAGCTATGGTATTCATTCTCCGTCTGTATGAAATATATGAAGAACTTGAACCAATAATATCGGCAGATGTGGAGATGGAGCCAGTCACTCCCGAACAAAAAGCAGAATTTGATCTTCAATCTGATTGTCACATATGCAGCAAACCTCTAGATGAAAATAAGCATCTTGATCACTGTCATTATACCGGAAAAGTTTTGGGTTATGCCCACGAAGTCTGCAACTTACAACGCAAGACCCCCAAGAAACTCCCAATTATCTTTCACAATTTTAAAGGCTACGATTGTCACTTGCTCATCAAAAAACTTTGTGAGCTAGAAGATGACCTGTGGAATGTCAAATTGATCCCTAAAAACATGGAAAAATACACTTCGGTGATCACTGAAAAGTTTCGTTTTATTGACAGTCTGCAACACTTATCTGCGTCACTTGATGAACTGGTAGAAAATCTCAAAACAGTTGGAGAGGACAAGTTTAAGTCCATCAAGTGCCATGTCGACGAGTTGTATGGTGGTTCTCAGAGGAAATTGGAATTGCTCCTCCGAAAAGGTGTCTATCCCTTTAAATACATGGATTCGTTTGCAAAATTTGAAGAAGGTTTACCACCAATTGAGGAGTTTCATAACGATCTGAAGAACGAGCCTTGCTCAGCAGAGGACTATCAACATGTACAGAATATGTGGAATGAGTTTGGTATGCGGAACATGGGCGATTTGTGTGACGTCTATGTCCAGTCAGATGTTTTGTTGCTTGCCGATGTATTGCAAGAGTACAGGAAAGAGTGCTGGGAAAACTTTTCTCTAGATCCTCTACATTACTATACAGCGCCCGGGCTGACATTTGATGCAGCTCTAGTCAAAACTGGTGTTCGTCTTGAGCTCCTAAAAGACCCATCAATGTACCAGTTTTTTGAAAAAGCTATACGTGGGGGAATCAGTGTTATTTCCAAACGATATGCCAAGGCCAACAATAAATATTTGCCCGATTTTGACCCATCTGAACCATCCAACTTCTTATGGTATATCGATGCGAACAATTTGTACGGCGCGAGTATGGTAGAAAAACAGCCCGTCTCTGACTTTAAATGGACAATCATCACCAAAGAAGAGATTGAGCAATATGATACGACAAGTGACACAGGGTGTTTCGTAGAAGTTGATCTTGAGATCCCGAACAATCTTCATGATAAATTCAACTGCTTCCCCGTTGCTCCAGAGCCTCTTGAGGTGACAGAAAAAATTGCTTCTGAAAGGTCCCTAGCTA
>JAAEPI010000526.1 GCA_024232835.1 Cytophagales bacterium
ACTATACTAGAATTCAAACTCAGCCTACTGTACTATACTATACTATACTAGAATTCAAATGAATGCTAGTGGGACACCCTGGACGACAAGCACATTAGGTACATAACTGCAGTAAAATTTCCACATAATAATGTCTGCATAACTGATTCGTCCCCACTTGGAAGCCCAGTAAGAAATGGGGACATGGTACGTAGGGGAGGTAGCTCATCCAAAGGAAGACCGAGTTTACGCTTGATCATTTCGGGAGCAACACTACACGGTCTTCATGTGCATGAAAATGTTTCCCTGATTATTATCTCGTCTTGTCATGCATGTCCAAAAAATTGAAAGAATGAAATCGTGATAGTAATGAGAATGTGAGAAAGAAAGTATAAAAAAGTTATGGTAATTTTCTGGTGAGATGAGAAGTATTTAAAAGTGCATAGTAATGATGGGGGGATGAAGAAAATGTAAACGGCAATCAGATAACAATCAGTCGTCCCTCCCTCTTTCCACCCCCCCCATCGTCCCCTCTGCTCGTTCCATCCGTCCGTTCCCCCTTCCCTAGTTTTGAAAAGGCACCACGATTGTGATGTGAATTGCATGGGAACCACGATTACCCAAATAGGAAGTCGTCTTGTAGGACGTGGAAGTGTTGGTGCGTTGTGCATATCATATGGATTCCATTCTGATTGCGAAATTCAATTAAATTTTGAAACCGTTGAACTATTAAATTTCGATAGGGAAATTTGAAACGGCGAAATGGCGGCAGCAGCGGCTAAATGCGACGTCGAAATAGTGTCGTAGCGGATATTCTTCTCAATCAGGAAATATTTGGAGTGAGAAACTTAAGAATGGGTTGACAGCAGTGGAAAA
>JAAEPI010000527.1 GCA_024232835.1 Cytophagales bacterium
CATAGTCAACACCAAAATCAGCATAATTTAAGATAGATTTCGAACTGACAATAAACTCTCTTATCTGATGATTTCCTCCTGTATTTGCTTGACCGTATCGTATTAGCAATAATGAATATCTTCAGGGACTATGTACCCCAAAGACTGATGAGGACGCTGGGTATTGTAAAACGAAAAATACTCCTCCAGACCGTGATATAACTCCTTGCCGTTTCGATAGTCCTTCAGATAAATGTTTTCATGTTTTACTGTACGCCAAAAACGTTCGACAAAAATATTATCCAACGCTCGTCCCTTGCCGTCCATGCTGATTTTTACATCAACATCCGTCAGGCGTTTTGTGAATTGTCTGCTTGTGAACTGCACCCCCTGGTCTGTATTAAAAATGTTGGGTAATCCATAAGTTAATGCCTCGTCAAGGGCCTCAATACAAAAATCATTATCCATCGTATTGGATATGCGCCAGCTGAGGATATATCGGCTGTACCAGTCAATAATTGCCGTCAGGTACATAAAACCGTCCTGCATCGGAATGTACGTTATATCGGTGCTCCAAACCTGATCAGGACGATCAATCAAGATGTTCCTCAATAGGTACGGATAAACCTTATGTTCGCTGTTCCGTTGACTTAGCCTTGGTTTCGGGTAAATTGCTTCAATCCCCATAAGGCGCATCAACCGTTGAACCCGCTTTCTGTTGACTTGAAAAGAACGCCGTTCCAGTTCGATGACCATCCGTCTGCTTCCGTAAAAAGGGCAGTCGGTGTAGATCTCATCGATAATTCGCATCAATTTGAGGTTCAGCTCGCTCTCAACCGCAGGCTTGTAGTAATAGCGGGATCGACTGATGCCCAGCAGCACACATTGCCTCTGGATGTTGATCGACCTGTGGTTAGAATCAATTAAATCAATGGGATCCGAATAGGGCTCAGACTTTTTTTTAAAACCAGTCCAACTCCATTTTTAGGCGACCGATTTCTTCGTATAGATGCTTTTCAGCCTTACGAGAATCATCTTTTGCTTTACCGCGTTTTCTGCTGAATATTTCGGATACGCCCTCTTTTAACTGCTTTTTCCAGGTGCTTATCTGGTTTGGTTGCACCTCATACTGGGATGCCAATACATTAATCGGCTTTAATTCTTTCAGTGCTTCAAGTGCAACTTTTCCTTTGAAAGTAGCTGAGTGAACTCTTCTTTTTCGTGACATGCTTATGCTCTCCGGTAGTGACTGTATGAATTTCGAACTCGTGCCGAGCGACCAAAATACATTCAGCATTTTTAGAAAAAAATCTACCTTAAATATCTGTCCTAAAAGATGGGTCCATTATAGAGGTTGGCCATTGAGTTGATAGCAGGATGGATAGAGTGAACGATAATAATGTAA
>JAAEPI010000528.1 GCA_024232835.1 Cytophagales bacterium
CTCTATGAATTCAATGGCTTTGTAGATTCCTTCAAGGTTGTGCATTTCTTAAGTCCCGACCATATTTCGGAATCTATCCGATGATTTTCCTCACGGGGATATAGACATCGATTTCCGAAGAATCGATCTTATCCAATCCCTTGAACCTGCTGTCATAATATTGAATATTGAATCCATGTGCCTGTTCGTAACCGAGCGATGGCATGCGACTGAAAACATCCTTTTCCCAATCGCCCACGATTTCTTGTCCTTTCAATGCGAATACCATATAGGTGGACGCTGGTATCTGTTTGACGACGAAATGTATCGGAACGTCCTCAAGTTTTTCGACAGCAATCCCGACAAAAACCTCGTACTGTCCCTTTTCTGCTGTTTCTTCGGTTTCGATGTGGACTTCATGGAACACGTCGTTCTCTCGAACATGTTTAACGAAGTCCCGTTTGCCGTGAATAAGTTTCATAAGGCGTTTCCACAGCGTTCCGATCGCGTTTTCTTCGCTCCAAGTAGAAGAGTTGTCGAAAGGATCGCCAAAGAAACTCAATCCAACTAGAAGGAGAGTATCTTCCATCACAATCTTTGGTTCAATCATCGTTTTTATTCCGGGTATTTTATCAAATCGCAAATTTCGTCGAATTCAATTGAAAATAGATCAATAAACAAGGGTTGTGAAGCAATAATGATCAAGACGGTTGATTTCTACTTGGTCATAATACAATCCGAAACTACAACAAATCATTTCAGTCAAGGAGACAAACCAATGGTACAAGAGAAGAATTCAAAAAACGAGCTAAAATTTTCACC
>JAAEPI010000529.1 GCA_024232835.1 Cytophagales bacterium
ACTTCCTAGTATGAACATCTCAGCAACCATTTTGTTAGTTGAAAGAAGAAGATCATCTATAACAACCATTGAGGGCTCTGAAGTATCGACTTGATCAAAATTTAATCCCTTTATAAATTTAATCGGCTGCAATTCATTTTGATTCCAGGTAGACATGAAGTCTTGTTCGATGCTGTAGAGATAGAAAATGTTTCTCGGAAATGGATGCACTAAGCATTGTCTAATTACCTCAAGAATAAACTCTGTCTTGCCCACGCCAGTGGCTCCGAAGATAATAGTATTTTTATTTGCAAGAAACTTAATTGGCATTAAAAAGCTGGTTTTGTGGTATCCACTGAGTTAGCGTATCTGGATAGCCGAGAAAGGTAACCAAGTATTCTGTATTTCCTCTAACTTTTCGACTTTTCAGAACTTTGTTGATCGGCCAGATGTCATCAGATTTGTCAACAAGTACAAGTTCGCTTTTATAGAATGATCCTTTGATGTCTTCACCTTTATAGTCATTTATCTCATACGTAAGAGGATAGGTATTTCTAATCTTCTTCACTTTAAAAACTTCATAACTGAAAGTTTGCTCATATCCCTTTTGGAATGTGTTCTTCTTAGTTGCTATGCGAACAGTGTCACCAATTTTAAAGTATGGCGTTGTATGCTGCCTTTTCCTCTCAATTTTCGGGTACAATGTCTTGCGTACATCCTTTTCATTTGACTTTTTAACACTGTCAGGTGCACGTCCTATTGCAGAATGTTTTGAGCTGTTATATGCCGAAACTAAATCAGGTAGGATGTCCACCCAGCGATGACTGCCTCTCGCTGTGAAGCTCCTATACATACGGGTCTTGAGCGTTCTATTGAACCTTTCCACTATAGCACATTTTCGATCAGAGTAGACACTGTAGTGCTTAATTTTGTTCCGCTTTAAAAGTTCCAGGAATTTTCTGTTATAAAATTCCGTACCTTGATCGAATTCAATTCTTTTGCACTTGTTTTTGAAGAAAAACGGCTTCATCACATTTACAATTGCATCTCCTGTCTTTTTCTTGAGTTTGAAAGACCACGCCTTTTTCGAAAAGATATCTATAATTGTAATGATAAATTTGTAGTTGTTGTTAACTTTTGCAAATTTTGTCATGTCAACAAGATCGATTTGGTAAATGTCACCAATCCCTTTGCTATAGATGCGACGATATAAAGGTTCTCGTTTAACCGGTTTATGCAGAGTATAGCTATCAGATGCACGAAGAGCCTTTTCAACATCTTTATTTTTAACACGAGCATCAATTTTCTTTGCCGCTCTAGTGAATGCATTTTTTCCAGCAAATGCAGCTGAAAATTTAGGATCAGTGTAAAGTTTCTTGAGATCCATCATGTGATTCTATCGTCCCATCAGACTATAAATAGAGGTAAGACAACGCTTGAGCATACAACATGGCTCTAAAGTGTGATACATGCGGAAAAGAGTTTCTCACAAACGCAAGTCTTTATCTTCATAAACGAACTCATAATCCTAGTTTGGTATTAATGGCACATGACCACAGCAATGAAAACTCTGACTCACGACCAGCAGATGATGGTATAGGAAAAAAAAGACCACGTGTTGGAGCCCCTAAAAACGATTCACAAAATGATCCAGATCTGAGAATTATCGACAGTTGGGATCATATCGATAGCGATGAAGGTAAACCTCCTAAACGGAAACCAGATCCTCAAGACGATGATGATCTACGAGTGATTGATTCATATGATGCCCCAAAACCAAAGACACGTCTGAGAGATTACAAGGCCATGTACAAAAAATGTATTGAGGACAAAAAACGGGTGAGTGAAGAGTTTGACCAGGAAATAGTAGATATGAATAGAAAATATAATTCTAGTTTGACCCGAATTGAGCGGGAAAAGGCTGATGAATTAACTCAGCTACAAATTAAACATGACGAAGAACTGCGATCTCTTAAGTTGCGCCATGCCAAGCAGCAGTCAGATTTGGAGGATTTAAAAAATACTGAATGCGGCGAAAAACTTAAAAAGCTAGAAAATAAATGTGAAGAAGAGATTAAAAAGATTCATGACAACTACAGGAGACAAATGGCTGATGCAGAAGACGATTGTGACAGAAAGCTCAAGCTGTTGAAAGATCAGATAAAAATGCTTCAAGATGATGATTCAGACTTGAGCAGTCTGACCAAGGCAATATTTAACTGTACTACGATGGAAGAAATATTTGAAATTCAAAAATTGATTAAAAATTATCAGTTTGATATTGTTGTACAGAAACATCTCCCAACACTTCAAAACTTATTTCTAAGTCTGTCATTCGGAATTCTACCAATATGCCAACCTCAAAAAGACATGGTAACTGACACTCAACGTCGTTTAGTTGAAGAGATTCAAACAGCATCAAGCACCACGGCCAAACGCCTACTTAAGGAAAAGAAAAGAGAAGTTGCTAACTTATTCACAATAATTAACGATTCACTAAAACTGGCCAGGAATTCCTACAATCGATTTGCCCCCACAGGGCTATAAAAGTATCAGGATCATTAAAAACATGGAGTTCAATTTACTTTTTGGGCTGGTGTCAGCATTATCATTCCATATTCAGTTTATTGTCACCCATGATGAGAGACAAGACTATTTTTACTTTAGTGGCGAGAATGAAACTGCTCACTTATTTCGTGAGAACAATACTGTTACACTATATCTTGCAAAAGATCTTAACTTCTCCATATATGAAGCTGACTTTTTAGGCACACTATCATTTACGTGGGAAGATTTCAAAATAAATGGCATAGCAATGACATTGGTTCGGGCAAATGGAAATGTTGAAAGCTCAAAATATAACACATTTACTTTTCTATCCCCCATGATACATGAACCCCTTCTGGTTTGCTCAACACAACCTGTTATGACTTTCAAAAGTATTAATTACGGATATCTAATCGCAATAGTATCTATTGTTGCTGCTGTATTTGATTTAAAACCGGTTGTAGTGAAGAGGATACGAGATATTCTGCTAAAACAGCATATTTATGAGACTGCTCAACGAATGTCAACAGAAACAGAAGTCTAAATTTCATGGAACAAGAAAATATCCTTGTGGAACTCCACATATCTTAGGACCCGTGCTTAGGAACCTTATGTTATGTGAGGAAATACTACAGGATCAAAGAGGGCCAAGATAACACCCTTGTGGAACTCCAAACTTTAGGACCTATGATTAAGAACAGCACCTTATGGAACTCAGTGTTATATGAAAAATCCTAGGGGATCAAAAAGAGGGACAATAACCTTGTGGAACATGGGATTAAGCACCTTGTATAACTCAGTTTTAAGAAAATTCTACAGGTTCAAGGAGAGAAGGTTGAACCAGTAGTATTCAAACTTCTATATAAGCAATGGTATTCTTAATGTCGTAATTATGGAAGGTGTCATTGTCATAGCTATGAGGAACTATTTCGATAGAAATGGACGCCAGAAGCAGATCAATATCAAGACTAATAGTCATAGCAAACTTCAATCCAGCTTGTTGAAACTATCAAAATTAAGTGTATCTAGGGTTAAAGACAATCATCTCGGAAAATAAGCAAATTTCTCATCTTGCTCATTTTGCTTACGTGTCAAAATTTCTGCTCTCAGATGGACTACTATTCCGATATCTGGATTGGATATCTTACTGGCATAGTATTTAATCGCTGTGTAAAACTTAGTCTACAACGCTGCCCCGGATGCATTGCAAAGTTGAAAAGTCCAGTTTTGCACCAACACGAGCAAAATTCCTTACTGCAAAAGATTGCGATATACTTTAACGAAGTACGGGGACTAATGCTTCCATCACTTGATCAATTATATGATATAATTGCAAAACAACTCCCACACTCTGATGATCCATTAAAAGACAAAGACATATACTGTCAAAATGGCATATTTTTTCTTACCTCTGCTAATCCAGATTCTATCTACTGGGGTCGATACATTGATGAGTTTAACGATGCAATGATAAATTCTATGGTTGATATTGCTTTAAAGAAAAAGCCAAAATAATCAGTGGTCAGAACTCTATATAAAGCAAATGTGTCAACATTCATTACTCAGGTTTACAGCAGTGTTGTGCGTGATGATTCTGACCCTTGAAGGGTTCACTCTTCCGTCAGGATATTTGATAAAGGAATTGACTGTTTGTATGGATAATGGAGAAATGCAACACTTCCATTTCGAAGCACCACCAAATTTCTATCCCAGTGAAATGGAACTCAGAACAATACGTTTTGCAAACAAGCATTTAAATCAGTTGTCGCTTCATGAAGGTAACTTACTACCATATAGCACTATAGACATTATTCTTCAAAAGATGGCATCAAATACGGTGTATGTTGCTGGGAGTGCTGCTTTTAACTTAGTGTCTTTAAAATTACCTTCAACCCTCGTCTTGGATGTATGCAGTCTTTACAATTTTAAATATCCAAATGAACTACCTTATACCAGCTGTATGAAGAGACACCGTGC
>JAAEPI010000530.1 GCA_024232835.1 Cytophagales bacterium
AGAGGGAGCAAAAAATCTCGTTGAAGACGATGCTCTCCACCAATATCATTGTTATTTTTGGGATGATGATGAAATGAAAATCGGATTGATGAATCATGGTTTCCTCAATTTCATAAGCCCGACCCTGTGGGATAAAAATTAAGACAGAACCGAATGGTTATAGCGAAAGCCTGTGAAGTAAGAATGAGTCCGATGTTTTGGGATGATGATGAAAACAATGATGCGGAGGGTTCGTGGAATGCGTGGGCTATCACTTTCTATGGTCATATACCTCGCCATGACAAGGAATCCGAAGGCAATTTGACATTGAAAAATGATGGTCTATTGAGGTCTATTGAATGGCGTTTTCCCCGCCTTATGGCCGAGGGTTGGAAAGCAATCATATATGCAAATGAAAAACCCTTGTTGGAGATTGATTTAGATGATAAATCGCAGGGGAAAGCCGAAATCGTGGAACAATTAGTGCTGATGTGCGGCAGTAGCATATCTGCCCGCATATTTTACATTCATGGTGATGCTGATTTTGTCCCTTCAAGTGTGGCGAATCATAACTATGGGCAGGGCTACTCGTTGACTTTGAGTGGAGTCCAACAGGGAGAAGACATATTATTCAATGGCGATTACGACCAAGTACAAGAGGATAAAATGCAGGGATTTACTCGTTGGCAAATGGATATGGTGTGATATATGACTGAATTGATGATGTTCACAGGAAAAGGCGGTGTGGGAAAAAGCACCACATCATCGGCAACGGCAGTTAATTTTGCGGAACAAGGCAAAAAGGTATTGTTGGTATCATCCGACCCCGCACATAATTTGGGCGATTTGTTTGACATGAAGTTCGGTAATACTCCTAAGCAAATCAATGGTATTCCGAACCTTTGGGTGAAAGAGATTGATGCAATAGAGGATGCGACACATTTTATGGATATGATGAATGAAAGTATGCGTAAAGTATTGAAAAAGTCAACATCTGTTGATATGGATGTGTTCAAAGACTTGATGAT
>JAAEPI010000531.1 GCA_024232835.1 Cytophagales bacterium
GCTGATCAAGCTACTCTCTTTAATGAGTATTTCTTTGATCAATTCTCAACCGAAAGTAACTATGACATTGACATTGTCTATGGGAATGGCGCATTTTATGATTTGGCATTTAGTAGCAATGACATTTTTAAAATTCTGAGATCTATCAATCCCGGTAAAGCTGCCGGCCCTGATGGTATTCATGGGATGGTGCTAAAGAGGTGTGCCTATAGTCTTGCTTATCCCCTCAGCATCCTATTTAGCATTTCCTATGCTACCGGTAACATACCCTGTGAATGGAAATTGGCCTCAGTTGTCCCAATCTTTTAAAAAGGTGACAAAGGATCTGTTGAGAACTATAGGCCAATTTCCCTGACATCCCTGGTCATGAAAGTTTTTGAAAGAGCTATAAAGTCCTAACTGTGGTTAACTTGCAAGGATCTATTGGATCCAAGACAGCATGGCTTCGTTAATGATAAATCCTGCACCACGCAGATGGTTCCATTTGTTAACGACCTTGCGCTTGCGATTAATGATCAATCTAGGGTAGACATTGTATACTTCGATTTTGCCAAAGCATTTGACAGTGTCAGCCACGACTTAATTCTTTACAAGTTGAAACATGAGTTTAATA
>JAAEPI010000532.1 GCA_024232835.1 Cytophagales bacterium
AAAAAAGGAGGAGGGATAAAAAAAAGCCTTTTTTCATCTCGTTAGAAATAGCGGGTTATAATAGTCTCCGTATCTAGCAGCAATCCCTTGTCACAATCGAAGTTGGCAGAGTCGCAACTAACGAGAATAGAATCAAATTCATGCGACTTCACTGCGATGTTTCCAGCTCGACGAAGCACTCTTCGATCAATGTCGATTTCAGTAAATATGTCATAGGTCAGCAATAAAGAATATTGAGCAGAAGCTATAGTAATATTCAGCTCGGTTTCTTCTGATGTGGAATGGAGAGGGGCAGAATACTCAGATACACCATCTTCGAAGGTCGTATCAAGTCCCGTATTAACAATCAGCAATTTCTGAACTAAATCACTTCCACCTTCTCCATCAATAAATTCTAGCTGCACTGTAGGTTCTTGTTGCACAGGTCCACAATCGTTGCAAGGGTCGCATGCCCAAATCAGGGTAATGGATATGAGCAATATGAAAAATGAAGATTTCAGAATTTTAGCGTTTTAGCAAACTCAAATTTATGTCGTTTATCCTTTTATTTGATAACAAATCAACAACAGTCCGTATATTTCTATTATGATTAGATTTTTCCTTGTGGTTTCTCTTTTTGTTTTTCTAGCTGCGAGCGACATGATTCCCGTGTCTAAGAAGATAAATGGGGTGAGTTTAGAAATGCCACCTAGAAGAATTGGAATCCAACAGATGAAGACCCTTAGCGAGGTGAATGCTGGTTGGGTGGCAATGATTCCATATGCTTTTACGAGACCATCTGAACCCACGATTCGATTTGCAGGGTCGGGTCATTGGTGGGGGGAGACAGTTGAAGGCACATCAGAGTGTATAAGAATTGCACATGAATCAGGGCTGAAGGTGATGCTAAAGCCACACGTATGGGTGAGTGGTACTGGCTGGCCGGGTGATTATGATTTGAAGGATGAGGCAAAGTGGAAAATTTGGGAGAAAGAATACACTCGGTACGTCATGACTTTTGCCAAAGTTGCTGCGGATCTGGATGTTGAATTGTACTGCATCGGTACAGAATATAGGAAGGCTGCCGCTCAGCGTCCAAATTTCTGGAAAGGGCTGGTTAAGAAGGTTCGTGAGGTATATGATGGGAAAGTGACTTATGCAGCAAATTGGGACAACTATCGAAATATAAAATTCTGGGGAGAGATGGATTACATTGGCGTGGATGCCTATTTTCCTCTTTCAAAAAATGCACGGCCTTCTGTTGATGAGCTGAAAACCAATTGGACTAAGTGGGAATCGAAACTGAAGGAACAATCTGAGTTGTACGATCGCCCTGTTTTGTTTACAGAATATGGGTATAAGAGCATCGAACATACGAATACGGGGCATTGGAATTACAAGGAAGATACGCTGAAAACGAGCATGGAGAATCAGGTCAACGCATATGAAGCTCTCTATCAATCGGTGTGGCAGAGAGACTGGATGGCAGGTGGATTTCTTTGGAAGTGGCACGTGCGTGACGATCCAAAATTTGGTGGCACGAGTAATCGAAGATATACTCCTCAAGGCAAGCCCGCTTCTAAGGTGATAGCCAAGTGGTATGGAAAAGATTAGAACAGCAATTCAAAATCTCCAATTGGTTTTATGGGTTCAGGTAGGTCAGTTTCCTCTAGCATTTCTCTAATATCTATTTCAATGCTTGTAGCTATTTGAGTGATCGGAACATCATTATATAAACCTTCAAATGGATTTTCACTATACTCTCCAACCATTTCCATGGTGTGAAAGACCCAGGACACAATTGTAGTGAAAGGAATAGCCAGCCAAATTAAATAGTTCTCTTCTAAACCTGCGAAGACATTCAACATGCCGAAGGGAAGAAGCAATAGAAAAATCGTAATAAAAAAGTAATTGATAGAGGCATACTGTCTTGGAAAAGGAAAATTCTTGATGCGCTCGGACCTCCCTTGAAAGGAGTACAGGTCGGAAAGCACATTCGCAAGTTCCATATGACGAAAATCTTCAATCTGACCTTTAAGCTTTAAATCTAAAAACGCTTTGGATTGCAGGCTAAGCAGATGAGAGGCTTTGTTGCCTTTGGACATGATATACTCATAATCCTTGACCGAAAGGTAGGGCTTAAGTTTCTCGAAATGGTTGTCAGCACTATGCACACCAGCCATTCTTCGAAAGGCATCATTTTTTTCATCATGATGTTCCCAAGGACGAGTTTCGCGCATTTGATAAGTCAAAGCCTTTAACCAAGCGACATGTCGATGTACAATGGTTATATGAATTTGGCGGAGTTCCTGATCACTCACCTTGGTTGTTGCAAATTCAGTGGTAATGAAATCTCTGGTCATGATCGTGAAAGTCCTTGACGTATTCACAATGCCACCCCAAATTTTCCTAGCTTCCCAAACTCTTTCGTAGGAAGAATTATTCTTAAATCCCAAATAAAAGGCAACAGCTATTCCGACAACTGAAATTGGTTGCCAAGGAATTTTCAGCCATTCGAATTCGTAGATTTGATAGATGACAACCGGAATGGTGTTGATAATCAGAAAAATGAATATGTATTTCTTGCTCCACTTGATCGTTTGCCAAAAGGTAAATTTTTTTCCTGCGTGCATGTGTGATTAATCTGAATTGGTAGAAAATAGTTCAGAATTTACTGAATGTTTTTAACAAGAGAATCTACAGCTGATTCTTTGATACAATCTTACTCATGGCTCGTTCTGAGATAGCGGTGATACTGAGTGATGGATTTACACCTGGATTGGCGGAAATCATGGAGCCATCACAGACGTACATGTTTTTGTAACCGAATACTTTGTTGTCTTTGTCGATCACACCTTCATCCGAATTTTCACCCATCACAGCCCCTCCCAGAATATGTGCGGTGGAAGGTATACCAGTCAGGGTCTCGGTGAATATCGCAACGGATTTTGAGTTCGTTATTTTGGCGTGTCTTTTAGCCATCTCATCAGCTTCTGGTATAAATGCTGTGGGCTTGACCCCTGAGGATACACTGGATTTCATCCCAAACCTTCCTTTTTTAAATCTCAGCTTGCTATCTAAGTGTTGCATAAAAAGCAGGACAGTTGATTGTTTGGCAAAGTCCCTCACAAAAAGTACCTTCATCCAACCAATGGGATCGGAGAGGGGTTTGAAGATTAATTTAATGATTCTTAAAAAGAAGCTCTTTTCTGAAACCTTCGGCATCATGAGAATTCGCCAGAAACCAGATCCAGCACCATACTTCACAGATTCTAAATGGCTGTTCTCATCCAATTCGATGATTGAACCAATTGCAATACCTTTAGAAAAATCCTTTTTCTTGTCTAGTGATATGTTCAGGATGAGCGACTCATTGTTGGAACGGACATCATCACCAACTTTGTTGCTGAGTTTGGGTAGTGAAGATGATTTCAGTTTGAGAAGTAGAGGAATAGTACCTAGAACACCGCCGGAAAAGATCACGCCATCCCCGGAAATAGACTTGGTGCTAGAAAATATTTTCGTTGATTTTTTAAATGAAACCAAGTATCCCTCTGAGCCATCTTCTTCTCCAATTAGGATAATATTCTGAACTTCATTTTCAGCAAGAATGTCTACACCGGATTGTTGAGCAAGATGGAGGTAGTTTTTGTCTAATGTATTTTTCGCATTGTGTCGACAGCCAGTCATGCAAGCACCACAGGCGACACACCCGGTTCGAGTTGGGCCTTTCCCATCAAAGTACGGATCCTTTACCTCTCGACCTTTTTCTCCAAAATAGACAGCCACTTTCGTTGATCGGTATTTGTCCTCTTTTCCAATTTCAACCGCCAACTTCTTCATAGCCTCCTCAGCATCACCTATGATTTTGTTTTCTGTTGCGCCCAGCATTTCCCAGGCGGTCTCATAAAATGGGTTCAATTCCTTCTCCCAATCTGCGAGTCCTGACCAGGAACCATGATTAAAAAATTGACTCTTAGGCTTGGGAAGTGTATTGGCATACACGAGTGAGCCACCTCCCACACCCACACCGGAGAGAATGGAAATGTGCCTGAGAAATGTCAATTTTAGAATACCGAACAATCTTAAAGCAGGTAGCCACATCCATCGTTTGAGATTCCAGTTGGTCTTTGGGAAATCTTTCCCCTGATACCATTTTCCTTTTTCGATAACCAAAACGGAATAGCCTTTTTCGGCCAATCGAAGAGCAGAGACGGAACCCCCAAATCCTGAACCGATGATGATGTAATCGTAGTGAGCTTTCATTGTTATGAATGAAACCACAAGATAATCAGGAACATGAGAAGGATGGTTGGTTGTTCGTATAGGGAGATAGTTTACAAAGTCATTGTCGCATGCTTTACACCAGATTAGAGCCAGAACGAATTTCTACATTTACATAATATCGGGTGAACTTTCAAGAATTCCATAAGGCTCAAATTGAAGGAAAATCGGAATTTGTTTTTTGGGTTATTCAAGATTGACATCCACTTCATACCCTCTAATATTCATTTGAAAGCCATCCTCACCGCCTGATTTTGAGTTTAATTCTATCTTCAAAGTGGAATTTTCTTTGATGTATTTTCTTACATCTACCTCGGATTCGTTGTAATTAACTTTTCCATACTTCAAATCTGTAGCCAGGGAGTACGACGTACCTGTTAGGTTAATATCTAATTTTAAATACTTACCATCCATATCGAGTCTACTAGCCTTGTCCATGACATCATTGATGGTCACATTATCTTCATAGCCATTTAGCTCCAATTTATTACCTAGTTGCTCTATTTCATATTCACCATATTTGCTTTTTGTAATAAGAGTATTGAGATACCTGATATTCAATTCATCCTCATAAGATTCTATGAATCGAATTTCATTTGCTTTATCAATTTCGAAATCACAATACTTGCTGTTTTCAAAGGTTAGGTTACCGATAGCTTGAGCATCAATGTCGAATTCATAAAGAGTCAAGGTTCCTTGGGCTAATTTGGATTCTATTTCCATAGTACCGTACTTTAAGTTGCCTTTCAGCAATTGAATGTCATTAATACTGAAATCGGTTTCATATCCGAGGACAGTTAATTTTTGAACTTGATCGAGGTTTAAGTCAGAATATTTCGTGTTTAGATTTAGAAACTCGATCTCTTCAATTTCTACTTCTTGCTCATAAGTTTCCATTTCACCTTGCATGATATAGTCAATTTCCGCATCGCCATATTTCAGATTTAGCTTTGCTTTATTGAATTTTTCTGCTGTGAGATCTGCTGAGTATTGCGTGATTTCCACATCATCATACGTCCCACTCATGTCGATATCTTCGTATGCACCTTTAATAATCAGTTTATTCGAGGTAGGTACTTTGATTATGTACTCTATATTCAACTCTTTGTCACTATACCCAATGTGAACACCCACATTCTTTGACCCAATTTGTACTCGATTAGGCTCTTTTAGACGGGTGTTAATTTCTAATTCGTTTCCGTTTTTCGTTACACCTTCTTTGACATTTTGTTCAAACTCATCTAGAAATTTCTGAACCCTGTCTACCATTTTTCCATTGAAAATCACAGAGGCTTCAATTGAAACTTCATTTTTATCCCATGTCTCAATTTGCAAATAAGTATACTTCCCAAGGATCCTAATTTCTGTCGTGCCGGATATTGAAACAGTATGCTTGGCGGTTCTTGTCTCGCCAATTTTATCATCAGCGAAGAGTACGGCAGCACTAAATATTGCTGTAATCAGTAGTATTTGTTTCTTCATTTTTCTGTCGTTTTATTTCAAGTTCAAGTTTTTTGAGTAATCGAATTTTCTTTTCGTAGTAGTCAAGCAGTGCTCTGACAAGCAATTCCTGATCAGCGCTTTCGCCAATATCCGCTCTGTATTGTTTGTTGATTTCTTCGAGCATGCGCATCTCTTCCATCACCCATGCATATTCATCGCTTTTACTCAATTCATCAATAGAGAGGGTGCTATTCAGTTGTGATATTTCCACCTGATAGCCTGCTTCAATGGCTCGATATTCCGCACTGATGTCTCCCAGTGAGGCTAACTCCTCAACCTCCTGATTAAGTGAAATGGAGTAGCCAATGAGTCCCACCGTAGATATGAAGAAGACGGCTGCTGCTACTTTCCACCATTGGAAATTGAGCGGTTGTTTTTCTTCTTTTTTCCAACCCATTCTAATTTCATTCCATGCGTCTTCCGGTGGAGTTTCAATATCTAACTGCTCTCGGTTGTCCTTGATTTGATCTTCAATAGCCTTCATAGACGTTTGTTAATTTTTCTTTCAGTAATTTCTTTGCATGACGATACTGAGTTTTTGAAGTAGACTCTGTAATGCCCAATTCTTCGGCAATTTCCGAGTGTTTGTAGCCTTCGAAAATGTAAAGAGAGAGGACAGTTCTACAGCCGTCGGGTAGCTCTTTAACTGCGGCGTGTATTGAGCCAACATCCACATCACTAATCGGTTCGTCTTCTTCAAAATCATCATGTTGTTCATCAATGTCTTCAAACACATATTTCTTCTTCCTCGCGTACTCCAAACCTGTATTCACCACTATTTGCTTTAGCCAGCCTGCAAACGCCAGGTCATTGGTCAGATTCCCAAGATTCTTGAAGGCTTTGATGAATGCCTCTTGCAATAAATCTTTAGCTCCTTCCTCATCACGAACCATTCTAATCAGCGTGTTGTACATTGCCTTAGAATAGCTCTCGTATAGATTGTATGCGGCTAATTCATTGCCCTTTCGAGCCTCCTGAATCCATACTTGCTGTGATTCTGTCACGTGGTTGGTTTGCGAATTCGAGTTATACCCAGATGATCAATTAAACTTTCTATTACCTTGTCAAAATTCTTCAAAATCAGACACCTGGTACTGCATTTGATTCTCACGATACCTCAGGCTATGCCTCCCCACCTAGACCAGACGAACTGGCTCACATACGTGCCTGACTATTTCGTATTTCAACACTTCATTACAAAAACTGAATCGATCATCTGGGTTAAAGATGACCTAAGGTATATAAGGTTGTAAGAGGATTAAATTTAATTGAAATAAGTTGGAGAAAACCTAGGTCTCATTTTTGGTAATTAGCAAAGTGAGGACTTTTTCCATAAAAAAACTAAAACAGGAAAGCCACTTAAAATCCTGTTGCAATGTGTTCATATAACAAAAGTGGCAAAGTGAGAAAATTAATTATTAGAGGTTCCCTTAAGTTCTAATAATTACGGCATTATGTTTAAAAAGCTCAAACAGAGCATATGCCTGATCGGTAGCGAGCATAGCTAAAAACCATTGCTTGATTGTTGTTTTGCTATTTTGTATTTGGCCTACATACGAATACCAATTAAGGTAATTTTGCAAATACTTTGAGCTTACCCCATTGAAGGGTCTTAAAAAGCTTCTCAATTGTGCGTGTACATTATTAACCTTTTGAAGGTGTACAGATGCATCATTTTTATCCACATGATCTTTAGCAAGCAATCGCTTATGTTTTATGGAAGGCTTATCATTTACATACGCTTTATAGGAGGGGTGTTTATCGGTAATAAAGGTTGCATCATCTGCCAATATGCTCATATCATACAAAAAGCTAGGGCAAGTTGTTTCTTAAACTTCTATAAGCACTCGGTAATCGCTTATGTGTAAAATGATTCCTACCTGTTTCTGTGTTGACAGTTCTCTCATTTAAAAATAACTCCCAAGCAGAATACCATTCTGTCAAAGCACCTTGAAAAGATTCTTGATCTGTCTGTTTTAACATATCAAGAATAACTTTTAAATCTTTAGAAGCCTGCAACTTAGGATTCTTTGTAATATACCTTCTAATAATTGCTACTTGGTGGAACTGACACATTTGAACTGGTATATTTGAGAATGATTGTATCAGTCCTTTTCGCCCATCGCATACAATGGCTATAACAGTAAAGCCAACAGACTGAAGTTCTTCAATGCCTTTTTGATAGAGGTAGTTTGTTTCTGTTTTTGCATAATACTTTAGCAAATTTTCTCTAG
>JAAEPI010000533.1 GCA_024232835.1 Cytophagales bacterium
GGGGTGCAAAATGACCGCAATTATCAACTTTATGGGGATGCAAAGCATTTACAAAGCTCTAAAGAGCTTTGTTTTCACATAATCACAAAAAAAGATATCGCGAGTCGCGATAACTAATTATTCGCATGAGGGACAAGCATAACTTTAGTGTGGTGACTTATGTACCTACATATAACATGACTTGCAAATTGCAGGAGAAATTTGGAACTTCACACAGTCATTTCTGATTTAAAGTATAAATGATGGGAAATTATCGAAAAAATAAGGAACCCAAGTTAAAAGATACCTTCGACATAACATTAACCCATGAGGGTCACACCCATTTTCGCTCTCAGGTGCGCTGCCAATACGGTTATATCTTGTCCTCTGATTTTATTATGTACTCTAGTATAACTCAATCAAGAAAATCATCTGGAGAGAGCTCACCTGCCCATCAGAAGAGCGGATCACTGAGTCTCATGAGCTACAGCTCGACCAATTGTATATGCCAATATTCAGGTCGACTGCCAGACTGCTGTATGGTCTTGCTACGATGTGCTCCGTCAAGGTGGGAGCAAGAAGTTGTGGTTTTGCTGCAGAAATCCTCCGGAGAGCACTAGCCGCAGCAATTGGAATCAGAGGGAGAGCAACTGGGAAACTAGTGAGAAAAATTTGACAGAAAGCATTACATTGCTCAAAGTGGAGTTATTGGGCTATTGGCTTAGCGAGAAGAGAGTGAGAAGCTAAGGGTTTAGCTTATTAGGCCACACCTTAGGCTGATATGTTTTTGTCCCTTTTTTGTGGACCTTGCTCTGGGGAAGCGTGGCCCTAATAAACTACAAAACCCAGAACCTTCAAGAATCTTTATTCTTTATGGTACATGGGTTTTATGGGCTTGGCCGCTTTTTAGCAGCCAAGATGGGAGCACAGTAAATGGTATGGTTTTTTGTTTTTAGCGAAGAGGGCTATTCAGGGTTCAGGATGGTGGGTATAGCCAGAGGCCAGTTTATGGTAGACCTGGTGAGGTATAGCCAGCAGGCTTAGTGTAGGAAGAGGATCATTGGGCACCCCTAAAACGACGTTTAACTCTGCCTAAGCCAGTTGCGACCTCACGGCACACATGTTAACTTTGGGGTAAGCCCTGAAGCCCGGGACCAGTACCACATTGCTATTTGGTGATTACATACATTTCAGGACTCAGGTAGTAGGGTCGGTAGGGTGATATTCGTGTCTTCTCTAATCTCTAGTAATGTGTTTGTGGATGTGTTATGACTGGAAGTATGGTGGGGGCAGCTGATTGTTTTCTTCAGTGTATGTGGGAGTGGTATGATTGAAGTACTAGTGGGTGGTACAGTTATGGGGTAGGTGATTGGTTAGTGCACTGTATTGCAAGAATTTTTCTTATGTTTGTCAACCCCAACTTTGTACATGCCACAAAAAATGGTACTTTTTAAATAGCTATTTTAAGATTTGAATTATGGTATATAAATCA
>JAAEPI010000534.1 GCA_024232835.1 Cytophagales bacterium
ATAGAGAAAAATGCTAAATATGCCAAAGTGGATGTTTAGATATGAAACTAGTAATGACTCTTCTGGTAAGAGATGAGGAAGACATCATCAGAGACAATATCGAATTCCACTTAGCACAAGGTGTAGACTTTATTATCGCAACAGACAATCTGTCCAAGGATTCGACTACAGACATACTTAAAGAATACGAAAAACAGGGTGTACTGAAATATCTTTTTGAAAAAGAAGATAATTTCAATCAAAGCATTTGGGTTACCCAAATGGCTAGACTAGCCAAAACCCAATTCAACGCAGATTGGGTTATAAATAATGATGCGGATGAGTTTTGGTGGCCAATTGACGGAGACTTAAAGAGTACATTTGAGAATATCCCTTCTGGGAAAAATGTTATGGTAGCGGAAAGGACTGACTTTGTTGCCACGAAAGAAATAACTAATAATTTCTACGAGTCAATGATTTATTCTAAGAAAATTTCGTTGAACATATTTGGCGGACCTTTACCACCCAAAACAGCGCACTTGGCCTCCAGTGAAATAAGAGTTCCACAGGGCAATCATAGTGCCGAGGGGTTTCGAA
>JAAEPI010000535.1 GCA_024232835.1 Cytophagales bacterium
GTGGCAAAGTGAGAAAATTAATTATTAGAGGTTCCCTTAAGATTATCCTCATTCTTTCGATATGCTGTAAATTGGATTTTGGAGATTCCATCTTTGAATTGAAGATAATGATCTAAAACACGGTCGACATCTAACTTGTGAATTATATCCCCTAGATTATAGAAAGAATCTTTCTTAAAAAAAGGCAAACCTGTGGCCTTTGAAAGTATTTGAATTGACTCAGCCACATCCCCCTTAACCCATGTATAATTCAGATGGGATTCATGTAATTTTAACTTATCTGACTACAGCGAGTTCATTTCAACTCTCATTTTAAAAGGATCAAATATAGAATATCAATCCAACCTCCTCCTAAGAAAATTAATAGAATACTACCTCGCTTTGAATCCCACCAGTTGGTTTTACCTGCGGTAGGCAGGTTCATCGATGCTTGCATCGAATGAAGAAATATTTTTCCAAACTCATACCTCGCAAGCTTGCTCCGAGGTACTTGAATGTCAAGATAATTATTTTTGGGAATCCAGGGAACAAACCTAGACCTTCCTTGTTGTGTTCTGGGGATCTGGGATTCGAATCCTTCAGCGCCCACGATTTATCATCGATAGTGCTATTGTAATGAGGGGAATACCAATATTTTTTTTATCCTCTCAAACACAACCTTTCCGAAGTATCCATTTACCAAATGCCCCATTCAAGCCGACATGATTTACGTCATTCCAATAAAGAAATTTTTTGCCTCATTTTGCGTAGGAGAGTAGATTTTAACTAAACGCAAACAGTGCTAAGGATTTGAACTCGATAAACTCATATGGTGCACTAATACTGGCTGGTGGAAAATCGGAAAGAATGGGTTTCCCAAAACCTTGGCTTTCGATAAATGGTGAAGCTACTTTTCTGGAGCATCTCGTCAAGGTATATTCTGACCATGGCGTTGACAAGATTGCTGTTGTCCTGAATAATGCATTTTATTCTGATCCATGGATGGATCATATTAGAAATATAGAAAAACATTCATTGGTTATAAAAAACGATCAATTGGGAAAAGGAAGGCTGCATTCAATTAGAATTGGCTTGGAAAAGCTAAAGGATACCGAATTTGTTTTTATCCAGAACATTGACAATCCATATATTGATTCTAAGGTGATAGATGCCTTGCGAGAGTCGGCCAATCCAAACGGTGTGAGTATTCCTACTTTCAAAGGCAAAGGGGGTCATCCTGTGTTGATTTCAAATAAAATAACCATGAGCCTCATGGAAGGCTACAACATTAGAGATACCCTGCATAACGTCTTTGATGAGTTTGAAAGAAGGTATATTGAGGTCGAAAATGAAAATGTTTTGATAAACATAAATACTCCTAAAGAATATAGTCGTATGCAGTTTGGTGTGCATAATTAAGTAAAAAATATACTAATATGAGAGTAGCGATAATAACAGGTGCTGCCAAAGGAATTGGAAAAGCAATAGCAACACGGTTTGTACAAGACAATTATCAAACAATCCTGATAGATGTGGACAAAGTAAATGGAGAAGCTCTGGCCAAGGAGCTAGGAGAATCAGCCAAATTTATGGCTTGTGATATCAGTCAGGAAGACGAAGTAGTTGCACTTTTTGAATCTGTTGTTAGCAGCTATGGAGGGGTTGATGTGGTGGTCAACAATGCGGGAATTATTCGTGATAATGTGATTTGGAAAATGTCCTCAGAGGACTTTGACAAAGTGGTTGACATCAATTTGAAAGGCACCTGGCTCATGTGCAAATCAGCAGGCACCTTAATGCGAAACCAACAGAGAGGTAGGATTGTTAATATTGCATCCCGTGCCTGGTTAGGAAACCGAGGGCAATCAAATTATTCCGCTTCTAAAGCAGGGGTAGTTGGATTAACAAGAGTATTGGCACTAGAACTGGGAAAGTACGGTGTGCTAGTTAATACGGTAGCTCCTGGTTTGATTGATACGCCGCTTACGCAAGAATTGCCGGAAAATGTACAGGAAAAGTTGATTGCTGCTCAACCAACCAAGTCAATGGGAAGACCTGAGGATATTGCCAACGCTGTGGCCTTTTTGAGTAATAAAGACACACAATTTATTACAGGTCAAACACTATATGTAGATGGAGGAAAAAGCATAGGAGCAGGATTGTAAAAGAAACAACTAATGGAGATTCTGAAATTAATCGTAAATGGAAAGGAACATCAAGTGCTCATCGAGCCACACGATACCCTTTCTAAGGTGCTGCGAGAAAAGTTACAATTAACTGGAACCAAACTGGGGTGCGAACAAGCAAGTTGTGGAGCATGTAGCGTATTTGTAGATGGGAAAATTGTTCAAAGTTGTATCACTCCTGCTTTGCGGGTAAACGGAAGTGTTATTACGACTATTGAAGGAATAGCCGATCAAAACAAACTGCACAAGCTTCAAGAAAAATTTGTAGAAAAAGGAGCCGTTCAATGTGGCTACTGCACACCAGGCATGATCATGACCACCCTGGACTTTCTTGAAGAAACTCCAAAACCTTCACATGAAGAAATCAAAGAAGCCTTATCGGGAAATCTTTGCAGATGTACGGGCTACAAAAAAATAATAGAAGCTGTGGAGGCCTACGTAGACGATGAACCTATCGCAGCGGGCACTCCAGACACGAAATTCAAAATGGTGGGGCAAGGCCGACCATATATTGAGGCAAAGAAAAAAGTACAAGGATCAGCCGATTATGCTGATGACATTCAAACTAAGAATGCGCTTCATTGCAAATTTGTTCGGAGCACACAACCACATGCGAAAATTGAAAAAATCCATACCAAAAAGGCGCAAGCATTAACTGGGGTCAGAGCGATTCTCACAGGAAAGGAATTACCGATCACATTTGGAGTCCTTCCTATTTCTCAGGATGAGACAGCTCTGGCGGTAGAAAAAACCAGATACATAGGAGAAATAGTTGTGGCAGTTGCTGCAGATACTGAAGAGATTGCAAACGAAGCATGCAATCTGATCGAGGTAGATTACTCCCCGCTTCGTCCTTACTTTGATATGAAAGAGGCTTGCGAAGATGTGGGTGAAGATGAGCAAATTCATTCACATAGTAAGTTCAACAACAATATCCATAAGAAAGCCGAACTCCGATTTGGAGATCAGCAGGAAGGATTAGAAAATGCTGATCATAAGGTAGAAGCTAACTTTGATTTTCAAGGAATAAGTCACGGCTTCACAGAACCTCATGCCGCAACTGCCTGGTGGGACGAAAATGGACTGACCATTGTCACCGCAACGCAAGTACCCCACTATTTGCATCGGTATTTAGCCAAGGTAATGGAAGTGCCAATGAATAGAGTACGGGTAATCAAACCCTATGTTGGTGGTGGATTTGGTGGTAAATCCGACCCATTTCCACATGAAATTATTGTATCTCACCTATCCAGAGTTACAGGTCAGCCAGTCAGAGTTCGCTTTAATCGAGAGGAAATATTCCTAACTAATCACGGCCGACATCCAACTACCATGACAATGAAAATGGGAGTGAGTAAGGAGGGCAAATTCGATGTGCTGGATGCTGACATCATTATTGATGGGGGTGCATATGGCAGTTTCGGAGTAGTCACATCTTACTACAATGGCGTGCTGTTACAGGCACCATACAAATTGGATAATTTTGGATTTAGAACCCGAAGAGTATACACGAACAAACCTCAATGTGGGGCTATGCGTGGGCACGGTGCAGTAAATTCTCGCTATGCTGTAGAAACACTTATTGATCGACTGGCTGAGAAGATTGACATGGATCCATGTGAATTGCGATTCAAGAATTTTCTAGATGAAAAGACCCAAACAGTAGGTCAATATCGGATCACTTCGAATGGAAGTTCAGAATCTCTAAAGAAGGTCATGGAACTTTCTGGCTGGGAGGATAAATTCAAAAAACTACCAGAAGGTCATGGTGTTGGTGTAGCCTGTGGCTTTTTTATCAGCGGAAGTGCATTGCCGATACATTGGAACGAATATCCACAATCAGTTGTACATCTCAAAGTGGATTTGGACGGACGTGTTCTAGTGACTTCTGGAGCAAGTGATATTGGACAAGGCAGTGATACTATGTTGGCAATTATTGTGGCCGAGATACTTGGTTTGAGTCTGGACAATATTTTCGTCGTTGCGGCAGACACAACACTCACGCCCATTGATTTGGGCAGCTATTCTAGTCGAGTGACATTTATGGCTGGCAATGCAGCCAAGCAGGCAGCTGAACGATTAAGAGAAAAAGTACTGGATGCTGTTGCTAGCATCCATGAAGTTGATGTTTCTGAGCTGAATATTGAGAATGAACGAGTTTTCTCTAATGATAGCAAAGTTGATTTAACCTGGTTTGCGGCAATAGAAAATGCAACCAGAAAAGTTGGTGCCTTGAACACTTCAGGAGCTTATAATTCGCCCAAGTTAGGGGGAGATTTTAAGGGAGCAGGAGCTGGACTTAGTCCATCCTACAGTTTTGGGGCTGTCATCACAGAAGTGAAAGTGGATAAAGAAACCGGACATGTAAAAGTCGTTGACGTTTGGGGTGCACATGACGCAGGAAAAGCTCTCAATCCTTTGGCTGTAGAAGGGCAGTTGGAAGGCTCCTGGCATATGGGATTAGGTCAGGCGTTGAGTGAGCAGATGAAGTTCAGGGATGGACTCTTACTCAATGGAAACCTGGTTGATTTCAAGATTCCAACAACAAAAGATACACCTCCAATACATACAAGCATCATTGAGACCCAAGACCCTGAAGGCCCTTTTGGTGCTAAAGAATGTGGAGAGGGGGCTATTCATCCTGTGATCCCTGCTGTTGCCAATGCGATTTATGATGCGGTGGGTGTGCGCGTAACTTCACTACCAATTAATTCGGAAGAAGTCCTAAAAGCGATCAAGAAAAAAAATGAAATAGTGGAAAAAGAAGTTCAAGAGGCATGATAGCAGAAAAAACATATCTGATGCCCACAACTGTCAATGAGGCGTTATCAATGGCCAAAGCAAATATTGAATCATTCACCTATTTGGCAGGAGGAACAGATGTAATGGTCAATCGATTTCAAGGAAATGAGGAATCACCTTGTCTAATTGACATTACTAAAATTGACGATCTGAAAGGTGTAAAGAAGGAAGGAGATCAACTTCGGATCGGTGCGTTAGAAATCCTGGAAGAGTTGAAGAACAAAAAGGAAATAGTAGACGAATTTTCTATGCTGATTGAAGCTGCTCTTTCCGTTGGAGCTCCATTGCTAAGAAAAACGGCAACAATAGGTGGAAATGTGCTGTGTGAAAATCGCTGCATATTCTACAACCAATCCGAATGGTGGCGTGATTCGGCAGGTTTATGCCTGAAGTGTGACGGTGATATTTGTATTGCCACACAAGGAAAGAAGGCGTGTTTTTCAGAATTGGTTTCGGATACGGCTCCAGCTCTTATTGCAATGGATGCTGAAATTGAGCTTGTAGATGAAAACGGCACAAGCACAATGAAACTCGAAGACATCTATACGGGCGATGGGGTAATACCTAGGAACTTGTCAGAAACGGCCATTCTCACGGCCATTCTTCTTCCTCTCAACCGAGGATTCAAAACAGATTACTATAAATTACGAGAACGAGAAAGTTTGGAGTTCACTTCACTAACTAGTGCAGTTGCCATGGATCAAAATGGGAAACTTAAGATCGCTTTGTCAGGTGTGGATCCTAAAGCGGTTGTTGTTGAGGGTACAACGGATGATGACAAAGAGGATCTAATCAAAAAAGCAGTTAAAGGAGCACGGGCAATTGATAATGACATGTATTCGCGTAAGTACCGTAGAGAAATGATTGGCATTTTTCTAAAACGTAGCTTTGAAAAATTGAAAATATAGTTAGATGGAAAACAATCCTATTGAGGTGATGTATACGGAGCATGACATCATTATTAAAGCAGAAAACATCATCGATAAAATCAATACCCTTTGGGAAGAAAATGAACAAGGGTATGTTGATACGGTCAGTCAATTAGTAGAATTTTTTAGGGAATATGCCGATGGCTATCATCACCGAAAAGAAGAAGATGTTCTCTTCCCGGCCATTAGCGACCATCCTGATTTTGTGCTGCAAGAAATCATCGAAGAATTCGAGCAACATCATGAAGATTTTAGAGACTACACCAAGGAAATAGTAGAAGCAATCGAGGGTAAGGATTATTCAAAATCACATGAACTACTTCGTGAATATATCAATGATCTACTGGATCATATTGCCGCTGAAAATGAGGAACTTTTCGTGTTAGCTGAAAGCCTACTGGATGAGGGTGAGCTAGAAACTATTTTCTTCAAGTTCAAGGACATTGACTTGGAATTGGGAGAAGATAGGAAAGCAGAATTGGAGAAGATGTTGATAATTTGACGTGGCTTAATAAGCCATTGTAACCTATTCTTGTGGTAAAGTTTTTTAATAGAGGAATAATAATATATTTCACAAACAACTATAAATACTTTTAAATACTTTACATTTGCCCTAATTATTGTCAGCAGGCAACATGAAATTACACTAATGAGGACGTTCTTATCTAGCATATTTATTCTCTTCTCCACTTTTGCATTGACACAGTGTCCACCTAGTTATACTGGTAATCAAAGTGTGACCACTGGTACTTGTCAACCTGGAACCGCCGTGACAAAATTAGACGATGGCACTTTGACCATTGATGCTGATGCAATATTGGATATGGAGGCTAATAATTTAACACTTAGAGGCCCAGTTGTAATTTATGGGGAAATAATCATAACAGGCAACTTGATAATTGGAATAAATGCTGTAGTTACGGTTGCATCAGGCGGAAGCATTTCCGCAGGATATATAGAAACTGGCGGAAATGGTAGTTTGGATATCCAGTCTGGTGCTGTGGTGACCGCAACTGCTTTCTTAAATGACTTTGCTGGACCAGCTACAAATTCTGTTAATATAGATGGAACATTAACTGTTTCCCCGGGAGGTTTCACCAACAATGGGGATGGTGAGATTTCTGGTAATGGAACTTTCAATGCAGATGTAACAGACAATGGTACATCCAATTTTAGCGGAACATACAATGGGACTTGTACAGGAAATTGTCCACTTGTGTTGCCAGTAAAACTTGTTGATTTCTCTGCACAGCAAAACAATGATGAAGTTGAACTCGCATGGTCTACCGCAACGGAGTTAAATAATGATTTCTTTTCAGTAGAACGGTCTCAAAATGGGCGAGACTTTATTGTGATTGGGGCTTTAGCGGGTGGAGGCACAACCAACAAAATTTCTAACTATTCTTTCCTTGATCCTACCCCATTGAGTGGGACCTCTTATTACCGACTCAAACAGACTGATTATGACGGACAGTACGAGTACTTTGATGCAAAATCTATAACCTTCGATCATGCATTTGGGGAGAATTTTTCAGTATATCCAAATCCAGTTTTTGAAACAGTGATAGTTGCTGGATATCGAGATGATATTAGTAATATTAAATTGATGAATCTAAATGGAAAAGTCATTACTAATCTGGTCGAAATCAAAGTAGAAGATGATAGGATTTTGATAAATATACGCAATATGGCTTCTGGGATTTACATACTACAAATCGGTATGGAGAGTCATAAAATAATTAAAGAGTAGTGTTCTTCTAAGAGTTTTGGCTATCAACTAACTAGCGCAATTATCTGCATTTGATTTAAAATTTATTGTCAAGATTTGGTGCAACGATGGTTTTCCTCCATACCTAGTAGTAAGTTTATAAATTTGGATGGAGGCTTGTTCAAAATAGGTGCGAGCGCCAGTGAGGTCATCCCCGCCTGCCCTTAGATTAGCAACTACGATAAAAGTTCTATCATTAAATTCAAAAATTGTCCTCATTCCCGCAACAATCAATTTGGAAAGGATTTCTTTGTAGCTGAAAAGCAGCAACTAACGTATGGAAACAACTAAATATTTCTATCGTAACGTGATGTTCTCCAAGAACGGGAAGAAAATTTCTTTGATAGATATTTATAATCCTGATGCAGAAGCAAAGGAGCTAGAACCTTGGCTTGGCTTAGTACTTCAATTGGCCGATGGACAGCATACCATTGACGAGTTGTTTCAATACATGGCTAATCTTTACAATGGCAACCCACCGCCGAATCTTGACGATACCGTCCGTTCTGTGGTTGATAGAATGGTTAAATCCAAGTTCATCGTACTGACAGAAAAGGCAACCGAGCTGCCTTACTATCTCTCGCTTCCCTATGAACTAATGGATGTTGAAAAAGCCATAAAATTGATTGAAAAAGATAAGGTTCAAAGTAATTAATTGCAGGGCAAAATCTCCAAATGACAATTTTCAAGACACAAAATATTTTCAAACTCCAAAGGTTCAATACTCAAATATTTCTTTTCCATTTTCTTCTATTTGTTAGGATGCTGGGCAATCTCGAGTTAGACTAAAGAATCGATGGAATTTAACAACGGCAAACGCTACAACGATTATTCATCTTTCATCAAGAAGACATTTGAACAACGAGTTCAAAAGATTTCGTTGAATACGGGATTCGGTTGCCCAAACCGTGATGGAACAAAGGGCGTAGGTGGATGTACGTATTGCAACAACAACACTTTCAATCCAGATTATTGTCGCCCCAGTGTGAGCATCACCCAACAATTGGAAGAGGGCATTGCAATGTTCTCAAAGAAATACAGCAGTATAAAATACTTGGCTTATTTCCAGGCCTACACAAATACATATGCAGATTTCAAGCTTATCAAGGAGCTCTATACTGAAGCGGTGAATCATCCTGACGTGTTGGGGTTGGTCATAGGTACCCGACCAGATTGTATCAATGAGGAAATAATTGACTTCTTGTCTGACCTCTCAAAGAAGCACTTTATTTCTCTTGAGTTTGGCGTGGAGAGCACGTTGAACAGAACGCTTGAAACGATCAACAGATGTCATACTTACGAGGAAACCTTGGCGGCCTATGACTTGGCGAAAAACAAGGGTTTGCATCTGGGTGCGCATATTATCCTTGGCTTGCCTGGTGAATCCAGAGCCGAAATGCTTAACCATGCCTCTGAATTATCAAAGCTTCCCATTGACACGCTTAAAATCCACCAATTACAAGTCGTCAAACACACCATGATGGCGCTTGATTTCGAAAAGAGCCCTGAGAAATTCCAGCTGTTTGATGTGGATGATTACATAGATTTCATAACCGAGTTTGTGGCACATCTGAGACCCGAGATCCTCATTGACCGTTTTATTAGCCAATCACCATTTCACCTCCTCATAGGCCCAAAGTGGGGATTAAAAAACTATGAAATCGCTCCAAAGATTGAAGCCAAACTGGCTGAAAAAAATCTTTGGCAAGGGAAGGAATATGATGTGAATCCAGTTATTGCTTGCCGGAAAA
>JAAEPI010000536.1 GCA_024232835.1 Cytophagales bacterium
ATGTCGCTTTATTTTTATCCGTTCCATTTCTTCGTCACTGACCTTCTTGCCCACTTCATAATTACTCCTATCAAGCCACGCTTTGACTTTCAATCCCGTTTTCGTACTCGTATGACTGATCAAATTAACTACCGCCTGATGACTCACTAAGGGTTGTCCCCTCCAATTCTTGGTGATGAAACTGAAAAGTCGATGTTCTATTTTGTTCCATTTACTCGTTCCCGGTGGAAAATGATCAACGGTTAAACTTAAATCTAATTGATTGGCTAACTTCTGAAGCTCTTTCTTCCACAATCGACTTCGACTGCTATTGCTTCCTCCTCCATCAGCTGTAATCAACAGACTCTGGGCTCTTGGGAAATGATCTTCCCCCATTTCTTTCCACCACCGCAGAATACTTGCACAAGCAAATTCGGCGGTATCATGATCTATTCCCACACTCACCCAGCCTTCATTGCAGGCCAAATCATAAATGCCATAGGGGGTCACTTTGCCCAATTCTTTGTCTTTAAAATCGTGGGTTCTGACTTTTTCAGGATCCCCTTTTTTACGATATTCTTTCCCCACATTGCAAAAATCCCCAATGTTCTCCTTCTTTTTGGCATCCACAGAAATCGCGGGTTCGTCCGCCTCCATAAAACTCATGACCTGATCATTGATATATTCAAACTGTGCATTGCGATCCGGATGAGAGATACCTTCGCGTGTTTTTCTGTTCGCCTGCAAACTATAACCGGCCTCATGAAGCAGATAAGCCACTTTACGAGCACTAACCGGATGATGATTTCGAGTCAATTCATCCGCCAAATTCCGGGTGCTTTTACAGGTCCAGCGTAAGGGGGAATCGGGTTGTCCCCGGCTCATGGGTTCAACCAAAGCTTCTAGCGCTTTGATTAGTTCAGTGTCTTGCAATTCGAGTTTTTTACGACCCGCGCCGGATCGGCGAACCTGATTGACATCCAAAATATTTTGTGGAGTTTGGAGTTCTTTTATTCCGCGTCGAATGGTGGTATGGGCAAGGCCGGTTGCTTGAGCAACAAGGCTTATTCCGCTCCAGCCAATCTGTTGAGCTTCAGCACTCGCCCAAAGTCGCCTCATGCGTTCATTCATGGAAGGGTTTAACAGAACAAACTTGCTATGAATGGTATTTAGAAGATCATTTTGCATGTAACGAAACATGCAAAAACATTGAAACAATGACAAGAATATTTTGGAAATTGGAAATTGAAAGTTTACATTGACTGTTGGTGGTTCCTATGATTGCCCTTATCTCAAAAAGTTGGGATGGTCTATTGCTTGGTTGCATGCGTGGACTAGCAAATATATTGCTG
>JAAEPI010000537.1 GCA_024232835.1 Cytophagales bacterium
AAAGCTCAATTGCTAATGAATCCCTTTGCCAGAACTGATGCTTTTTATTTTGTGCGTTCACCCTGAAGGTGGCTAGTTCTTTGGCTGTGAGCATTGTTTTGAATTGATGGGCTGTGTACTTCAACAAAGAAGCTTTCGGTATTTCTTTTCCATTCATATCATTCATTCTCCAAATCAAATGCATGTGATTCGGCATAATTACAAATCCGAAAACATCAACCGACTCACGACTTGACAAGTAGATCAGTGAGTCAATAATTACATTTTTGAAATCACCCTCAGCCAGCGTATGCTTCCAACTATGGATTGTGACGTTCCAAAAGTAGATACAAACTCCATGAATGAATTTCGGGAAGCCTCGAAGATATTCATGCTAGTAAGTTACATGGTTTGACTATCTTAGGTTCGTGAGGACACGAACCAAGGCGAAGGAGTTGAGTTTACCGAAATAGTTACGGCTCTTACGACTTGGGTAATAGAAGATAATCCACCACCCTCTACGCCAGGAATTGATACTTACATTGAAGAAGGAAAGTTTATTCGATTCAAGCCGGGCTTTTGGTTTGGAGATGTTTTAGAAGAAAAAATTACAAGTGATGGCACGGTAGAATTGGCGACCAGAGCTGAGTTCACACTTGATCGAAATTCATTAACTGCCGGGCCTTTTGAATATATATATGTTCAATTTGAAGAAGGGGGTGGGTATGGTCCACTTGGGCAAATAGGAAAGGGAGCACGCTTAAAACTTCCAGCTATTTATGCCTACATGCTTTTCAATAATGAAAGTACATTAAGAATTATGAAAGGGGCTCGTGTGGCTCTGGACATTGGTTTATTTGCATTGGGTGTTGGTGAAGTAAATGCCGCATTAAAAGGTGCAAATGCATGGCGGATGTATGTTGCTATTTCTGATCTTGGAGTTTCTATTGTTGATTTCAATGTCAACAATACCCTTAATAGCTATCTTGAATCATCCCCTTCCGGTAGAGAGTTCATTGATGATTGGAATGCATTCATGCTTTACTACGGTATAGCGGCGGCTGGTGAATCTGTCCTTCAAGGTTATCTTAATAACCTTAGATTCAGAGCTAACCGATACAAAACTCAAAGAGAAATTCTAGATGAAAGTGGTGAACTCAGGTATTTATCAGATCAGGATATTGATGATCTTGAAAAAATCGTGGATGACATTGAAACAGAAACAGGGATGCGTGCCAATGCTTCACAATCTGTTTTCGCTAATGGGGGGGATGTTTCCAAATATGGTCAAAAGTTAGATGAAATAGGGGAAGTTCTAGAAAATGGATTAGTCAAAGGGAAGTATTCGAAAAGAACATTTAATCCTAATAATGTGGGAGGGGCTATTAAGAATTTAGATTATGCTAATGCAGATATTGTTACATCAGGAATATCGGATATAGAAAAGCATTTAAAAAGATTAGATCCTGACGATTGGAATGTTGATATGATAAAGCGTTTAGAAGATATCGAAGCAGGGAAAATACAAGCAACTGATTTTGATAAGAAGTTCTATACTCATGAATTAAGAGAGTTAGAACGAGCAAGAGCATCAGGTCTAGATGATGTACATAAGTTAACAAATGAAGAATGGAATGACCTTCATTCTGCTACACTAGAGGATTATGAATTATTTGAAAAAATGGACTACGGTGGAGAAAATATTTATTCACTTTATCATCCATCTGTTCAAAAATAAATTGAGTTTGTTAGGTGATGAGTTTAAGACCTTTTTCAGTTAATGAATATCCAATTTGTTCAGGAGGTGATTGAATAAAACCTTTTTCAACAAGATTCTGTAGTTTTTTGTTTAATAGACCACTAAGAATAAACTCTTCATGAGATGATAATAATATTCTGTCTATTGTAGGAAACCCTACAGGGTCTCCATCTCTACGAGTGAGAATAATATTTAATATTTTTTGATCAACAGAATCCATGATTCAAGAATAAGCTAATCTAGTTTTGACATCTCTAAGGACAGCATCAAGATTATAAAGGATGCATTCTCTGTCTTTTTCAGGGAGAGCATTTTCTCCCCATTTCTAGCGCAGCGTCCCCCCGTTTCACGTGTGCCATTATCATTAATCCCCTTCTCATTGTAATTTAGCCAGATGAGCCGCAAATACAAGTTTTATAACAGTGAGGGGTTGTATTTTGTGAGTTTTGCGGGGGATGAATCCCGTGGAAGCAGGCTTTGTGGATAATGCACACCTAAAAAAAGCGAGTCATCAAAATTCATCACCGAGATGTTTAACCCGAAATATGCAATAGGAATTCTATTCCGATCCAAAATAACTGTGAATCAGCTACTTCGTTCGAGTTATGTCCTTA
>JAAEPI010000538.1 GCA_024232835.1 Cytophagales bacterium
ATCAACAACTGCAACATCATACCCTAATTTAAGAAGAAGTTTCTGCATAAGTTCCCTGTGGAAATCTTCGTCATCTACAACTAATATTCTTTTTTCCATCATGAGCTCTTCATCCTAATAGGTCTAATGCTGATCATTAATAAGGTTGTTTCGGGCCGTAAACAAAGAAGCACGTTAAGGTGAAGGAAAATTCGTAGCAAAGGACCATCAATTGTCGCTCAATCCTCGGAGAAGTAATACTTTAAAAAAACTACCGCTATAGCTCGAATATTTTCGTGACATTTTTTGGTCCCTGTTTCGTTGGATCTGTCTGTCTTGATGACCACTTGACCGATTTATCAATGGAAAGTATATGGTTGTTCTGCTGGCGTATACCAAACAAATTGTAAAAAATATAAGCAAAAATTCTTTTTTATATCAATTCATAAGCCGCCGGCATCGATCGAGTTGCACCCATCAAGCATGCCCTCGCGGTAACGGTAGAACCCTTTAAATTCTCACCGGCATAGCCGGTGGCTTATGAATTGAGTTAGACCAAGCCCTGGCGGCCGGCAGTCTGTCCAGTGGATAATTGATGTATTTGCGAATCGAAGCACTTAGCCTCGCATGTGCCGAAGGACTCCAGAGGAAGAACCTAAAA
>JAAEPI010000539.1 GCA_024232835.1 Cytophagales bacterium
GAATGACCCGCTTTGTGGCAGCACAGTTGGCGAAATCTCATTACTTTTCTCATGATAAGGCGAACAAAGACTTTGACTATGATCCGCAAATTGATAATGAAGAGGGCATGAAAAGAACAATGGAGTGGTTAGGAAAAGAATAATATAAGGGGCTGTAAATGACATTTTCAGAGGGCGCTGAATTCTATAATCTACAAAACTGGCATTCAAGAGGTTATTTACCTCATTATGAAGCTGGATCGAAGTATCAAATGATAACATATAGACTTGCTGATTCTTTGCCTAAGAGTTTCACTATTCCTGGGAGCGCAGGCGGCTCGCCTGCAGAAGAGGGCCATGAACGAAGAAAAGCTATTGAGGAAATATTAGATAGCGGCTACGGCTTGTGTATTTTACAAAAGCCAGAAGTAGCTAAAATCGTTGTCGGAAATTGGAAACATTTTGATGCTACCAGGTATGATTTGAAAGCTTATGTTGTTATGCCCAATCATGTTCACATTTTGGTGAAAACTCATGAAGATTTTACTGTTAGCAAAATTGTTCACAGCTGGAAGTCTTATACATCAAAGATGATTTTAAACTTGGGAGACATTTCTTTGA
>JAAEPI010000540.1 GCA_024232835.1 Cytophagales bacterium
TCAACATGGTAACACACGCACTACTATCAATGTATTGGAGGTGAATATTTTATGAGTATAGAATTAGAACTGCACTTAGAAGGACCAGATGCCAACGAAGAAACGTTACTTGATCTATTGAATTGGTTAGGGCAAGAAGATATTTCTGATCTCCGTATTGGGAGAAAAGAACTGCCACCCGTCGAGGGAAAAGCGGGGGCGGAGTGGGATCCGTACACGATAGTGATTATTCTCCTAGCTATCCCACCCGCTTTTCATGCCATTCAACAACTGCTCCATTCCTTTTTTCGTTGGAGGGAGATGAAAAAACGAGAGGTCGATCTTAAGACTGATGATGACGATGGCGAACGAAAAAAGGAAATTGACGAACTAAAAAAGAAAATTGCTGCACTGACTGAAGAACTTCACAAAAAATTTGAAAAAAACAGGCACAAGAAATGAAGCTGTCAATTGTTCCAACCACAACACAAGCCATTTTAATTGGTGCAAGTGAATTTGAAGATGAAAATCTGCTATCAATTGATGCTGCCGAAAGGAATGTCAATAAGCTAAAGGAGTTATTCACTCACCCAGAAGTGATAGGTATTCCAGATGACAATATTATTCCAATAATCAATGCGTTATCTGGCGATGACATCTCGCATCAACTGGATGACATCGTTTCCAACAAGGTGTTAGATACACTAATGATCTACTATGCAGGGCATGGTGTCCTGAGTGAGGATCAAAAACTTTATCTTGCGACAAAAAAGACTAATCGCTATAAGCCAGAGTTAGGTTATGCGTTACCTTTTAGTAAAATCGGGGA
>JAAEPI010000541.1 GCA_024232835.1 Cytophagales bacterium
AGTGAACGTGAGAATTTTCTGAGCTACTAGTCACAAGGTTCCATAGGTATGAATTTAGATTAGCCTTGAAAGTGCCAATGCTTACAGACTCCTTAGTTTCTTTTGGTAAATGATTCCAGGTAGAAATTGATCTAGGAAAGAAACTATGGCCAAATATATTCTTGATTGGATGACATACAAGCTCGGGATCAATTCCAAGCATGTTTGCATTAGCACTGGATCTAGTGTTTATTCTTAAAATAACGTAATCTGGTAAACTAACAGGAACTAAATTGTTAATGATTTTATATAGCATGACCATGTCGTTATATACAAATTTTTGGGCCATGGGGAGGATATCAAGATCAATAAGTTTTTGAGTATAATAATCATTGGAATATGAGTAACTTTGCTCATTTAGTATCCATTTCACTGCTCGTTTCTGTATTGCCTCAAATTGGTCAATGGTAGAAACAGCAGATGGGGACCATAGAACTGAACCATGCTGAAATATACTGCGTACCATTGTAAGGTACAAGGCTCGTTTTTTCTTTTGATTTTTGACAAAATGATAAGTACGACGGAGGAGATTAAAACGTTGTGTTGCTTTTGCTATTAGAGAAGAGGTCTGCAGATTCCAGTGAAGACTTTCATGAACATGTATACCAAGGTCTTTTTCAATTTCAGAAAATTCTAGACAATTATCCCCAAGTGAATATGAAAAAGGGTAATTGAAGAAAGGAAGCACACTCAATGTTTTATTCTTATGAGCTACACAGACTACTTTGCATTTGGTGGGATGGAACCTCATCAAGTTAGTAGAGGCCCAGTTGTTTAGTGCATTTATGTCAGAGTCAAGAATTACAGAATCAGCGGAAGAAGAAATTGTTCTCCAGATTTTGGTATCATCAGCATATAGGGCAATATTTGTGCCAGGGGAAACGACAGAATGCATATCATCAATAAATAGAACAAATAAGAGTGGGCCTAGTATGGAGCCTTGTGGAACCCCAGAGATCACTTGAGCAACAGAAGACATATGTTGGTCAATGACAACTCTTTGCATTCGATTTTGGAGATAATTTACTAGAAACTTTAACATGGCCCCGTCAACTTTAAAATGATACTTTAGCTTACGTAAAATAATATCATGATTAACAGAATCAAATGCCTTGGCAAAATCAAAGTATATGACATCGGTCCTCAGACCATTATTAAGACTAAGAGCCAGACTATCTATAAATGGAATTAATTGTGTAGTGCAAGATTTACCAGGAAGAAACCCATGTTGG
>JAAEPI010000542.1 GCA_024232835.1 Cytophagales bacterium
TAGGTTAGCTGGCCTTGGCTGCAAAGTAAAACAGGTGCTCAAACATTTGAATGATTCATCCACACTTTTGATAGAGAAGTTGAAACCTTTTGTATTAGAAAATATCAAAGTCTTACTTAGCAAGCACGAATCGAGCAGGAGTCGCAGAGCCTCATTTAACAAGCCTGAATTGAGCAGGAGTTGTGGAGCCTCGATTGAACTGATCCATCATCCTTGGCACAGCTCAGCCCCAGCTTGTTATTTTTTATTGTGGACCCCCACTACAATATGGAAATGAAAATTATGAATATTATATGGGTAATTGTGTTCATTGCTTCATGGTTTGTTCCCAGATCCGCCATGTTTCCATCCTTGATGCTTCTCCAGGGTTCAAGAAGTTACAGATTTGTCATCACATTCGTCACATTGACTCAGAACATGGAAACATTGGCCACACAATTTCGCTTCCACATAGGCTGCAGCCCAGCATACAGTCCAGCAAACAGTCTCTCCGATTCCATCAGCAACATCACAAACAGCCTCATCAGAACCAGCCTCTTCTTCAAACAGTCCTTCAAAAGCTCTGAATGTAGAACCTCTAAAACCTGTAGGTCCTGAACACATTTAAAATAACTTAAAGCCTGTAGAAATCCGTATTCAGTCATGCTTTCTTCTATAATGCTTCTTTAGTTTTCTTTTGTCCCGAAATTCTTAGTCACATTACTCACATTTTCAACAATAACTAAACATCATTGATGATTTGAAAGTACATGAGCATAAAAGTGAACCAAAGAGCTCTAGAAATCCGTTTTAAGCCATGGTTTCTTCTCTAATGCTTCTTTAGTTTTCTTTTGTGCCCAAATTCGTAGTCACATTTCTCACATTTTCAACAAAAACTGAACATCAAGCTAGATATTGATGATTTGAAAGTATGTGAGCATAAAAGTGAACCCAAGAGCA
>JAAEPI010000543.1 GCA_024232835.1 Cytophagales bacterium
AACCACTTATCTGGAGTATCAAGGGCCTGAATGATAATATCTGTAACTTTTTGTATATTTTGAGGAATACGGGTGACAAAAAGCAGTTTACTTAAATTCTGGGCATTGTTCCGAGTATATACCTTGCAGTCGGCTACAATATACCGAGGGGTCTCAGACTGTTCAAACTCTTTGATCAAAGCTGCCGCCCGTTCTTGAAAAACAGTGTTATCGGAACTGTTTCCGTCTAAACTCTTAAATAAAGTCGGTATTCCACCATCCTGAGTGACCATCATTTCCAGCATAACCTGTTTTAAGTCAGGACGATGGTCTTTGGAATGTCCGTGGGTGATAGAAATCGCCTGCTCATCAGAATCCGGAAGATATTCACCCGTCAGACTGAACGCACTTGTATCCAAGTGATTGAAACGAAAATCAACATGTTCTTGTTCACACACGTCGACAGCTATGTGGCTGAAAAGTGCTTCGGTTCCAAAATTGTGCAGACGATCAAGGACGCGTCCGATTTTGAAGCGATTAAAATCATCGGCATTCACTCCCTCTCTGAACAGTAAAGAAAGAGGACAGTTCTGAAAAAATAAAGGGGTCAGCGACAGGGGCTTATTGGAAAAACCTAATCCATTCAATATCATTCCGGCTACGGTTTCCCCTGCTGACAAAGTTTCATCTTCGTAATGACCCAAGTGGGAGTCAATAAGTTCTACCAGCCCGAGATCTTTAATTGTTCCGGCTACTATGCCTAAATGATCAATTCGTTCAACCGAGTATTTTGTCATTGTTACAGTATTACAGTATTACAGAATGGTTACAGTAAAAAATATGGGATTATGGTGAATTTTAATCTATTTTTCAAAAAAGGCCACCCGCTCAATGTGAGATGCGACAGATGTAAAGCATTCTTTTTATTCTTCAATTTCATACCATTATATGCTAACGTTGGATTGCTCTATTTTAGAGTCACCAAGAGCTTTATTTTAGATTTGAGGCTACCAACTTAAGCCGGGACAAAAGTTCG
>JAAEPI010000544.1 GCA_024232835.1 Cytophagales bacterium
CCGCAGGCTTCAAACCAAATATTATGGTAGTGATAGTTTATGCAGTTGGTGGTGGCGTTGTGCACGGTCAAGCCATTGTATGGTTCAATGGCATCTATTTCCGTCTGGGTGTATGACTTTATGCCGGTCATAAATGTGCCACCACCGGAAGAAAGGGATACCTCATAACCCTGTTCGGCGACAGTTTGGAGCTCGTTGTCAGGGTCGGCATCAGCATCATTCACTTCATCGGTGAATGAGCCACCGGCATTGGAGAGGGTTACAGTCTGGTCGTTTTCTTTTGTAAGGGTTTGCATTTCATTCAATGATTCATTGTCTGCGTCAGAAACATCAATGGTTGTACCTGTGCCACCGGAAATGGTCAGGTCAGCAAGATTTTCGTTTTTTGTATTGTACAAGTTTTGCAACTCGTTGGAAGGGTCGGCATCGGCATCGTCAACAGCATCAGTTACACTTCCTCCACCAATAGAAAGGGCTATTTTATTTCCGGTTTTTGAGAGGGTCTGGAGTTCGTTGCTGGTATCCGCATCCATCTCAAAAGTAAGATAGCCCGCCTCGTTGTGAAAATCACTCACTTTGTCGGGTTTGTTTTTGATGTATGCACCAACAGCTGCGTTCGTCTCAGCCCAATCTGACTGCGTAAAATCTGCCATTTTAATCCATTTGCCCTCCCTGAAGTAATAAAACCCAGAGCCGTTATCGGTCTGATATATTAAAAGGCCGGTAGCTGGATTTACGGGTCTGTTGGCAAACGCCACTCTTGGAATGAGGATTCCTTTATCAGCGGATATAACATCCAGCATGGCTGAAGGGGCGGGTTCGGAACCATCGTTGCTGATGGCAACGTTTTGAGCCATAGCGGAAATACTGAGGAGAAGGATTGAAAAGAGAACAATAAATTCTTTCATAACAATCTCTATTAGTAGTGAATAATGAATCCAGTCTAAAAAAGGCTTGCGCAAAATTAGGGATAAAGTTTCAGTTTTCAAACTATTAATAAGTACGATTCGTATATGCTAGTCCAACAGTAAGTTAAGATTGTTATTGACAATATGCATAAGTCAGGGGGTATCAAATAATAACATGTGCC
>JAAEPI010000545.1 GCA_024232835.1 Cytophagales bacterium
AAGGTTAGAACTAGAAAAGTTTGACCACCACCTGCGATAACTGCCGTAGCCAACCTAAGTTGGTGCAGTCAAAAAGCATCCCTATTGTCACAGCAAAATTTGATACCTCAACCCAATTGATGACCGCAAGCTAAAAAGGTTAAGGCAGTTTGAAAATCATCCATTTTGAGTTGAATATCAAAGACAATAGAGCGCAAATGGTCTAAACCATAACGAAATATACTTTTGGCCAAACGACCGTGCTTTTTGATTTTGAGCGGCTCCTGTTGGTGCAACCACTCCCCAACCTTGAAAGCCCAAACGGTGGCTAAAGCTAACAGAGCCAAGAGTTTGTTAATGCGCTCTCCATCAGTCAGATGAGTTTCTTCAAAACGAAACCCTCTTGATTTGAGAATGCCAAACAAGGTTTCGATGTTCCACCTTTTGGCATAATCCTCAAGCGCAGTGTCGGGTTTCTTATCAGTGACGATAATCAGGTAATCATCCTCAAGACGGAGACCAATCAAGTACAAATTATGGCCCAAAACAAATCGTTTCCGGGACAAAACCAAGCTTTCTCCCACTGCCAGATGTTGAAAAATGGCCATCACCGGAATTTGTCCCTTTTTACCGGCCACTTTGAAGTTCCGTCGAATACGGATACGGAACAGGATTTTCTCTTGGCGCAGATATTTGAACCACTTCTTGCCCACAAACTCACGGTCAGCCACCAAACAAGCAATACATTCTTTACCGAAGGTGGCAATAAACTTTTCCATAATCGCAATCCGTTCAGCCGTATTGGAGTTGCCTTTCTTGTCCAAAAAGGTCCAGTAGACGGGGAAGGCTACTCCATTATGAACCACAGCCAACACCAGCAAGTTGATTGAAAATTTACCGCACTGCCAGTT
Organism: Cytophagales bacterium; assembly: GCA_024232835.1. Classification (GTDB taxonomy): domain Bacteria; phylum Bacteroidota; class Bacteroidia; order Cytophagales; family Cyclobacteriaceae; genus JAAEPI01. The sequence continues at coordinate 891 of JAAEPI010000545.1, forward strand.
AGTTCGGTCCAGGCTTAAGGTATATCCTTCCAGG
>JAAEPI010000546.1 GCA_024232835.1 Cytophagales bacterium
ATGATTCATAAGAACTATCTTGATTGGTCCCACATAGTCACTGTCAATAGTGCCACATAATGTAGTAATTCCATTTTTTGCAGCTAATCCTGATCTAGCTGTTAGAAATCCAAGATGACCTTTTGGTATTTCTATATGTATGCTGGTGTCTATAAGTTCCCAAGATTTTGACTTTATGAGTTTCTTTTCAGCTGAATATAAATCTAATCCAGCAGAGTCTGGAGTGACTCTATCAGGCAGACATGCAGCTGCATTTCCTAATAAAACTGATAATGTTGGAATAGGTGTGATATATCTCTCAGATACTTCATCATACTGAATAGCTTCCCTTTGACTGTTAGTTGGATTATCTGCAAAGGTAACCACCTTTGTGCTGATTGGATTAACTGAAACTGCTTGTTGTTTGGTCATTGACCTAGTAATTGGACGATGTTCGTCACTTTCAGTGCTATTTTCTTTCATTTGCACTGGTTCAACATCTTTCTTGAACTTTGAACCAATTGGGAAAAGAGGTAAAGGGGCAAATTCAATCGGGTAAAGCAAATTTATTGGTCTATTGA
>JAAEPI010000547.1 GCA_024232835.1 Cytophagales bacterium
CTGGTCAAGATTATTTTTGGTGTTAAGCAAGGATTTTTTCATAAGCAATAACTAGAAGAACGACAACGGATGAAGAATTTAACGGATGAAGAACGACAGGAATGAAAAATACGCAAGAATTTTTTCATAAGAACTACAAAGATTTCACATAAGGATCGTAGCCGGAATAACGTCCCCATTTGCCTGAACATGTCATTGCGAGGCTTTGCGAAGCAATCTCCTGCCCATGCCACGCGATTGCTTCGTCGGAGACTCCTCGCAATGACACATTTGGGGAAGTTATTCCGGTGACGATCCTATTTGGCTTCGCCAACAATCCAAATCGTGACATCCGGGCGCATGGGATCTGTTGCCTCGCTGAAAATATTGACTTCTTCCGGTTCGCTGCCCCAGGTTTGCCAGACCCGCTCTAAAGTGCAGATTTCCCAACCGAACCTATCTGATAAGATCCGAAATACAAGCGAATAGGCAATATCTTCAATGTCGCCGCCAATGGTATCGCTCAACCCGCCAACCTGTTTTGCCAATTTATGATGCGCTTTTTCTAAACTTTTATGTGTCACAACAAGTTCTTCAAGCACGATTTCCGTCCGTTTTTGCGCATCCGCCAATTCCTCAATTTTCAGTTCTGTCCGTTTCTGGGCCTCTGCCAATTCTTTCTGCGCGTCCGCTAATTCTTTCACCACACCTTTTAATTCAGAGAAATCCTCGCGCTTTACCATTGCACATAATTCTTCATACATCCGGCCTAAATGCTCCGCTATCTTCTCTGCGGCAGCTTCATCCATTGTTTCTTTCAAATCATGATAAATTTCTATAGTATTTAGCATGGTCA
>JAAEPI010000548.1 GCA_024232835.1 Cytophagales bacterium
CGGCGGCGTAAAACGGCGTGGGACATTTTTTAAAAGAGAGGCTGGATCAAAAATTTGCTCCACAAGAGAATATCACGAAACAGTGCTTTGTCTACCTCTAGGTGTCCTATGCAGCCTTGTCCAAGGGCAAGGGGCAGAGGACAGGAAGGGAAAAAAGAAAGGAGAAAATGCGGGACGAAGAGATAAGGGAGAAGGGTGAGGATGATGAGCCTAGACATGATACAATCTTAGAGGGAGTGTCCTAGCAAGATTAAGTCACTCCAGATTGGTCTAAGTGTTCAGGCTCTTTTAATCTTTGAGTTTTTATTGTGAAGTTGATAATGGTTGTGAGAGGAAATTTATCAAATATTTCCGTGATATCCATAGTGTAGTCATGAAAGAAGTTTGATCTGATTGTTGAGGTTGATGGACATTGTCCAAGAAAGTGATTGACTGTTTCGTCCTCTAGCTGGCAATTCGAGCAAGTGCTAGAATTCACTTTCCGTATAGTGTGGAGGTGTTTGTTAAGTGTGCAGTGACCTGAGATTAGGTGCACAGCTGTTCTGTATTTTTTCCTGCTGTAGATGAGTGTTGTGTTTAGTTGTTTAATAATATTCTTGTGTTTGTTACCAAGCGCCATATCAGTATGACTATGACCATTGGTTTTCCAAAGGTTGTTGTTAAGATTTTTAACCTTGTTATCAATTAGTGTTTTAATGTGTGATTGTGGTATGGGGCATTTGATAAGACTTGTACTAGTTGTACCTGCCTTGGCTAAAGAGTCAGCTTTCTCATTGCCCCATATTCCAGTGTGAGCTGCAACCCATTTAATTGTAACATTGTTATGGGTTGCTATGTTCTGTAGAGCATTATAACAATCATTGACTGTAATGCTTCTGGAAGTGATGTTTGCTAGTGCTTGTATGGATGATAGGCTATCTGTCCATATGATTATATCTTTGTCTTTGTTGTTTTGTGAAGTAAGGTAATTGCAAGCTTCCTTTATAGCTATAAGCTCAGCTTGGAAAACTGTGGAATAATCAGGAAGTTTGAAGTGTGATTCTTTAATAGTTAAGTTATTATTATCTGTAGTTATGATATATCCCGCTCCACTTCCAGAATCAGTGCGTGATCCATCAGTGTAGCAGGTTATAGTTTTATTGGGTGTATCTCTGATAATGTTATCTAGAGTTTTCCTGTACTCTTCTAGGTCATTTATAGGGTTTTCAATGGTGAATTTACTCTCCAGCTTCATAATAGGTCTGGTGAGATCTCTGAGAGCGGCTTTTGGAATTGGTAGGGTGTCCAGAAAGTCATTGTTTATTGTGGAGTGGGCTTTGATATTGCCTTTACAGGAGGGGCGTCTTTCTGATGTCCAGTCGCCATATCCCTGGAGTCTGGATGCTCCTTTGGCTGCTTCTCCTTGGAGGAATGGAATGATATTAATTGTGTTCGTGATATGGTTAAGGGTATTGAACGGTGTGCTAGGCATTGCTCCAGACATGATTCTTAGAGCTAATGCCTGTACCCTTTCAATCTTCTTAGCGTTGTGTTTGGTATGAGTGGCTCTGATCCATATACTCACACAATATGTGAGTATAGGTCGTATAACAGTGGTGTATAACCACTTGCATGTTTTGGGTGTTAGGCCCCATGTGGGCCCTACTGCCTTTTTGCATTGCATTAATGAGGCAGTAGCTTTGTTGGTGATTTTGGTGATGTGTTCATTGTAATTAAGTTTACTGTCTAATGTTACTCCCAAGAATTTAGCGGACGAGGATAACTCTATAGGGGTGTTCCCAACCATGATTGGTCGGAGGGTCCATTTTCTGTTCCATGTGAACATGACGATTTTAGTTTTGAGTGTGCTTACTGAGAGCCCTTTTGTTGAGCACCAGTTTTCAATAGTTGTTATAGTTCTTTGCGTTCTTTCC
>JAAEPI010000549.1 GCA_024232835.1 Cytophagales bacterium
AATCCATTTCTTCTGCGGCTTTCACAAACTATTTAGGTGATCATAAACAGGCGTGGGCTCAGTGGGATGCACTGGAACTGCTGAAGCAGCACTCTGGAAAACAGCTCCCGATCCTGATCGATCAGGGAGATGCGGATCCGTTCTTCAACAAGGAACTGAAACCGAAACTATTTATGGAAGCCGCAGAAGAAATGGATTATCCTGTGACTCTTCGTATGCAGGAGGGACACGACCACAGCTACTATACGATTTCAACATTTATTGAAGAACACTTGACATTTCATATGAGTTTCTTATCAAAATAAACTAAAATTCAAAAATACTCTACCTGAAAGTGGACTATCTGCTTAAATGCAGATCCAGTTTAAGGTAGAGTTTTTTTAATGAACCTTCCTTTATATTTTGAACTGAAGGCAGTATAGGAGCTGGAATTGGGATCGGCATTGCGCTTGGATCAGCATTTGGATTACTCATTGACAATTTGGCACTGGGGATTGGGATTGGTATTGCAATAGGAGTCGCTATTGGAACAGCTCTACCCTCAGGGAAAAAATGAGGACTGATATCAGA
>JAAEPI010000550.1 GCA_024232835.1 Cytophagales bacterium
GCAGTAATTTTCCCTGTGTATTGCCATACCTAATTTGAAATAAAGTACCCTTATTTTAATGGGTGTCACTTTCCTACAGCATAGGATTGTCACAGGTATGCATGTAAAAACTTTGAAAGTCCAAGGAAAACAGCCTGGTATGTCAAAGTTAAGCAAAGCTGAAATATTGACTATTATTTACGGTGTCATTTGTGTGATATATACATACTTGATCTGCATGTTATTGGCGGGGGCCGTTACAACATCATGTAATATCAAAGATTACAAGTTTCATCGCGCATATGATATCGGGCAGCATGTAGCTAATGACTGGAATAGTCTCCTTAACAGTGCCACAATAATAGTCATAACAATTATTTTTTCTAAGCGGAAAAATACGTTTGCCTGGGTAGTTAGGTATGGTTATCCTGGACATTATTTCTCTGCTAAATGTAGTGGGTATAAGTTTCTCATCAATCTAACATCAATATGGATAGCCATGCTTAATCTAGTTCTGCTTGTGATCTGCAACACAAGTATACTAAATCCAGGACCAAGGGCAAATGAATTGACCAAATTAACGGTCATGTATCAGAATTTACGAGGGTTAGTTCCTTTCAGTGGTCTAGTAAAAACAAATATGCCTTTAGATGCTGGAAAACTTCTGGAACTACAGTCCAAAATTTACAAGGACAAGCCCCACATCGTAATTCTAACTGAAACCTGGCTCTCGAAAGAACACCTTGATAATGAAATTCTACCGGATGGAATTTACAAGGTGTATAGGAGGGATAGGTCAAAAAGGTCTCATCCACCCGATCCTGACAATCCAAGTAAGTTCAGGCGAAAAGGTGGAGGAGTCTTAATTGCAGTAAGGACTGACATTGACGTTGAAAATGGCAAAGTCGATGTCAGTTCCAAGGCTGAAATGCTATCTATTAGCTTAAAAGCCAACAACACCAACTACTGCATATCTGTTTGCTATAGGGTAGGAACACTAGGTAAGCAAAATTTAGTTGAAATAGATCGGCATCTTAGGAAAGTTGTTAGTCAGAAAAAATTCAAGGCCCA
>JAAEPI010000551.1 GCA_024232835.1 Cytophagales bacterium
CTTCCATTAGAACTTGAAAATTGCATACCAGGAAGATTTATTGCAAATGATGCAACTCAAATGGATGACAGCTCTCTTAGGACTCCACCTCATATTACAGCAGATATCCTGATAGAGAGAGGTGCAAGGCAAAATTGCTCACAACAAAATAAATACCAACAGACTGAAGACAATGCAACGGGACAACATATGACTAACACAAACACTGAAAACTTGGAAAATGAGGAACCAAGGATCATGGTAATAACTGCAGCCAAGTCTAAAAGCACCATATTTGATTCAAGTGAGGAGGTTGTCTCTGTGGGTGAGGCTTACTCAAGTGATTACTGGCCAGGTTGGAGAAGTTGGCCAGATTTGACCTTACGGATTCCACCACCAATGCAAGCCAGCAGAATTCAAAGATCAAAGTCATGCTCAACTCTCTTCCTCCACTCCATAGCAATATTGGCCATCTGTTGGCTAATCACATTGTCCTCAGGACAGACTGTTCGGCCTAATGCACCAAGACCAATGTTGTGTCAGTCATCAAAAGCTGGAACTCTGTGGAGATTACCAAAAATTAAAAAGAGCTATGTTGCCGACAGCATTACATCTGCAACAGTCAGTATCACAACACTGAGATTGTTCAAGAAGAACTTAATTAAATATGAATCAAAAGCATATCATTGCAGAATTGTCTATCATGAAGTTCAAACCTTTACCTATCTTTTCGCTAACAGAAGGTTAAAGAAGGATAAGATCATTGAAAAATCAGTGGGGATTGAGGATTGCAAGCGAATGCAGAAGTTCAAAAGATGTGAACATGGTAAACTAAAGCAAATTGATGGAATGTGGCAAACTTCTAACAAGATGAATTGGGATTACCCAGGGGGATTCTTTCAATGTTGCACTTGGGTGAAATTTAGTGCAACCAATTGCTTCCTCATGGAGACCAAGGTATTCAAATCACATAGTGACAAAACAATGGATGGATTAATCAGTGGTGTGGGGCACTGTAATTACCATCAGGGCTCATGTGAGCTTAGTGATGGCAGTGCCTTACTTTGGCAGCCAAACAACAAAGAGCAATGTGAATACATTGTCTGGAAAGTAATAAAAGGAGAAGCTCTAGGTACATCTTGGTTAACAATGGACCACAATTTTGCATTAACAACAACAAAGAAATTCTTCCGTGCTTGTGGCCAAACTTTATTTATGAGCATGCAAGGAATTGCATATCAAACAATGAAAAGGAAATCGAAAACTAGAAAGAGAAGGCAAGCCTCAAAAGAAGAAACAGGATTGATCACAACAGATCAATTATCCTCCCAATTACAGGCATTGGAAATTATAACAAGACGGAATATTAATTTCGCCTTCAAAAATGCTATCCTAGCTTCGTGTCAAAATTTAAATAGTCTGCTAACTCATTTGACTCACTTAATGATGACACAACCAACAGCTGCAGTTAGAACTTTGTTGAACAAAACAAGCGTCATTGCCCAAGCCTCATTCAACCTAATTGAGGTCTTCCCATGTGCTGAATTACCAGAAAACAGTTATGAATTTTTGGCTATGAATGACACTTGTACCAAAGACATTCCACTAACGTTTAAGGCTGGTGAAAATTGGCTTAGAGGTTACTTGGATATTAATACCAATGTTATTCGTGAATCATCTTCTGAGGAAGACTGTGGTGTAGTCCAACAAATGCCAATTTCAATCAAGAACCATACTTATTTATACAATGGCAAAACTGGAAAATTATCTGCCCTCGAAGTAAACAAAATACCTAGGATGCATCTGCATTGGTCAAACTTTACCACACACATTGAATTACAAACAACTGTCTTTCAGGA
>JAAEPI010000552.1 GCA_024232835.1 Cytophagales bacterium
TCTATCGGCTTCTCCCAATACCTGGAATCTGGTTTATTCACCCCATCCCTGGGGTTCACCGCTACGCGGCCAGCTGAAGCTGTTTAAATTCATTCCAGATGAATTTATCATCGAGGTGTAATACAGGCCCTTGGTAGAGTTTCTGTCGGCTGAGGTCAACGCCTTCGGCCTGATAACGTTTTGCTTGACGGTAAAAACGGCTACCGTATCATTTGCTGGAGCCAAAGCGCTTGTGGCGCAGCAGATGAATCGCCATCAGTAACTGTTCTATCTTTTCATCTTTTTGTTGTAGTAAGTCTTCCTTTTCCTGCAACGAGGCCAGTAACGCTTTTGGAGTATGCAATTAATAGCTAAATATGCTTGCTGTCCACCTCAGGGCGTGTTGTTATATTATATTGTCGCTTTACACCAAATTCATAATGCTGCACACATTTCAGTATTTTCTTGTGAAATGACTTCAAATTTTTTTCCGTCAGGATCAATTTTGAATAAGTTTAAATTGAACTTATAAAGTTGGCCTCTTAGACAAACTTGCTCGTTGTTTATTGCGATGTCATCAATCATTTGTTCAATATCAACTGCTCTAGATATGGGAATTATGATTTCGCCTATAAGGTCTAGATCTTGACTTTTCTCGACCATCATATGGTAGCACTTTTCACAAGCAAGTTTTTGAGGTATCACAGGAAGGTATCACAGGGACACACACTCTATCATTCTCTATCATTGACAAGAGCCAACCCAAAGGCGTAACCTTAAAACATCAGATACAGAAGGAATTGACTAATGACCAGACCCAGGAACACACTGATTTCGCTTGCTGACACCCCGTTTTATCATGTTTCCGCACGTTGCGTACGTCA
>JAAEPI010000553.1 GCA_024232835.1 Cytophagales bacterium
ATCTATCATGCGGGGTACAGTCACCAGGAGTTGGGGGGAGAGAATATCGGGGTTTATATTGGAGCTCGAAGTCAAGGCCCTGTGGATGTATCAAATCTCAAGAAAACTCAAAATCCCATTATGGCTGTTGGTCAAAACTATTTAGCGGCCAACCTTTCTCAATTTTATGACCTTAAAGGACCTTCTCTTGTCATTGACACTGCCTGCTCTTCCGCTTTAGTTGGGATGAATATTGCAGTGGAGGCGATGCAGTCCGGTATCATTGACTCAGCGCTTGTGGGGGGCGTGAGTTTGCTGACAAGTCCATCTGTTCATGAGATGTTTGCACGGCGTAATTTACTGCAAAAAAACGGAGAATTTCATATCCTTGACAGGCGAAGTTCCGGAGTGGTACTTGGAGAAGGTTGTGGAATGGTCTATTTGAAACCACTTTCTCAAGCCAAACGTGATGGAGATAGTATTTACGCACTCATTGCAGGCCTAAGTATCAATAATGATGGAAGAACAGCAGGCCCTGCAACTCCCAATATGGAAGCGCAAAAATCTGTGATGCAATCAGCACTTAAGCAGAGTGGATGTTCAAGCCGGGAACTCAGCTACCTTGATGTGAATGGTTCAGGATCTGAAGTCACTGATCTATTGGAAATTAAAGCCATTGCTTCTGTATATTCTTCTAAGGGGAATACTCCCCAATATTTGGGATCCATGAAGCCAAACATTGGCCATCCCTTATGCGCAGAAGGAATTGCCAGCTTTATTAAGGTGGCCTTGATGTTACACCACCAGAGCCTGGTTCCCTTTTTATCCGGACAAGAACCACTTCAGCATTATTCGGTTGAAGAATCTGGTTTTGCATTTCCACGAAAAGAGGAAGCTATGCAGATGAAGTATGCTGCCTTAAACTGTTTTGCTGATGGAGGGACCAATGCTCATGTGATTTTACAGGAATATTCTTCAGGTACCTATGTAATGAAACACTCTCCTCTGCCTTTACCGGAAATGAATCGGGTGGACGCTAGAACACTGCAGCCATTTGAAGAAGAAAGCCATAAGCCTGAACACTCCAAAGAGAGGATACTGGCCCATTCCTTTGAAACATCAAAAGTGTGGAGTTCAAAATTAACGATTGATCATCCGATCCTTGCTAATCATAAAGCGTATGGTCAGGAACTATTACCGGGAGTTGCCTGGATTGATCTTTTATACCAATGGTTTGAAGAAGCGGGATATTCTCCTGAAACGCTGGAATTGAGAGATCTTTCCATCTATAAACCCTTAATTGTAAGTAAAAATATTTCGGCGCGCTTGAAGATTGAAGCCATGGAGACTGGAGAGGGTGTCTGGAGAGTGCAGGTGAGTGAAGCCTCTCAAACAACAGAGAAACCGCAACAAGATTTGCTTTATATCACATGCGAAATGCAATCGGTGACCCCTGTTACATTTATAGAAGTGGTAAATCTTGAAGAAACTTTATCTGCTTGTGAATTTGAAGCCAATCTTCGACAAACCTACCAACTCTACCAAACTCAGGAATTGGTACATACGGGTGTGATGAAGGCAGAAGGGGGCGCATATACTGCCCCCGACGCTACCTGGATTCATATAATAATTAATCAAAAATGTCAAGAAAGTACAAAAAATTACAAGTTTCATCCAACCTTAATTGATGGCAGTGGAGTAGGTTCAGGTGGATTGTTAACCAGGCTGGTTCCCGGTGAAAAGCGTTTATATTTACCGATATTTTATAAATCCTTCCGGGCGTCGCAGCCATTTGGCAGTGAATGCTATACGAGAATCCTGCATAATTCAGTCGAAGCGAAAGAGGAGTTAGTTAGTATAACCATGGAGTTTTTCACTCCGGATGGGAAAAAGATAGGAGAACTGAAGGAGTATAAAAATAAATTAGTCCGAAATCCAGGACTAATAAATCCTTCGCGAAGAGAGGAACAAGATACTGATAAGAGAAGAGAAAGTGGAGAGAAGAGTGAGAAAAGAGAGATAGCCAATCTATCGTTTGATTCCATGGATTCGTTTCTGCAATCGATCATTGCTGCTGAATTGGCGATTGATGTTGATAAGGTTGCTATGGATATTGGATATTATGAATTGGGACTTGATTCAGCTTTGTTGTTGAAAGTCGTCCAATCGATCGAATCGGTACTTTCTACAACTCTTTCTCCAACGCTTCTCTTTGAATACACTACTATCGAGAGTCTCTCTGAGCATCTTACAAAAAGGTATGACATGTCAAGTGCTATGGATTCTGTAAAGGCGTTAGATGCATCCAAAGTACTCAATCAATCGAGGCCTTTCAGGCGGAGTACTCGATCAGTAGCAAAAACTACTCATGCTCCTTTGGTTTCTTCTTCTGCCTCATTGAGCTCAAGCCCCTCGACCCTGGACATTGCAGTTATTGGTATGTCAGGCCGTTATCCAAAGGCAGCTAATTTGAATGAGTTCTGGGAGAATCTCAAGAGAGGAAAAGATTGCATTACAGAAATACCCAAAGATCGGTGGGATATTGACCGATTTGATGGTCTCAAATCCCCTTCAGGCAAAGCGATGTCGAAATGGGGAGGATTTATAGACAATGCGGACTGTTTTGATCCTCAATTTTTCAGGATTTCTCCGAGAGAGGCAGAATCCATCGATCCCCAGGAACGACTGTTTTTAGAGATCTGTTGGGAAACAATGGAAGATGCCGGCTACACACCTGCAAACATTGTAGCTCCGGAAGGGAAAAATGAGCGGAGGGCAGTAGGAGTTTTTGTTGGTGTGATGCACAATGATTACGGTTTCGTCCAAAGTGATGCGGTATATGAAGGGCAAGATATTCCCCTTTCGTTAAACTATGCTCCAATTGCCAATCGAGTTTCATACGTTTGTAATTTTCATGGACCTTCGATGGCGATAGATACAGTTTGCTCATCGTCACTGACTGCGGTTCATCTGGCAATGGAGAGTTTGATAAAAGGTGAAAGCAAGGTGGCCTTTGCAGGAGGCGTCAACTTGTCCCTGCATCCCAATAAATATCAGACGTATGGATTGGCGGATATGCACTCAAGTGATGGGCATTGCCATACCTTTGGTGAAGGTGGGGATGGCTATGTGTCGTCAGAAGGGGTTGGTGCGGTGCTATTAAAACCTCTTGAGAAAGCGATTGAAGATGGAGACAATGTGTATGCGGTACTAAAAGGGAGCAGTATCAATCATGTAGGGACCGTAAGCGGGTTTATGGTTCCATCTCCGGTTGCTCAGGGTGCGATGATTGCGGACTGCTTGAAAAAGACAGGTGTAGATCCTGAGACTATCAGCTATATTGAAGCTCATGGGACAGGGACCTCTCTTGGTGATCCGATAGAGATACAGGGATTGAATCGAGCTTTTAGAGAGTTTACGACGAAGAGAGGGTTTTGTGCCTTGGGATCAGTTAAATCCAACATGGGTCATGCGGAATCAGCTGCCGGCATAAGTGGGCTAACCAAGACGATCCTCCAACTCTATCATAAAACCTTAGTCAAATCGCTCCATTCAGAAGTCATCAATCCTTATCTGGATTTAGCATCATCTCCATTTTATGTGCAATCGTCTACAGAAGAGTGGAAATTATCATCGCAAACCAAGGTCCAGCTTCGTAGAGCCGGGATTAGTTCTTTTGGAGCGACAGGATCAAACGCGCATGTAATCCTGGAGGAATTCCCTCGGGAAGAAGCTATTGTTCGAACTGAGATTCCTGGTGGAGTATTGCTGCCGCTTTCAGCAAAGAATCATGAGCGTTTGAAGGAATTAGCAGGACGGATACGTTATTATTTAGAAGCCAATCCGGAAACCGACCTTTTATCGTTGGCCCAAACGCTGCAAACAGGACGGGTAGCATTAGAGGAACGTCTGATTCTTCTGGTAAAAAGTATCGAAGAGGCCAGAGAGAAGCTTGCAGAGTGGTTTGAAGTTCCAAACTCCTCACCTAATGTATGGCAAGGAGTTGTTAAATCAAGTGGGAAGTCGTCAAGACTATTTGATGGAGATGAGGATCTTCAAGAGGCAATTTCACAATGGATTAAGAAAGGAAAGCTCAAAAAACTGGCAGAATTATGGATAGAGGGTTACTCCATGAATTGGCAGAGTCTCTATCAAAACGAAACTTTACAGCGACTGCATCTCCCGACCTATCCATTTTCTAGAGAACGCTACTGGATTGCAGACACTCGAAGGAGTGGGATCAATGTACCAGCAGGAACTTCTGTTTCGACCATTCATCCTCTATTGCATGAAAACACCTCAGATTTATCAGAGCAGCGTTTTACCTCAACTTTTACCGGTAAAGAATTCTTCCTTGCTGGTCATATAATCAAAGGGAAGAAAGTATTTCCTGGAGTTTGTTATCTTGAAATGGCCAGAGCAGCAGTTGAAAAAGCGTCCGAACAGGTGGAAGAAGGTATGGTTATTTGCCTTAGAAATATTGTGTGGATACAACCTGTCGTTGTAGATAAATCAAGCAAAGAGGTCCATATTGGTTTGTTTGGTGAGGAAAAAGGGCAGATTCAGTATGAAGTTTATACGGAATCCGAGAATGGAGAAGAAGCCATTGTTCATTTTCAAGGAATTGCTGAGTTTAAGTTAAAACAAGAAACGCCAGTTCTTGATGTTCATGCGCTACAGTCTCAAATGAATCAGGGTATCTTGAATGCAGAAATTTGCTATAAAGCCTATAATAAAATGGGGGCAGAAGGAAATGAACGTTTCGGAGGGGTACAGCAAATTTATCAAGGTGAAAATCAGGTTTTGGCCGAGCTACGCCTGCCTTATTCCAATCAAGATACACGAGGCGAATATGTTCTGGAACCTTGCTTAATGAATTCGGCGATTAGTTCTTTGATTGGATTGGACCTTAAAAATGGAACATTGAATGATAATAGTGAAACGTCGCTGAAAATGTCCCTGCCATTTACATTGGAATCATTGAAAATATTTTACCCTTGTACATCACTGATGTATGCATGGGTACGCTACTCAGGTAGCAGCACGATGTTGGATAAAGTTCAGAGATACGACATTGATCTTTGTGATGAACAAGGAACGGTCTGTGTCGAAATGCGTGGATACTCTACAAGGGTCTTAGACGGAGAAGTTGGGGTTTTAGAAGCAAAAGATCCCATAGGGACATTACTTGCGACTCCGGTTTGGAAAGAGACAGCCAGACTGTCGAGTGCAACTCGACAGCCATACGCAGAGCACGAAATTATACTTTGTGAAATGCCGGGAGTTAAGGCCGGTGAACTTCAATCTTTGATTCCGGGAAGTAGTTGTCATAGTTTAAAATCAAAGCAAGATCAAATCGAATCTCGCTTTACCAAATATGCCGTTCGCAGTTTTGAGATAATCCGGAAAATTTTAGAGAATAAACCGTCAGGGAAAGTCCTTGTTCAAATCCTTGTGCCCTGCACCCAGGAACAATCACTTCTTGTTGGCCTTTTGGGACTCCTCAAAACCGCGGCCCTGGAAAACCCGAAAATTGTGGGTCAAATCGTTCAGGTTGCCCCTCAAGAAGAGAGAGAAGGGCTGGTGAAAAAGCTGGAGGAAAATAAAAACACCCCTCATGATGCCATCATTAGGTATGAGGGAGGAAAAAGGTATGTTCTGACATGGGAAGAACTCAAAGAGACCGGAGTGAAACCCGAAGTTATCCTCAATGATCAAGGTGTTTATCTTATTACGGGTGGGCTTGGTGGTTTGGGGGGGGTATTTGCCAGAGAGGTCCTAAGAGAGGTGAAAGATGCAAAGATTGTTTTAACCGGTCGCTCTGAGTTGTCTGCTCAAAAACAATTGGTTCTCGATGAACTACAAGCCCAGGGAGGAAGTGTTGAATATAGAAAAATCGATGTCTCTAAGCTGGAGCAAGTCAATTCACTCATTGAGACTATTCTAAATAAATATGGAAAACTGGAAGGAATTATTCACAGTGCTGGAGTGATTTCAGATAACTTCATTTTGAAAAAGGGAACCGAGGAGTTCAGGCAAGTCCTTCTGCCAAAAGTCGCAGGGACTGCAAATTTGGATAAGGCCACCCGTGGTATTGCACTTGACTTTTTTGTCCTGTTTTCTTCCGGTGCAGGGGCAATGGGTAATCTCGGACAAGCTGATTATGCAACGGCTAATGCCTTTATGGACTGGTTTGCTGCCTACCGCAATCAACTGGTCAGTTCCAGGGAACGTCAAGGACAAACTCTTTCTATTAATTGGCCGTTATGGAGAGATGGAGGCATGGGAGTAGATCAAGCCAGTGAAGAAATGATGAAACAATCCGCTGGAATGATTGCGATGCAGACCGAAACTGGCATCCGTGCTTTTTATCAAAGCTTAAATTCCCACCATTCTCAAGTATTGGTTATGGAAGGTTTGGTTTCCAAAATGAGAAAGGCCCTGTTTTCTCATCCTGAACTACAAAAAACAAGTTCAGTTTCTCAATCAGTAACTGGTGGCGGTCATGATACGGGTGGTTTAGTGGCCCGGATAGAGAACGCGCTCATACAGAGAGTATCAAAGATGTTGAAATTAAATCCACAAAATATTGACCGTGAAGGAGAACTCAATAAATATGGTTTTGATTCGATTACCTTGACTGTTTTTGCCAACCAGCTCAATAAGAAATTTAGCCTTGAGCTGACACCCACGTTGTTTTTTGAATATTCAACCATTGAGGCCCTTGCAGTCTATCTTGCACGGGAACATAGTGCTGTTTTTGAAAAACAGTTTCGCACACAAGCCGTAGTAGAAACTACGAGTGAAGGAGTTGGAGATAAGGAAAAACCGGCTTCAAGCATTAAGGGTCGACGGTCTCGATTTGTAACAACTGGGTGTAAGGTGAGTATTGCTCAGGAAATGGAACCTGTTGCCGTTGTTGGAATGAGCGGCTGTTTCCCGGGAGCGGAGAATCTCGAACAATTCTGGCAAAACCTGATAGAGGAAAAAGACTGTATCTCTCTTGTCCCCAAAGACCGCTGGGATTGGAAGGCCTTGTATGGGGACCCTCATAAAGAAGTCAATAAATGCAATATCAAATGGGGAGGCTTTATAAACAATCTATTTAATTTTGACCCGCTGTTTTTCGATATATCACCTGGAGAGGCACAGCTGATGGATCCTCAACAACGGCTATTGATGACCTATGTCTATCTGGCGATAGAAGATGCGGGTTACAGTGTAAGCGCTCTTTCCGGGAGTAATACGGGGATATTTGTAGGGACATCGAGTAGTGGTTATAGTGGGATGATTGAAAAAGCGGGAATTGCCATTGAGGGTTATTCGGCGACAGGAATGGTTCCTTCGGTAGGGCCGAATCGAATGAGTTATTTTTTAAATCTTCACGGTCCGAGTGAGCCAATTGAGACTGCATGTTCATCTTCTTTAGTGGCTATTCACCGAGCAATGCAGGCAATGGAAGGAGGGGGTTGCGATGCAGCCATTGTCGGTGGAATCAATACCATCATCTCCCCCACAGTTCATATTAGTGCTAATAAGGCTGGGATGCTGAGTGAAGATGGCAGGTGCAAAACCTTTTCCTCTCAAGCTAATGGGTATGTCCGTGGAGAAGGGGTTGGTATGCTGTATCTTAAGAAGCTGAGTCAGGCAGAAGCAGACGGAGATCATATATATGGACTCATCCGAGGTAGTGCGGAAAATCATGGAGGTAGAGCCAACTCTTTGACAGCCCCGAATCCGATAGCGCAGGCAGAGCTTCTTAAAACGGTCTATAAAAGATCGGGACTAGATCCCAGGACGATCAGTTATATAGAAGCCCATGGTACAGGTACGGAATTAGGAGATCCCATTGAAATCAACGGACTGAAAACGGCCTTTAATGAACTATATCGTGAATTTGGCTACGATGCTGCAAAGTCTACCCATTGTGGAATTGGATCTGTTAAAAGCAACATAGGTCATTTAGAGTTAGCAGCCGGAGTTTCTGGAGTAATTAAGGTATTACTTCAATTTAAGCACAAAAAGCTGGTGAGTACGCTTCATTGTAAGGAGGTAAATCCCTACATCGACCTGGAAAATACCCCTTTTTACATTTTGCGTAAAGGCATGGATTGGAACTGTTTAAAAGATGAATCAGGTCAAGAAATTCCAAGGCGGGCGGGAGTCAGCTCCTTTGGTTTTGGAGGAGTGAACGCTCACATAATTTTAGAAGAGTATGTTGCAAAAAGTAGCGAAGTGTCTTCAGCTATTAATATCCAGACCAAAGATCCTGTCATCATACCGCTTTCGGCGAGAACAAGTGAACAATTAGAACAACGGGTAAGAGATTTATTCCAGTTTCTACGTTCTTCTAAGCCTTTGGCTGCAAAGTCACATAAGGTTGGCCTTGAATCCCTGGCTTATACCCTACAGGTAGGAAGAGAGGCAATGGAGGAGAGGTTGGGCTTTATAGTAACCTCAATTCAGGAATTAGAAGAGACGCTGGAGGCATATCTTTCAGGTAACCAGGAAATTGATGAATTTTACCAGGGACAGGTTAAGCGGAATAAAGACGCACTAGCCGTATTTACAGTAGATGAAGATTTACAGAAAGCCACTGAGACCTGGATCAATAAGAGGAAATATTCAAAGATTTTAGATTTATGGGTCAAGGGGTTGGTGTTTGACTGGAATAAACTCTATGATGAAATCAAGCCAAAACGCATCAGTCTGCCCACTTATCCATTTTTAAGAGAAGAATACCGGATTCCAGAAACTAAAGGCAAGGGAAATGTTGCAGCGTCAGATGCTTCTGTTCCGGTAATTCATCCCCTCCTTCATGAAAATACATCTGATTTAACGGAACAGCGTTTTACCTCAGCTTTCACCGGTAAAGAGTTCTTCTTAAATGATCACAAAATCGGAGGAGAAAAAGTCCTTCCCGGGGTAGGCTTGCTGGAGATGGCCAGAGCTGCAGTGGAAAAAGCAACCGGTGAGACAAAGGATGGAAATATCATTCACCTTAAAAATATTGTGTGGGCTCAACCCATAGTCGTCGATGGCTCAGGCCAAAAAGTACATATCAGACTCTATGGAGAGGCTAGTAGCCAGATACAATATGAGGTATATACAGAATCTGGAAATGAAGACGATGCAATTGTTCACTCACAAGGGGTAGCAGAATTTAAGGTAAAAGAAAAAACTCCTGCTCTTGATATTCAAAATCTCCAATCACAAATGAATCAGGGGATTATGAGTGCAGATAACTGCTATCAAGCCTTCAGTGAAATGGAAATAGAGTATGGAGAGGGACTCAGAGGGATTCGGGAAATCTATCAGGGAGAAAATCAGGTTTTGGCAAGACTATGTCTTCCTGTATCCGTTCAAGATACACAAAAAGACTATGTTCTTCATCCGAGTATGATGGATTCAGCACTTCAATCTTCTATCGGCTTGATGCTCAATAATAGCATTATTGAGGACGGTAACGGAGCAAAGTA